>CAMCEM010000021.1 GCA_945873755.1 Chitinophaga pinensis | reverse complement strand
CGGCCATTTCATAATAATTCTGAATAGCTAAATCGGCAATAGCATCAGCATTTGGCTTACGCAATTTTTGGTATTCATCAAAAATTTTAGTCCAATTTGGAAAATGTTTTTCTACACATTCATCAAACACTACTACATCCTCAAAACTACAGTTCATGCCTTGTCCGTAAAATGGAACTATTGCGTGGGCAGCATCGCCCATTAAAGCCAATTTATCTTCTTTTACCCAAGGATAACATTTAACAGTAACTAAGCTTGAAGTAGGATTATTAAAAAAATCATCAGCTAATGTAGGCATTAATGCAACCGCATCAGCAAAATTAGTATTAAAAAAACGAACTACTTTTTCATGTGTATCCAATTGTTCAAAACCAAACTCGCCTTCAAAAGGCATAAATAATGTACAAGTAAAATCACCTGCAGGATTAGGTAAAGCAATCATCATATAAGCTCCGCGTGGCCAAATATGCAGTGCTTCTTTTTCCATTAAAAATTTAGCATTATCACCAGCAGGAATAATTAACTCTTTGTAACCAACATGCAAATAAAACTGAGAGTAGTTAAACCTATCTCCCATTTGTAATTTTCCCCGCGAAGCAGCAAAAGCACCATCTGTTCCTATAATTCTGTCGCTCCAAACTTCTTTTTTTGAACCATCTTCTAATTCAAAAACACATGTATTTTTTGTTAAATCTAAATCGATACATTTTGCATTAAAATAAATAGTAATATTAGGATATTCATCGGCTAACTCTATTAATTTAATATTTAATCTTCCACGCGAAACCGAGTTAATAGCTTGTCCATCTTTGCCATAAGGTTGGTAAGTCAATTCACCATTTACACTGTGCATCATTCTTCCATACATTGGAATGGCATCACTTAAAATTTCTTTATCTAAACCAATTTTTGAAAGTGCATTTAAACCACGAGTAGATAAGGCCAAATTAATTGATCTACCAGCATAAATTTTGTTTTTACGCATATCGGGTCTGCGTTCAAAAAGGCTCACTTCAAATCCACGCTTTGCCATATATATAGCTAATAAAGAACCCGAAAGACCTCCACCAACAATTGTTACTTTTTCTTGCATTTTATTAAAAATAATTTTGGTAAAAATACCTAAAAACAAATGATTTGAAGTTGATAATTATCAAATTGAGTTATGAAATTGCTTATTTACATCTATAATAAATAAAATAAACTTTAATCATTATTAAACTAGTTATCAAAACAAAGTACGTATTTTCGCAGTTACTAAAATAAATACTAAATTTTACTGATGTTTTTGACAAGTACATTTATAATTAATGACTTGCCAAGAGCTAGCATCCAGCAGCCAGCCGCAAATAAAATGACAAACAATAAAACCGAAAACACAACAGTTTTAGAAGACGAATACATAGAAATACTAGGTGCTCGAGAACATAATTTAAAAAACATTGATGTAAAAATTCCACGTAATAAATTGGTTACCATAACTGGCTTAAGTGGAAGTGGCAAATCATCGTTAGCCTTCGATACCATTTTTGCTGAAGGCCAGCGTAGGTATATGGAAAGTTTTAGCGCTTATGCCCGTCAGTTTATTGGCAATATGGAGCGCCCCGATGTAGATAAAATTAATGGACTTTCACCTGTAATTGCTATTGAACAAAAAACAGTAAACAAAAATCCTCGCTCTACTGTAGGTACCATTACCGAAATTTACGATTTTTTACGTTTGTTATTTGCTCGCGCTGCCGATGCTTATAGCTACGAAAGTGGTGAAAAAATGATAAAAATGACGGAAGAACAAATTATCACCGGCATTATTACCCAATTTGAAAATAAAAAAATAAGCATTTTAGCGCCATTGGTTAAAGGGCGAAAAGGACATTACCGTGAACTTTTTGAGCAAATTCGCAAACAAGGTTATACCAAAGTTAGGCTTGATGGCGTGGTGAAAGAAATTGAAGCTAAAATGCAAGCCGATCGTTATAAAATACACGACATTGAAGTATTAATTGACAGAATTGAAGTACGCAAACCCGATAGAATGCGCGTAGCAGAAAGTGTAAAAAGTGCTTTAAAAATGGGTAAAGGCACCATGGTTTTGCTAGATAATGAAACAAATCAACCTTACCACTACAGTAAATATTTAATGGACCCAAAAAGCGGTATTAGTTACGATGAACCGCAACCAAATACTTTTTCGTTTAACTCGCCTTATGGTGCATGCCCTACTTGCGATGGGTTAGGTATAAAAAGTATTATAGATGAAAATGCAATTATACCCGATAAAAAATTAAGTATAAATAAAAATGCGTTGGCACCTCTTGGCGAAATAAGAGAAAACTGGACTTTTCTTCAATTACGTGAAATAGCAAAAAGATTTAAATTTAGTTTTGCTGACCCTATAGAAAAAATATCGAAAGATGCATTGAATGCCATATTACATGGTAGCGATGAACCTTTGGTAATTCCATATCAATATGCCAGCGGTTATACACAAAATTACAACAGCCATTGGGATGGATTAGTGCCCATAATTACCAAGAATTATTTAGAAAAAAGCAACGATTCTATTTCAAAATGGGCAGAAGAATTTATGCAACTCCTACCCTGCCCTGATTGTAATGGAGCCAGACTAAAAAAAGAGTCGTTACATTATAAAATTGGCGACAAAAATATTGCTGATTTATCGCAAATGGAAATTAATGCCCTTGGACAATGGTTTAATGAAGAAGTAGATAAATTATTAGATAAAAAACAAACCATAATTGCAGCTGAAATATTAAAGGAAATTCGAAGCCGTATTCAGTTTTTAATTGGCGTTGGAATTGATTATTTAACCTTAAATTCACCATCAAAAACCTTAAGTGGTGGCGAGGCTCAACGCATACGATTAGCAACTCAAATTGGTTCACAATTGGTTGGTGTATTATATATTTTGGATGAGCCAAGTATTGGTTTACACCAACGCGATAATAACCGATTAATTGACTCTTTAAAATCGCTGAGAGATGTTGGAAATAGTGTTATTGTGGTGGAACACGACAAAGACATGATGCAAGAAAGTGATTATATTTTAGATATTGGCTATGGAGCAGGCATACATGGTGGACATATTGCAGCACAAGGAACTTGGGATGAAATTATAAAATCGGATTCCATTACAGCACAATATTTAAATGGTAAAAAACAAATTGAAGTTCCTAAAACCAGGCGTAAAGGAAATGGCAAAAAATTAGTTCTAAAAGGTGCCACAGGAAATAACTTAAAAAATGTAACAGTTGAGTTTCCATTAGGTAAATTAATTTGTGTGACTGGTGTAAGTGGTAGCGGAAAATCTAGTTTAATCAACGAAACTTTATACCCAATATTGCGCCAGCATTTTTATAACTCGCACCAAAAACCATTGGCATATAAAGAGTTTAAAGGCATTGAACATATTGATAAAGTAATAGAAATAGACCAATCGCCAATTGGGCGCACACCACGCAGTAATCCTGCAACTTATGTGGAAGTGTTTTCAAATATTAGAGATTTATATGCAGCCATGCCCGAATCAAAAATAAGAGGATATAAACCTGGTAGATTTTCGTTTAATGTAAAAGGTGGTCGTTGCGAAACTTGCCAAGGTGCGGGCATGCGTACCATTGAAATGAATTTTTTGCCTGATGTATATGTTAAATGCGAAACTTGCAATGGTAAACGATATAACCGAGAAACATTAGAGGTAAGGTTTAAAGGCAAATCTATTAACGATGTGTTAGATATGTCGATAGAAGATGCTGTGAAATTTTTTGAAAACACACCTCAAATTCTTCGAAAAATAGAAGCCATGAACGATGTTGGGTTAGGATACATTACACTAGGACAACAAAGTACAACCTTAAGTGGTGGCGAGGCGCAAAGGGTAAAATTAGCTACCGAATTAAGTAAACGTGATACAGGAAATACTTTTTATATTTTAGATGAACCAAGTACAGGATTGCATTTTGAAGATGTGAAAGTATTGTTAGAAGTTATTCAAAAATTAGTTGAAAAAGGAAATTCAGTATTGGTAATTGAACACAACTTAGATATTATAAAAGTAGCTGACCATATTATAGATGTGGGACCTGAGGGTGGCAAATATGGTGGGAAAATATTATGTGAAGGCACACCAGAACAAATTTGTAAAGAGCCCAAAAGCCATACTGCTAAGTTTTTAAAAATAGAGTTGGGTTTATAACAAAAGTGAAAAATAAAAAATGTCAAATACGGAATCTGATTCCGTATTTGACATAAAATATTTTTATATTAAACTATAAATCTATACTTTATATATTTCCTTCCAATTAATAATTAAAGTATTATCAATTTCGGATGATTTTCCAGTATAAACTAAATATGCATTTTTAACATTAGGATTTAATTTTTTCCAATAATTAATTCCTTTCAAATAATCTTTGCTAAAAGTGGTAGCTGTTTTTATTTCAACAGGAATAACTTGCGATGCTTGTTCTATTAAAATATCAATTTCGGTACCTGACCTTTCTCTCCAATAATACAAATTACTTCGTTGCCCATTGTTCAATCGTTTTTTTAATAATTCTAAAATCATTAAATTTTCGAATAATGAGCCACGTAACGGATGAGTATTTACATGCGAATCGTTATCTATTTCGAGTAAGGAACAACATAAACCAGTATCGTAAAAATAAAGTTTTGGCATTTGTGTTAAACGCTTTCCTAAATTATTAAAATAAGGCTGCAACCTAAATGCAATAAAACTTGCTTCTAAAATTCCAAGCCAACTCATTACCGTTTTTTGGTCAACACCTGTATCATTGCTTATGGATGTATAATTTATTTCCTGACCTACGCGTGTAGCGCATATTTTTAAAAACCTTTGAAATAAACCAAGATTAGCAATATTCTTAATTTGTCTTACATCTCTTTCTACGTAAGTTAACAAATAATTTGGGTAAAAATCAGTGGTATTTATTTTTTTATCGTACAAGCGTGGATAACCTCCATTTAATATTAATTTATTTAAACTTTGAGTGCTAAACTTACTGGCTGCTAATTCGGCAATGCTGAATGGTAATAAATGAATAAAAGCAATACGGCCTGCTAACGTTTGCGAAACACTTTCGAGTAATAATAAATTTTGAGAACCAGTAATAACAAATAAACCAACTTTATTGGGTTGCGAATCTATTACACCTTGCATGTATGAAAGTAATTCAGGTACGCGCTGTATTTCATCGAAAATAGCACCTGTTTTATACTTGGCTAAAAATGCACGAGGATCGCTCATTGCCAAAATTACATTGTCTTGATTTTCGAAACTGATATATGGTTTTTTAGGAAATAATTCTTTGGCTAAAGTAGTTTTGCCAGACTGCCTAGGACCAAGTAATCCGATGGCAGGAAATTTCCTTGCCAATTGTTTTATTTTTACTGAAGCATCTCTTTGAATCATAAAACAAAAATACTATTTTCTGTCAAATACGGAATCAGATTCCGTATTTGACAGAAAATATTTTTATAATTTATTGTTTTACAAGTATTTAAAAAAACATTACTTTTAAAAAGTAAAAATATTAAAATAATTTAAACAACAAAATTCCAATTATACAACCACATACTAAACCTACATAGCCAACAATTTTATTCAAATCATTACTTTTATTGGGTAAAGGTTTTATTGGTTTTGGATCTTCTAAATTAAATACTATGGGAATAGTAAAATAAACAGCAACTGGTTTTCCAAATTGCATTCCAGGTTTCCATTTTGGCATTAGTTTTAAAACGCGTATTACTTCATCGTTAAATGCTTTTGGCGTTTGACTTAAAATAACAATATTAGCAACAGTTCCATCACTCATAATTGCAAACCTAGCTATTACTTTTCCTGTAATATTATTTTCTTTTTCTTTGTTAGGATAATTAACATTTTTACTAATAAAAGCATACAAGGCATCTTCACCACCAGGAAACTCAGGATTTACTTCTGCTTCTAATAAAATTTCCTTTTCTTGGCTTTGCGCAAATGAAAACTGAGCTGAAAACAAAGCAAATAGTAATAATAGTTTTTTCATATCAAATATTAAAGTGTTTTTTATAGTTTTAAATTAATTTACTTAGTTAGTTTCGCTTAAAAAGTATTGGAAGAGTAAAATAAAAAACCACCGACCTTCCATTCATTTTGCCTGGTTCCCATTTAGGCATAAGTTTCAATACCCTCAAAGCTTCATCGTTAAACTCTTTTGGAGTTTTGCTTAAAACTTTACATTTATCAACACTTCCATCTTTCATTATCGCAAACCTTACCATCACTTTTATTTCATTTAAACTGTCCTGTACTAAAGAAGGGTAATTAGTATTTTTTTCAATAAAGGCATACATGGAGTCAATACCTCCTGGGAAAACTGGAGTAAATTCTTTTTCATTTATTGTTTGCGCATTTGCGAATTGAAAAGAAAATAAGGTTAGGAATAATAATAATTTTTTCATGTTTATTATAATTTATAGTATTTAATTTTCATCTACACTAATCCCCAACTCGTTCAATTGTTTTTGATCAATTTCACTTGGTGCATCAATCATTACATCGCGGCCAGAGTTATTTTTAGGGAATGCTATAAAATCTCTGATAGAGTTTTCGCCACCAAAAAGTGAACATAAACGGTCGAAACCAAAAGCAATTCCTCCGTGTGGAGGTGCACCATATTCAAAAGCATTCATCAGGAAACCAAATTGAGCTTGCGCTTCTTCTTTGGTAAATCCTAATACATCAAACATTTTTGCCTGTAAAGTTTTATCAAAAATACGAATAGAACCTCCGCCCACTTCTACGCCATTTACCACCATGTCATAAGCATTTGCTCGAACTTGACCAAACTTACCTTCGTTCATTAAAGCAATATCTTCGGGCTTTGGTGAAGTAAAAGGATGGTGCATGGCAAACCAACGGTTTTCTTCTTCGTTAAACTCTAACAACGGAAAATCGAGTACCCATAAACATGAGTACAAATCTGGATTACGCAAACCCAAGCGAGTTCCCATTTCCAAACGTAACTCACATAATGCTTTGCGGGTTTTATCCGTTGCTCCAGCCATTATTAATAATAAATCGCCAGGTGCTGCATTCATAGCCTCGGCCCATTGTTTTAAAGTAGCTTCATCATAAAATTTATCTACCGATGATTTTACACTTCCATCCGCATTTACTCGTGCATAAACCAAACCAGTAGCGCCAATTTGCGGACGCTTTACAAATTCTGTTAATTCATCTAATTGTTTGCGGGTATATTCAGCACAACCTTTGGCACAAATTCCTACTACTAATTCTGCATTGTCAAAAACCGGGAAACCTGCGGGAAGAAGAGACGTTGCATGCAACGTCTCTACGACAGGCGATTTTAATTCCACAAATTTCATATCAAACCTGGTATCAGGTTTATCGGAACCGTAATATTTTGCTGCATCGGCAAAGGTCATTCTTGGCAATGAATCAATATCAATTCCTTTTACATTTTTGAATAAATGTTTTACCAATCCTTCAAACATGTTTAAAATGTCCTCTTGCTCCACAAAACTCATTTCACAATCAATTTGAGTAAACTCTGGTTGACGGTCGGCACGCAAATCTTCATCTCTAAAACATTTTACAATTTGGTAGTAACGGTCTATTCCGGCTACCATTAGCAATTGTTTAAATGTTTGAGGCGATTGCGGTAACGCATAAAACTGTCCTTGATTCATGCGGCTTGGCACCACAAAATCGCGCGCACCTTCGGGAGTTGATTTAATTAAAACAGGCGTTTCTACTTCGGTAAATTCTTGCGCGTCTAAAAAAATACGAGTTTGTTGACTCATTTTATGACGCAACAATAAATTATCGCGAACGGGTTTTCTTCTAATGTCTAAATAACGATATTTCATGCGCAAATCATCACCACCATCAGTATTGTCTTCTATGGTAAACGGAGGCGTTTGCGATTCGTTTAAAATTTCAAATTCCGTTACTTCAATTTCAATTTCACCCGTTGGAATATTTGCATTTTTACTACTGCGTTCAATTACTTTTCCGGTTACTTTCAATACAAACTCACGTCCGCATTTACGCGCTTGCTCGCATAAAGCAGCATTGGTTTCCATGTTAAAAGCCAATTGAGTAATTCCGTATCTGTCGCGTAAATCTATAAAAGTCATTCCGCCCAAATCGCGGCTTTTTTGTAACCAACCACTTAAAGTAACAGTGGTGTTTATATCAGTAATTCTTAATTCTCCGCAGGTGTGTGTTCTATGCATAATATAGTAATATCAATAAAAAAAGAGTTAAACCTTAATTTAAATTTTTTATGAGGTGCGAAAGTAAGAAAATAAATTTGGTAGCAAATATTTAAAAGATGAGCTATTTGTAGGTTTCAATATTTATTCTATCACCTGCAACACCAAACCATTTGGTTAAATAAAAATTAATATGTTGAAATACATATTTAACAGTATTTTCTAAAAAACTTCCTCTAAGTGGAATGGTTGATGGATGTTTTACTTCTTGGTTTATAACTGTTTTAGTAAAACCGCATTTTTTAAACATATTGGTTGCTGTTTTGGCACTAAACTCGGTTAAATGGAAAGGAGGAATGTACATGGTTTTTTGTGAACCAATTAATTTATAAACCATAAAACCCAATTTACTTGAAAGTAAGTTGAGTGTACCAGGTAATTGAATCAACGCAACGCCACCTGGTTTTAAAATTTTATTGGTTAATTGCATGGCTTCAGTTGGGTTTGTAAAATGTTCTAATACATCGCCCATTAGCACCACATCAAAATAGTTTTCTTCCAATTCATTTCCCAATAAATTAAAATCGAAAGGTTTATTTATTATATCAATTCCAAATTTATTCCTACCAAACTCGGCTGCATACGATGACAATTCGATTCCTTTTACATTAAAACCATTGTTTTTTAATGCAAATAAAAAATTACCGGTTGCACAACCTACGTCTAAAATATTACCATTTTGGGTATATTTTTTCATATGTTTTACTCCTTCCGAATAATCAACTTGAAGCAAATCGACATAGGCAACTTCCATGTGATGTGTATTTTTATCATCACCAGTAAAATAATCAGAAGCATACATTTCAACTATCTCTTCATCAGTTGGCCTTGGCCAAATGGAGACTAATTCACAACTGCAACATTTTACAGCCCACAAAAACTTATCTTTAAATTTATACCTAAAAGGAATTGTGTTTCCTTCTTTAGAACTACATAAGTTACATTCAAAATTAACTTTCATTCACCTCTATTTTTTAACAAATAAAACATTTAAATATATAGCACCAAAATTAGTTTATAAGTTAAAGCTTTTAACATTTCTATAATTTAAAAATAAATTTCAACTACAAAAAACACCTTTTACGTATATTTAATTACATTTCACTTAATTAAAGTTCAATTTTTCAAAATCTATTCTACATTCGTACTATAAAAATTAAAAATAATGGAGAATTCTAACGAGAAAAAAATAATGCATTCTGGCATGAATGGAAGAGTTTTTGCAGGTGTTGTTTTACTTATTGTAGGTGGTGTATTGTTTGCCCATAGGCTAGGATACGATTTGCCTTATTGGTTTTTTAGATGGGAAATGTTGTTAATTGTAATTGGTGTTTTTGCTGGAGCTAAAAACTCTTTTAGAAATATCAGTTGGTTAATACCTGTAGCTGTAGGCGTTTTCTTTTTATTGGACGATTGGTTAGTTGACATAAATATTAAAACCTTTTTTTGGCCCACCATTATTATTTTGGCAGGATTGATAATGATATTATCTCCTTTAAAAAAGAGAAACTGGCAAAATAAATATAGTGGAACAAATATTACTGATGAGGATTATTTAGAGTCTACTTGTATTTTAGGTGGAGTAAAAAAAAATGTGATTACTAAAGATTTTAAAGGTGGAAATTTGTTAAATATTTTTGGTGGTGTTGAAATTGATTTATCTCAATCGGATATAAATGGAACTGTTGTTTTGGATACTACACAAGTATTTGGAGGTACCAAGTTAATTATTCCTTCACATTGGGAAATTAAAACAGAAATTACTTCAATTTTAGGTGGAATTGAAGATAAAAGAAAAAACTTATCATCGTTAAACATAGCAGAGGGAAAGGTTTTAGTTTTAAGAGGTTCAAGTATTCTATCAGGAATTGACATTAAATCTTTTTAAAAAATTTTAACTTAACCTTTTCCAAAATAAGAATTTTGTAATTATTGCTATTTTTTGCATGTATTTAATTTTACTTGTTTGTAAAATTTATACCTTTACTGCATGAAAATTTCGATGATTGTAGCAGCCGATGAAAAAAATGGAATTGGTAAAAACAATGAATTGTTGTGCCATTTGCCTGCCGATTTAAAATATTTTAAAAATTTAACTACCAGCCATGCTATTTTAATGGGACGGAAAACCTATGAAAGCATAGGCAAACCATTGCCAAACAGAACCAATATTGTAATAAGTAGAAACACAAATAGTATTGAAGGCTGCTATGTGTTTAACAGCATTGAAGCGGGCATTGATTTTGCAAAAACCTTAAACGAAACCGAACTTTTTATTATTGGTGGCGATAGTATTTACAAACAAAGCTTAGCATTAACCCAAACCATATATTTAACTCGAACACATCATATATTTGAAGCAGATGCTTTTTTTCCTTCACTTGAAAACGATTGGAAACTTATTAAAGAAACAAATCACTTGGCTGACGAAAAAAATAAATTTGATTACAGTTTTAAGGTATTTGAAAGGGTGTAAATTAATCGGAAAAAATCAGGTTTATACCTGATAGATTTTTAATTAACCTATCAGGTATAAAGAAATAAAAATTAAAATTTATTCTACCAACTTACCTTGCTTAATTTTTTCATCTAAAAACTCCCCAGTTGAATTGTTTGCTTTGGCTTTTATCCAATATTGAAATGCATTTTCTTTTTCGCCTAATTGGTATAAAATATCGCCATAATGTTCCAAAACTTCTCCACTTGTTGGGGCTAATTGCAACGATTGTTCAATATAGTTTTTGGCTTTGGTGTATTCCTTTTTTTGGTATAAAATCCAGCCATAAGTGTCTAAATAACTAGGACTATTGGGTTCTATTTTTAAACTTAAATAACTCATGCTATCTGCTTTGTCAAGTTTTTCTTTGCGTAAACTTAAAAAATAGGCGTAGTTGTTAAGTGCGTAAGCATTGTTAGGATTTATAATTAATGCTTGTTCGTAAACGGAATCAACTAAATTAGGTTTTTTTGCGTAATGCGCAGCATCGCCTGCCAAGCTTAAAAGCTGTACTTGTAATTCGGCATTGTCTATAGCATACTCTACTCCTTTTAATGCAGCATCAATGGTCGCTTCATATTTTTTTAATTGTAAACTTGTAATTGCTTTAAAATTATAAAACAATGCTTCGGTAGGAAATAACTCCAAAGCGCTTTCGCTATCAATTAATAAACCTTCTTTGTCGTTTAACTCCTGTCCGCAAAACAATATTTGTTGCCATACTAAAGCATTATTGTTTTCCAAATTTGCTGCATTTTTGTACTCTTCTCGGGCTTGTTTATAATTTTTATCTTGCAGTAATAAATCAGCTTTTAGCATATATGCACTGGCTTCCCCTTTATTTACTTTTTTAAAAATATCAACCAACTCATATCCTTCTTTTCTTTTTTCACCTTCACTAACAGGACTTATGTATGAAGCAATTATTTGTATTTTATGCTTTACCTCCATGTCGGTTGAAGCAATTGCTTTTTTTAAATAACCAACAGCTAAAATATTTTGGTTTTTACTTTTATAATAATCGTACAATGCAATATTAGCATAGCCATTTTGTGGATCTTGGTTTAATATTTCGTTGTAAATAGAAATGGCTTTTTTATCATCTTTTTTACTTAAATACAAATCGGCTAACATGCCTTTATATTTAATGTCAGGATAGTTTTTAATTAGTTTTTCTACTTCTTTTATAGCTTTATTTATATTGTTACTTTGTAAATAAACTTGTTCTTTTTTTATAATAACTTCTTCTTTTGGGCCAATAATTTTCTCGATTTTATCAAGCACTTTTATCGATTTTGAAAATTTGCTATCGTAAAAATAATTGGAAGCCGCTTCGAACAAATAATTAATTTCAGGCTTTAACTCATTATACATTTTTAAATATAAATCAGCCGATTTCTCATACTTACGGTTTGTTTTATATAAATCGGCAAGCAGGTTATTGTACCAAATATTTTTGGGATTTAACTGAACGGAAATTAGCGAAAAACGAATGGCTTCATTATAATTTTTCTTTAAATAATTAATTTCGGCAAGCTGATAATACACATTGGCATTATCTTTATCTAAAATTAATGCTTCTCTAAATGAAAGGTCAGCTTCATTTAAATTGCCTTGCATTTTTTCTTTTACTGCCTTAAAATATACTTTATCAAAAGCAATTCGTTGCTCTTCGGGCAAATTTCCAGTCTGTGCAATTGCTGATATTTGACCCATCAACATTGCCAATAAAAGCAGTTTAAATATTTTGTAATTCAATTTTATTTATTAAAAAACAAACATACAATTTTTACTAAAATTATTTCAAAAACCTATCAATATATATTGCCTTTTATAAAAATTTCTATAGATGATAGACCATAGTCGATGGTCCATGGATGATAGTCGATGGTCCATCGTCCATAAACTATAAACTTAAAACAGGTAACTCAAAAGTAAAAACTGTGCCTTGTCCTTTTTCGCTTTCAGCATAAATAGTTCCTTTATTTTGTTTTATAAAATCGTGGCAAAGCATTAAACCCAAACCTGTACCTTTTTCGTTGGCTGTACCTTGGGTACTTGGGTTTTTATATTGAGTAAACAGTTCTGTTAATTTCTCTTTATCTATTCCAATTCCATTATCAATAACCGAAATTTTAACTATTCCGTCATCAGTAATACTTGATATGCTTACTTCTCCCCCATCATTGGTAAATTTTATGGCATTTACTATTAAATTCCTCAACACCAAATTTATTGTATTGGCATCTGCAAAAATAATATCATCATCATTACATAAATTAACTAAATTAATGTTTTTTTGATGAGCCAAACTTGCTGCTAGGTTTATATTTTTATTAACTAATTCTACTACATTTAATGGTTCAAAAACCAATGGCAGTCCTTTTATTTGCGCTGCGGCCCACACCAATAAGTTTTCTAATAAATCAATATTATTTTCAACTGATGAAGCAATTTGTTTGGTTAATTCTTCTGTGTTTTCGGGTTTGTATTTTTTATTGCTCATCAAGTCAAAATACAATTTCATGGTGGTTAAATTATTGCGCAAATCGTGGCTAATAATGCTAAAAAATCTGTCTTTAACATTGTTTAACCTGCCCAATTCTTCGGTTTGTATTTCAAGCGTTTTATTTTGATTAGCTAGTGATTTACTTATACGTTTATTGTTTCTATAAAAATAAAAAAATACCAATGCCAACAAAACAAAAAGAGTAACAATGGCCAAAAGCATATTGTTTATTTGCCTTTCTTTTACCAACTGAACTTTACTCAATTCTTCGTTTTGTTTTAAAAGATTAAGCTGTTGTTGCGCCTTTTCTTTATCGTAAATAAGTTGTGTATTGGTTACACTTGCTAATATTGAGTCGTTAAACAATGAATCTTTTATTTGATTACTTAACAATGAAAATGTTTTAGACGCAAAGTTTTGGTTCTTTGATTTAGCAATAATTGCTAAACCTTCGTAGGCTTCTTTTAATTCAAATCGTTGGTTAAGTAACTTGGCTTTTTGTAAAGCTTGCTTGTAATTTTGCTCCGCAACTCCATAATTATTCAACATTAATTCGGTGCTTCCAAGCCCCAATAAATTGCTTGTTTCCAATACATCTGCATTATTTTGTTTCGATATATTGTACGATAATTTATAAAAATTCAATGCATTTTTAAAGTCGTTTGTTGCATAATAAACTTTTGCAATGCTTTGGTAGGTAATGGCCTCCCCAGCTTTATTACCTATGCTTTTATATATGGTAAGTGCTTTATTATAGTAGGTAATTGCTTGGCTATATTTTTTTTGTAAAGCATATATTTTACCAATATTTTCATAAATAGTTAAAGTTCTAAAAATATTTTTATCGGCTTCAAAAATTTGAGCTGCTTTTAAGTTAAATTCAATGGCTTTTGTAAAATTATTTTGCCTTTCATAAATACTTGCAATTAACACATATACATTTAAAAGATTGTTGGTTTCATTATATGTTTCAAATATTTTTAATGCATCTAAACTTAATTTGATGGCATTGGGTAAATTACCTGTTGCAAAATTACAATTACCAAGTGCCATTAATACTTCTCCTTTCGAAGTATTGTTTTCCGAATAAAATTCTAATGCTTTTTGATATTGGGCTATGGCTAAATTAAAATTACCAAACAAATAATAATATGTTCCTAAAGTTCTAAAAGCATTTATTTTTAAGGGAATATTATTTGAATTTTCAACTAATGAAACGGCTTTTTTGCTTAATTCTATTGCCTTAACTACATTTTGAGTTCCTATTTTATTGGCAGCATCTATTAAACTATCTATTTGCTTGCTTTCATTCTGTGCCAATGCACAAAAATTGAATGTTAAAAATAAAAGCAAATAAATATAACGGGTCATATAGGTTTAATTATGGCAAATCTAAATTAAAAGAATACAAAATTGTCTTAAAATTAGCTTAAGGAAAAATTAGAGAAAAATTTAAAAGTAAATTATACCAAAACATTAATTTGATTTATTAGATAATTTTTTTACTTTTGGTTATATTAAATGATATTAAAAACATTAACAATACTGATTTCTATTTTCCTTATCTCATCGTGCGAAAAGGAAAAAACTATTGATACAAAAGAAGAATATCATGAACTTAAAACGGTGAAATTTGTTTAATTTATCAATTCACTTATCTAACCTACACTTTCGATAATTCAAACAATAGCTATACTTTTAAAAAAGTAAAAGATAATTTATATAAAATTGACGGCCCTTATTTTCATATAGATAGTTTACTAACTCTACCAAAATCAAATAATTTAATAATTTCTCCATTTATTTATAACAGATATAACTCCAAATATGATTTATCGTGTATTAGAAACGCAAAAATTTTAACAAATGATAGTATAGTAGGTGAATATTATAATGCATGGGTATTTAATACAAGTCAGCGAGTTTATTTACCAGATTCTGGAGTTTTTGTTATAAAAATAAAATAAATTATATAATTAATCTGATTAAAATTAAACATTACCATGTAAAAGGTATTTGTATTTTATTTGTATAAAATTTAAAAAAACATGTACAAAACATTACAACCCATTTTACAAGCCGAACTGAAAGAAATAGAAGAAGCAGGTTTATTTAAACGCGAACGTATTATTACTAGCCCGCAAGCAGCAGAAATTAAAGTAAGTACTGGAGCCGAAGTATTGAACTTTTGTGCCAATAATTATTTAGGTTTATCAAGCCATCCTAAAGTTTTAGAAGCTGCTAAAGCTACTATTGATTCGCATGGTTTTGGGTTAAGTAGTGTGCGCTTTATTTGTGGTACTCAAGATATTCATAAAACTTTAGAAGCAAAAATTTCGGAATTTTTAGGAACAGAAGATACCATTTTATATGCCGCAGCTTTTGATGCAAATGGAGGTGTTTTTGAACCATTGTTCAATGAAAAAGATGCCATTATTAGTGATGCTTTAAACCATGCAAGCATTATAGATGGTGTGCGATTATGTAAAGCAGAACGCCACAGATACGAGCACAATAACATGGCTGATTTAGAAGCTAAATTGCAAGCTACTGTTCATTGCCGTAACCGCATTATTGTTACCGATTCGGTATTTAGTATGGATGGAACCATTGCGCAGTTGGATAAAATTGTAGAATTGGCTGATAAATACGAAGCTTTAATAATGATTGACGAATGTCATTCAAGTGGATTTATGGGTAAAACCGGTAGAGGGGTGCACGAACATTGTGGAGTAATGGGTAAAATAGATATAATAACTGGTACTTTAGGCAAAGCTTTAGGCGGTGCAAGTGGCGGATTTACAAGTGGCCGAAAAGAAATAATTGACATGTTGCGTCAACGCTCTCGCCCTTATTTATTTAGTAATACTTTGGCTCCAAGCATTGTTGGTGCAAGTATTGCGGTATTAGATATGTTAACCGAAACTACTGAACTACGCGATAAATTATGGGAAAATGCAAAATATTTCAGAACCAAAATAGTTGAAGCAGGATTTGATGTAAAACCAGGCGAACATGCAATTATTCCGGTAATGCTTTACGATGCAAAACTTTCACAAGATTTTGCAACTCGTTTATTAGAAGAAGGAATTTATGTAATTGGTTTTTATTTTCCTGTGGTTCCAAAAGGGCAAGCGCGTATTAGGGTTCAAATTTCGGCAGGACATGACAGAGCGCATTTGGATAAAGCCATAGCTGCTTTTACTAAAGTAGGGAAAGAACTTGGAGTTATAAAATAAATAGAAATCAATGAAATAGAAAAGCGAAAATAAATAATTTTCGCTTTTTTGTTATTTTATGGTTTTTTTGTTTCAGCCATACTGTCATTGGTTTGATTTTTGTTAAGTTTGTTAAAATAAATTTGTTAAATGACATTTCCTTTTAGTCAAATGCCACCAAACGCAAAAGTTTGGATTTATGCGAGTGATAAAATAATAAGCCATGAACAGCTAATTATTATTAACGATATGGCGATTCCTTTTATACAAAATTGGACCGCTCATCAAAATCAACTTAAGGCCGAGTTTGCAGTTTTGTATAATTGCTTTTTAATATTTATGGTTGATGAGGGCTTTAATGAAATAAGTGGTTGCGGTATTGATAAATCGGTTAACTTGGTTAAAGACATAGAGAAACAAACCAACTTAAATTTGTTTAATCGATTAAAAATTCAACTTATAAATAACAATGAAGTTACCATTTTCAACAAAACAGATATTATTTCAAAAATTGAAAATGGAGAAACAAATTCCTTTACAAAAACGTTCAATAACCAAATAACTACCAAAGCCGATTTTGACAATAATTGGATTATTCCCTTGGAACATGCATGGTTTTTTACAAAAAATAAAACACAATTAGTATAAATACATTTTAATACCTCAAAACTAATTGTAGTTTTGAAAATAAATAACAAAAAATAAAACACAATCCAATAAATGGCAGATATCAATTCAAACGATTTAAAACCTCAAAACGAAAATACACCCAACCCACGAAAAAATAATTTACCTAAATTCAACTTTTATTGGATTTATGGAATTATTGCAATTGTAATGATTGGTTTGTATTTAATGCCGCACGATTTTGCTAAAAAAACAACTTGGTACGATGTTAAGAACAATATGATTTTAACGCATGACGTAGAAAAAATTATAGTTGTAAATAAAGAAAAAGCAGAAGTTTTTATTAAGAAAAATGCATTAAACAACAGCAAATACAAAGATGTAAAAGGACAAGGTACTTTTGGTGAAGTTGGTCCACATTTTTATTTTGAAATTGGCGATTTACAACAATTTGAAAAAAACTTAGACGAAATTCAAAAAGATTTTTCACAAAACGAAAAAGTTCCTGTTGAATTTGCCAATACCCGCGAAACATCAAATTTTTTAGTTAATTGGTTACCTATTTTATTGCTAATTGGTTTTACTTTTTTTATGATAAGAAGAATGAGTGGTGGTGCAGGCGGTGGTGGAGGTGCTCAAATTTTTAATATAGGAAAAAGTAGGGCACAACTATACGACAAAGAGACAAACGTAAATATTACTTTTAAAGATGTAGCTGGTTTAGATGAAGCAAAAGAAGAAGTAATGGAAATTGTGGATTTTTTAAAAAATCCCAAAAAATATACTGTGCTTGGTGGTAAAATTCCAAAAGGTGCTTTGCTTATTGGTTCGCCTGGAACAGGAAAAACTTTATTAGCAAAAGCCGTTGCTGGTGAAGCAGGAGTTCCTTTCTTTTCATTATCGGGTTCCGATTTTGTTGAAATGTTTGTAGGTGTAGGAGCAAGTAGGGTTCGCGATTTATTTAAACAAGCAAAAGAAAAAGCACCTTGTATTATTTTTATAGATGAAATTGATGCCGTTGGAAGAGCGCGTGGTAAAAATGCCATGCAAGGTTCAAACGATGAAAGAGAAAATACATTGAACCAATTATTGACCGAAATGGATGGTTTTGGAACTGATATTGGTATTATTATTTTGGCAGCTACTAACAGACCTGATATTTTAGATTCAGCTCTTTTACGTCCGGGTAGGTTTGATAGACAAATTTCAATTGACAAGCCAGATTTAAAAGGCAGAGCAGCTATTTTTAGAGTGCATTTAAAACCATTGAAATTAGCACCAGATGTGGAGGAAACAAAGTTAGCTACACAAACTGCCGGTTTTGCTGGTGCTGAAATAATGAACGTTTGTAACGAAGCTGCTTTAATTGCTGCACGTAAAAACAAAACAGAAGTTGATATGAACGATTTTCAAGCTGCTATTGATAGAGTTATTGGCGGTTTAGAAAAGAAAAATAAAGTGATTTCTGACCATGAAAAACAAATTGTAGCTTACCATGAAGCAGGTCATGCTATTGCTGGTTGGTTCCTTGAACATGTAGATCCTTTAGTTAAAGTAAGTATTGTTCCAAGAGGAGTTGCTGCTTTAGGTTATGCCCAATATTTACCAAAAGACCAATACCTTTATACTACCGAACAAATGGTAAATATGATGTGTATGACTTTAGGAGGAAGAGTAGCTGAAGACATTACATTTAACAGAATAAGTACAGGTGCACAAAACGATTTGGAGCGTATTACCAAAATGGCTTATGCAATGGTTACCATTTATGGTATGAATGATAAAGTTGGTAATTTAAGCTTTAATGATCCTAATAATGAATATGGATTTACTAAACCATATAGCGATAAAACTGCCGAATTAATTGACCAAGAAGTAAGATTTTTAGTTGATATGTGTTATCAAAAAACAAAGGCATTATTAACTGAAAAAAAAGATTTACTAGAGATATTAGCACAAGAATTATTGAAAAAAGAAATAATTTTCCAAGCCGATTTAGAAGTAATTTTAGGAAAACGTCCTTTTGAATACCGCAACCAAGAAATTGAAGCAATGGATGCTGAAAAACTAAAATTAGATGAAGAAGCTAAACAGTTAAATGATTCAAAAAGCACAGAAAATAAGGAAGAAAAGCCAGTTCAACCTGAAAAACCTATTGCTGAAAATAGTCCTGAAAATATTTAAAACTCTTTTCAATATATTTTGCTTTAATTATTTATTGCGTAGATTCAATACTGATTAATTATTTAATAACTTTTAAATTTAGACTAAAATTATATATTGCACCTTCAAAAAATAATTAAAACCTATTGATAAAAACATCTACTACAATAAATTTATTAATTAAATAATAACTTAAAGTGAAAACTTTATTACACAAAGTAGTAGTGATGAATAAACAAACAATGTTAAATTTTAAAAAAATCAGTTTAATAGTAATTGCAGGCCATTTGTTTTCAAATGTATATGGTCAAAAGAAACCTATATCAACTAGAGATTTACAAAATGGTCAAAATTCAATAAGTACTGCGGTTCCATTTTTAGGAATTGCACCCGATGCAAGGGCTGCTGGATTGGGAGATGCAGGTGCTGCTTTACCCGATGATATAAATGCCATGTATTGGAATTTGGCAAAAGCTCCTTTTAATACAAAAAAAGGTGCAGTTGCAATTTCGTATACCCCTTGGCTGCGTAACTTAGTTCCCGATATTTCTTTATCATATCTTACAGGTTATTATCAATTAGATAAACGTTCAGCTATTGCAGGTTCATTGAGATTTTTTTCATTAGGGCAAATTCAATTTACCGATAATTATGGAGCCAGTACTGGGAATTTTACTCCAAACGAATTTTCGCTAGATGTAGGTTATGCTACAAAATTAAACGATAAATTTAGTTTAGGTGTTGCTTTTAGATACATTTACTCCAATTTAGCAGGTGGTTTTAATCAGTCGCAAACACCAATAGATGCTGGTATTTCGTATGCTGGTGATATAAGCGCTTATTACAGAAATAATACTACCTACAAAGACAAAGAAACTAAAAAGAAATACAATATTAATTATGGTATAGGTGGTGTAATTTCAAATATTGGTTCAAAATTAACATACACTTCTGCTCAAAACGAAAATTTTATTCCAATCAATCTTAGGTTAGGTGGCTATGCTAATATTGACTTAGATGAATATAATAATATTGCTTTTTTACTCGACTTTAATAAACTTTTAGTACCTACAAATCCCTATTATAAAAGAAACTCTAGAAATACAGCAGACTCATTAGACAAAAATAAAAAACCAATTATTGACGGCAATGGAATGGATCCAAATGTACCTGTGGTTCAAGGAATGATTCAATCTTTTTACGATGCACCTGATGGTTTTAGTGAAGAAATTTCCGAAATAAATATTTCAACTGGATTGGAATATTGGTACAACAAACAATTTGCATTGCGTGGCGGTTATTTTTATGAACCCAAAACAAAAGGAAACAGACAATATGCCACATTTGGTGTAGGCTTAAGGTACCAAGTATTTGGATTAGATGTGGCTTATATTTGGCCCTTTGAACAACGTCATCCATTAGAAAACACATTGCGTTTTAGTTTAACTTTCGATTTTGATGCTTTTGTTGAGCAAAAAGAAATTCCACTTAAGAAAAAAACTACAGATATTCCAACTGAATAATTTTAAATAAATATGAGAATTGGGTTTGGGTTTGATGTTCACCAATTAATAGAGGGAAGAGATTTTTGGCTAGGTGGTATTAAAATTCCAGCAGATAAAGGTATACTTGGACACAGTGATGCAGATGTTTTGTTACATGCCATTTGCGATGCAATTTTAGGTTCATTGGCTTTAGGCGATATTGGCAAACACTTTCCAGATACTGATGCTACATTTAAAGGAATAGACAGTAAGATTTTACTTTCAAAAGTTATTGAGTTAATTTCTAATAAAGGTTATAAAATTGGAAATATTGATACAACTGTGGTGTGTCAGCAGCCAAAAATTATGCCTTACGCCAACGTAATGAGAACTTGTATTGCTCAAATATGTAATATTACTATTGACGATATTAGTATAAAAGCTACAACAAATGAAACGATGGGTTTTATTGGAAGAGAAGAAGGAATTGTAGCCTATGCTGTGGTGTTATTATTAAAAGTATAATTGTAAAAAAAAGAGATTAAATTTATTTTAACCTCTTTTTTTTATTTTATTCAAATAATTCTTATGCAGTTGGCTCTTGTGGAGCCTCTGATTTTGGTGTTGGTTCAGGTTTTGGTAATAAAGCTTTGCGGCTCAATCTGTATTTACCTGTTTTCTTATCAACTTCAATTAATTTAACTTGTATTGCTTCACCTTGTTGTAAAACACCGTCCATTTTATCAATGCGGTTCCAGCTTATTTCACTTATGTGTAATAAACCATCTTTGCCAGGTAAAAACTCAACAAATGCACCAAAGTCCATAATGTTTTTAACTTTACCTTCGTAAACCTCACCAACAACAGGAACTGCAACAATTCCTTTAATTAATTGCATTGCTTTTCTTAAAGCTTCACCATTGCTCGATGCAATTTCCACCACACCATATTTTTCATTTTCGGTAATAGAAACGGTTGCTCCAGTTTCTTTTTGAATACCTTGTATAATTTTACCACCTGGCCCTATAACTGCACCAATAAATTCTTTATCAATTAATAAAGTTTCAATACGAGGTGCATGTGGTTTTAAATCGCTTGCAGGAACCGAAATGGTTTTATTCATTTCGTTTCTAATATGCTCACGACCAGCTTTTGCTTGGTTCAAGGCTTCTTCAACCATTTCCCAACGTAAACCATTTATTTTTATATCCATTTGGCAAGCAGTAATTCCTTTTGCAGTTCCTACTACTTTAAAATCCATATCACCCAAATGATCTTCATCGCCTAAAATATCTGATAAAATTGCATATTTGCCTGTAGTTTCATCGCTTACTAAACCCATAGCAATACCACTAACAGCACCAGTAATATTAATACCAGCATCCATTAAAGCCAACGAACCAGCACAAACTGTTGCCATACTACTTGAACCATTCGACTCTAAAATATCAGAAACAATACGGATGGTATAAGGACTTTCTTCTAAAGGTGGTAAAACACGTTTTAATCCGCGTAAAGCCAAGTTTCCATGTCCAATTTCACGTCTTCCAGGTCCACGGCTGGGTCTTACTTCGCCAGTTGAAAAAGAAGGGAAATTATAATGTAACATAAACTTTGCGTAGCCAGTTAACATAGGACTATCCAACATTTGTTCATCTAACTTTGAACCCAATGAAACTGTAGTTAACGATTGTGTTTCACCACGCGTAAACAAAGCCGAACCATGAGCAGCAGGTAAGTAACCAACTTCTGACCAAATAGGTCTAATTTCGTCTAAGTTTCTACCATCTAAACGTTGCCTATCGTTCATTATCATTGCTCTTACCGCATCGTATTCAACATCGTGAAAGTATTTGTTAGTTAAAAATTTATCTAAAACTGTTCCTTCAGGTTGTAAAGCTTTAAATTCTTCTCTTACCGCTTTAAAGGCTGCACTTCTTTCGTTTTTACCTAATTTACCTTTTGCTATTGCAAATATTTTATCGTAAGAAAATGCACGAATTGAAGCCTCTAATTCAGGATTGCTTCTTTCATGATTGTATTCGCGAACAGGTTTTTTACCACCTAACATTTCGCATAAATCCCATTGTGCCTTTATTTGAAGTTTAATTGCTTCGTGAGCAATTTTTAAAGCCTCAAGCATATCAGTTTCACTTACTTCTTGGCACTCGCCTTCCACCATGTTCAAATCTTTTTCAGTACCAGCAACTATCAAATCCATATCAGCTCTTTCTAAATCACTTTTGAAAGGATTTATTACAAACTTACCATCAATACGCGCAACACGTACTTCCGATAATGGACCATTAAAAGGAACATCGCTAATTAATAGTGCTGCTGATGCCGCTAAACCTACTAAAGCATCAGGCATAATGTTTTGATCGCTCGATATTAATGATAATGCAACTTGTGTATCAGCATGATAATCGCTTGGGAATAAAGGACGTAAAGCCCTATCAACTATTCGGCTAATTAAAACCTCATAATCAGAAAGTTTTGCTTCTCTCCTAAAAAAACTACCAGGAATACGACCTACAGCCGCAAATTTTTCTTGGTAATCAACTGTTAGTGGCATAAAATCCACATCTTCTTTAGCTTCTTTAGCAGATACAACAGTTGCCATTATCATGGTATTTCCTGTTTTTAAAATTACTGCTCCATCGGCCTGACGAGCTAAACGGCCTGTTTCTAAACTAATGGTTTGACCACCAATTTCAAATGTTTTAATTGTTGCTTGTGACATATTTATTTTTATTTCAGCCCCATCTATTTATTTTAAGTTATGCAATGTTTTACTAAGATGGGATTAGTAAAATAAGGTTTTTTGTTTTGTAAAATTTATAGCTTTAAAAACACAAAAAGCAGGAGCTATAAAATGGGCTCCTGCTTTTAATAAATTAAAGAATTGAAAATTTAAAAATAATCAATTCTAAAAATGTGAAATTCTTATTTACGGATTTCAAGTTCTTTAATAATTGCTCTATAGCGAAAAACATCTTTACGCATTAGGTAATTTAATAACGAACGTCTTTTACCAACTAACTTTACAAGACTTAATTCAGCAGAAAAATCTTTTTTGTTAATTTTTAAATGTTCCGTAATGTGATTGATCCTCTCAGTGAAAAGAGCAATCTGACTTTCAGCAGAACCAGTGTCTGTTTTAGACTTGGCTGTACCGAACTTCTCGAAAATGGCTTGTTTAGCCTCGGTTGTCAAATGCATGATCTATTTTTATTTTTAAATGAGGTGCAAATTTAAAATTTTTTTGATAGTAAACAAGCTAATATCTAAATAAAAATTTAAGCTAATTAGTCAACCCAATCTGCTATAAATAAGTTTGTATCGCGCGTACCGTGGTTATTTCTATTTGATGAAAAAACCAATTTTTTTCCATTTGGAGAAAACATTGGAAATGCATTGAATAAACTTTCTTCAGTTATTTTCTCCAATCCTGTTCCATCTATGTTAATGGTATAAAGTTGAAAATCATATCCTTTTTGAGAGTGGTGGTTACTTGAAAAAATTATTTTGTTTCCTTTTGGAGTATAAAAAGGGGCCCAGTTTGCTTTTCCTAAATTGGTAATTTGTTTTAAATTACTTCCATCAATATTGCAAGTGTAAATTTCCATATTGCTTGGTGCCACATATCCTTGTTTTAAATATTCTTTATATTCTTTTACCTCCTCTTCTGTTTTTGGCCTTGAAGCCCTAAACACAATTTGATTTCCATCTGGAGAGAAAAAAGCTCCTCCATCGTAGCCTAAACCAAAAGTAATTTGGGTTTGGTTTGTGCTATCTATATTCATTGTCCAAAGTTCTAAATCTCCGCTTCTATCGCTTGTAAATACAATTTTATCTCCTTTAGGTGATACTGTTGCTTCTGCATCGTAACCTTTTGAATTGGTTAATTGCTTCACTACTTTTCCGTTTAAATCAGAAATAAATATATCAAAATCGCTATAAACAGCCCATAAATATTTTCCTTTTACTTTTAGTTCTGCCGGACAATCTTTATTTGATAAATGAGTAGATGCATACAATATTTGTTTATTGTTAGGTAAAAAATAACTGCAAGTAGTTCTACCAAAACCTGTACTAATCATTGGTGGTTTGTAAGTTGTATCTTTAGCAGCTTTTTTAATATTTAAATTAAAAATTTGGTCACATTTTAAACACCAAGCTTTATTATTGCTTTGAAACGATAGGTTTTTATTATCAAAACTAAAATAGGCTTCAGCATTGTCGCCACCAAAAGTAAGTTGAGTTATATTTTTTAAATGTTTTTCTTTTTGCTGAGCAAACGTAATTTGTGTAAATCCAATAAATAGAGTTAATAATAGTATGTTTTTCTTCATATTTTGTTAGTTACGTAAAGTATACAAAAACCGTTTTTTACATTCATAAATAAAAGTTAAGTAAGTAAAATAATGGTTTTTTTTAAGAGCTGTAGTTAATTAATATTTTAGTTTGAGTCTCTGATTTTTTCCAACTCTTCTGCATCTAATAAATCTTTGGTTCTGCCTGTTTTTTTCTTTTCTTCAATCAAATGGTTGATATGTAAAAATTTAATATTAAGGTCAAAAATATTGGCTATTGGTGCTTCTTCATAACATTTGTCAAAATCTAGTTGACTAAATCCAACTAATTTTGTCATAATATCTAATTCTAAGTTTCCTTGAAGGTATAAAGTAGTCCAACCAGCAATAAATTCAATTGTTTCAATTTCTTTTAAATCGCCATTACCACTAGCAGCATAGGCTAGTCTTAAATTTTTACGATTTTCTATTGAATCTTTTATCCAAATATCAATATCAGAGGTAAATCGTGTATAGCCATGGAAATTAGTTGCAAAACCACCAACCAAAATAAATTGAACTTGACATTGGCTTAAGCAACGCCAAAAATTCAGTAATTCTTCTTCGTAAACATCCATAGCTATTTTTTCACATGCGTTATTTTAGCTGACTTCATCATTTTATTTATTCTAATCAGTTTCATTAATAATTGAAAACGTTCGGTATGGCTCAAGATTAAGCGCTTTTTTAACGCTTCTTCTTCTGTAACAAATTGAGGTTTTTTAGTTTCCATACTTAAAATAAACTATACAAAAGTAATGTTTTTGTGTTTAAAATAGCGTTTGTAATTTTAAAATGAACTTTAGTTATTAACTATTAATTTGCCAAAAATTTTTAAACTCATTTGTCGGGCATTTATATTCATATTCCTTTTTGTAAACAAGCTTGTTGTTACTGTAATTTTCATTTTTCTACGCAATTAAATAACATAAATAAAATGGTAAATGCAATTTGTAATGAAATTGAATTACGCCATAACTATTTGAATGAAAAAACATTGCAAAGTATTTATTTTGGCGGTGGCACTCCAAGCTTATTAAACAACGAACATTTATTGCAAATTTTTAAAACAATAGAGAAGTACTTTATAATAGCGAAGGATGCGGAAATTACATTAGAAGCCAATCCTGATGATTTAACTGAAGATAAATTAATATTATTAAAACAAACTCCAATAAACAGATTGAGCATAGGCGTTCAAAGTTTTTTTGATGCTGATTTAAAATGGATGAATAGAGCCCATAATGCTAATCAGGCAAAGGAATCAATAGCTTTTGCTAGCAAAATTGGCTTTGATAATATTACTATTGATTTAATTTATGGCACTCCAGGATTAACAAATATTAATTGGCAAAAAAATATAGAAACTGCAATCAGTTTAAATGTAAACCATATTAGTAGCTATGCATTAACTGTTGAACCTAAAACTGCTTTAGCAACTTTTATAGAAAAAGGAACATATTCAAATACAAACGATGAACAAGCCGCTGAACAGTTTGATATATTGACAAATACATTGAATGAAAATGGGTTTATACATTATGAAATAAGTAATTTTGGCAAAACTAATTTTATTGCAAAGCACAATAGTAACTATTGGAAAGGAAAACAATATTTAGGAATTGGGCCATCGGCACATTCGTTCGACAACAAATCGAGAAGTTGGAATGTAGCAAATAATGTTAAATACATGGAGGCAATAAAAAATAAATTACCTTCAATAACAGTTGAAAAATTAAGCGAAAACAACTTAATTAACGAATACATTATGACAGGTTTACGCACTATTTGGGGTTGCGATTTAAATTTTATTGAATTAGAATTTGGTAAAAATGAAAAACAAAGAATAATAAAGCTAGCTAATAAATATATTTTAACAGAAATGCTAACCATAAATAATGAAGTATTGATTACTACAGCAAAAGGAAAATTTTTTGCAGATGGAATAGCATCTGATTTATTTAAAATTTAATAAGTAGTAAATAAAAACTAATTTTGAAAAATGAATGACTATTGGCAAATAATAAGTGTAATATTAGTAAGTACCGTTAAATTTATTATAGGCCTTGCCATGTCGTTGGCTTATAATTTTCCACCCATCACTTTTTATTTAACAACTGTTGGAGGTGGTATGATTGGAGTATTCATATACTTATATTTATGGGATTTTTTTTTAATTGTAAAAAATAAAGTTTGGGAACCAAAACCAGAAAAAGTTCAAATTAAAATTAATAAAAAAATCCGCAACATGGTTCATTTTTCGAGAACTTGGGGGATTTATGGAATTGCATTAGTAACGCCAACAATAATTTCAATGCCTATTGGAACTTTAATTTGTAGGTCAATTGAAAAAAACAAGTGGCATATAAAATTAGTAATGTTTGTTTCGCTTAGTTTTTGGTCATTACTAATAATTGCATTGCAATACTTTTTCCATATTGATGTAAAACCATGGATTGATGCAGTAGTCAATTTTTTTAATAAAATTATTCATTTCTTCATTTAATATTATTTATATGAAAATATTATACGCTATACAAGGAACTGGAAACGGCCACATAAGCAGAGCAAGAGAAATTATACCTATTTTAAAACAAAAATGTGATTTAGATATATTAATTAGTGGAACCCAAGCCGATGTGCAACTTCCTTACGAAATAAAATATAAATTAAGTGGAATAAGTTTTACTTTTGGTAAAAATGGTGGTATTGATATTGTTGATACTATTAAAAATTTACATCCTATTAATTTTGTTAAAGACGTATACGATATACCAGTTAAAAATTACGATTTAATATTAAACGACTACGAGCCAGTAACAGCTTGGGCATGCAAAGTACATCAATTAAATTGTGTTGCAATTAGTCATCAATCTGCGTTTTTAAGTGAGTTTACACCTAGAATAAAAAAAAGAGATTGGTTTGCTGAAAATGTACTTAAAAACTATGCGCCTTGCACCGATAAAGTAGCTTTTCATTTCAATAAGTACGATACTTTTATACATACTCCTGTAATAAGAAGTGAGGTACGAAATATGGAAATAACAAACAAACAACACATTGCTGTTTACTTGCCTGCATATTCTGACGAAATTTTGTTAAAACATTTTTTAAAAATTCCTGATGTACAATTTGAAGTTTTTAGCAAACATTCAAAAAAAGCTTACTCAATAAAAAATGTAAATATTAAACCTGTTTTAAATACTGATTTTATAGCAAGTATGGCCAGCAGCAATGGTTTAATTACAAACGGTGGTTTTGAAAGCCCAGCAGAAGCTAGCTTTTTAGGTAAAAAAGTAATGTGTATTCCTATGGCAAACCAATATGAACAAAAATGCAATGCCAAAGCATTTAAATTAATGGGAGGAACGCGGGTAAAAAAAATAGAAGCTGATTTTTACTTACAAATAGAAAAATGGTTAATAAATGGAAAACCAATTGCTGCTAATTACCCAAACGAAACAGAAGAAATTATAGAAAAAATTATAGAAAATTATAGTTAAGAAATTGCCGAATGATTATTAGTTTTTTAACTAAATCTTCTTTGAATTAACTTTTCAAGGTCTTTAACTAAGCTGTTTTCCAAATCCCATTTATGAGTTATTTTTAGCTCAGTCCAAATAAACATGGCTTCATTTAAATCAACTGCATTATTTATTTTATCAATTGATTTGGCGTACTCTACTACATTTTCTTTAAATAAATCGTTCACAAATGCAATTTTTTTATTTAATGAAATAGCAGTTTTTAAGCTTTCTATTTTAGGTTCTATTATTTTTTCCGAAAATTGAAAACTTTCTATTTTTTGAGCAATTTTTTCGTTTAAACTTGGTTGATTTTGAGGTAAAATAGTTTTGCCAATACTTATAAATGATGCTGGCTTTTCGTTAGGTTCAATTATAAAATTTGTTGGTTCTACATCATTAGTTTCTAATTTTTTTTCTTTTTCAATTTGCTCATTTAAATTTTCTATAGAACTAATAATAGTATCATCTATTTTACTTATAGTATCATCAGATTCAAGAGTTAAAAGAGGTGTTTCAATAACTGATTCTGAAAATACTTCAAAATCAAAAATGTGATTAATGGCATTAGTGGTGGTTGATTCAATTTCTTGTTTCTCGTCTTCAATTTCAACTTCATCAACAATTGCTTCGTAAAAAATCTTGTTTTCTTCTTCTAAAATTTCAATTTTTTCATTAATTTCTATATTTGAAATATCTGCTAATTCATTAATAGTAATTTCGTCTGTAACTTTGTTTGAAAGAATTTCTTTAAAAGAATTTTCTTCTTTTTTTAATTCTTGATATATATTTTCTTTTAAAATGCTGCGTTCTTCATCAACATCGCTCGTAATACTTAACTTTAAAATTAGTTCATATAAATCGCTACAACTTCTTTTAATTACCTCTTTTTCTATATTACTTAAATTAGTATTTGGTTTTAATACTTCATGGCTTAACATTGCCAAATCTTCAATTCTTGAATTTATTTTACTTATTAATTGTATTGAATTCATATGCAAAAATTAATTTTAATACCCCATTAAACAATAATATTTAATAAACAAGTGTTATTAACTATGGTAATTTTTATAATATAAAAAAAAATTATATTCGCATAACATGTTTATAGAACCACGTTCAAATACCGATAAAAGAAAAGGATGGATAGAAGTTATTTGTGGTTCTATGTTTTCGGGAAAAACCGAAGAACTTATTAGGCGTTTAAAAAGAGCTAAAATTGCCAATCAAAAGGTTGAAATATTTAAACCTACAATTGATACCAGATATGATGAAACAGAAGTGGTTTCACATAATCAAAATTCCATCTCATCTACTCCTGTTTCTTCCTCGTTAAATATTTTGTTAATGAACGGTGATGCCAATGTAATTGGTATTGATGAAGCTCAATTTTTTGACCAAGAATTGGTTTTTGTTTGCGAAAAATTAGCAGAACAAGGAACAAGAGTAATTATAGCTGGGTTAGATATGGATTATTTAGGAAAACCATTTGGACCAATGCCTGCTTTAATGGCTATTGCCGAATATGTAACTAAAGTAAATGCCATTTGTATGGTTTGTGGCGACATTGCAACACATAGTTTTAGAAAAACAAATGATGAAAACTTAGTTATGCTAGGTGAAAAAGATACTTACGAAGCCAGATGCAGGTTTTGTTTCAACGAAGGAATGAAGGTTTAGTTGATAGACGATGGACGATGGACGATGGACGATAGACAATAGACGATAAACGATAAACGATGGACGATAGACGATAGACGATAGATATTAGGTTATATTTAATGAACAATAAGCAATTTGCAATCATCAATTTATTCAACTCGTAACTCTCGCAATAATCAACCCGCAATCTTTCAATCAAAAAATCTTAAACTCCAGCAGCACCTGTTCCGGCTAAAAAGCCCGTAGTCCAAGCAGCTTGAAAATTAAAACCACCTGTTATTCCATCAATATCTAACACCTCACCTGCAAAATATAAGCCTTTTACTTTTTTACTTTGCATATTTTTAAAATCAATTTCATTTAAATTAATTCCACCGCAAGTAACAAATTCTTCTTTAAAGCTGGTTTTACCTTCTACTTGATATGAGTCGTATAATAAACATTGAACTAATTTATTTACTTGTTCTTTACTTATTTCGCCCCAATTTAACTTCGAATCTATTTCGCTCTTTTCAAATAAAAAGTCGAGTAAGCGCGCTGGTAATTTAAAAGGGAATAAATTGTTTACTTGTCTATTTGGATTGGCAGCTTTTATATTCATTAATTCATTTCTGCACGATTCTTCTTTTTTATCGTTTAACCAACTCACTTGTATTTGAAAATTATAGTTTTTATCAGCAATTAAACGTGCACCAAAACTTGATAAACGCAAAATTGATGGACCACTTAAACCCCAATGAGTAATAAGTAATGGACCACTATTTTCCATTTTTAATTCAGGAATTCTTATTTTCACTGGATTTACAGAAATACCCGTTAGTTCGGTTATTTTATTATTAGGCAAATTAAAGGTAAACAACGAAGGAACTGGATCAATAATATCATGTCCAAGTGCTTTAATCCAATTTAAATGTTCTTCTTTTGGTGCACCTCCGGTGGTAATAATAACTTTATTACATTCTATATTTTCACCATCTACCAAAAATAATTTAAAATTGGTATCTCTGGTTTCAATTCTTTTTACTTCTTTATTGTTTAAAATTTCTATTTTTAATTTCTTTATTTCTTTTAATAAACAATCAATTATAGTTTGACTATCATCCGAAACTGGAAAAACCCTACCATCACTTTCGGTTTTCAATTTTACTTTTCTACTTTCAAACCAATTAATGGTATCGGTAGTTGAAAAACGACTGAATGCGCTTTTTAATTGCTTCTCGCCTCTAGGGTACGACAATGAAAGTTGTTTTAAATCGAAACAAGCGTGAGTAACATTA
>CAMCEM010000020.1 GCA_945873755.1 Chitinophaga pinensis | reverse complement strand
GGCGAAACAAAGAAGATTGTAGCTTATAAAAAGTTGTATCATTATTTAAATATTGGCGAATTAACATTAGCTGATGAAATGTACGACATTTTTAAAAAATCGAAAAAAGGTGAATTAGATGATTGTGGTGCTTGCCAAAAACATGGTATTATTGAGTATCATTTTGCCAAGAAAAATTACAAGGCTTTACTTACAGAAAGTGAAAAGTTATTTTCTCAAAAACAAAACTGTGTAGAAGTACCCAATATTACATATCCTTTGGTTTGTTATGTATATTGGTTGTTAAACAAATTGCCCGAGGCTGAACACCATGCTCAAATTGCAAACAAAAAACTAAAGTTCAATATTTTTCAAAGCAATGCCTTTTACTTGTTATTGTATTACAGTAAAACCAAACAATATGTTCAAGGTAAAAAGATAATTGATAAACAATTGCCATTTATAATTAACAATAATGACAATATATTTAAGTTCAATTTTTATAGTGCTTGCTATCTATATTTTAAATGTTTAGAGCAAGATAACATAACAGATTATAAACTTAAATCAACTGATTTAGTAAAAGGAAAAGTACTTGCCTCAAAAGGAAATAATTACTTGGTAACAGCTTTAAAAGATTATTTTTATGAGGAAGCCAAACAAGAATCTATACTGTTAGATAACCGCAATCAAAATAAATTTTATGGTGGAAAATTAGCAGAGTTAGAAAGTTAATTACTTTAGTTCATACCATCCAATTCCTAGCAAACCATTGTAATATTCTATATCCACATAATCACCAATATTTTTCGAATCATAATATTTGTATCTAACGTGTTCTTTTTCGTTTTCTGTTTGCGTATGCCATTTTTCTAGCACAAAAATATTGCTGCTGTTTTTTCCTTTTGTTACATATTTGTCTATAATTTTGGCTGAAAAGTAATTAGAAGGAGAATTGTTATAAGCGCAGTTTAAAAAAATAACCAACGATAAGCCATAAAAAAACCCATAAAAACTATTAATTACCAATCGTAATATAAATGAATCTTTTGGCAGGTTGGCTATTGTTTCAAAAATTATAATGAATAATACCGTAAAACCAATGCAATAGATCCATACTAAATTATAACTAAAAATGGTATAGTCCATACTTATTCTAATTATCATTCCGCAAACTGCTATAACACAAGTCAAACCTACATCAGGCTTATTTCCTTTTTCGTGTTCATAAACAATAATGCCTTTGTATTCGCGTAACAAGTACATACAAGCAAATGGAACCAAAGCCATTATTACAAAGGCTAATCTAGTAGCTGTTGATGTAAATGTTAGCCATGCAAAAATTGAAAAAACAATAATGTTAAAAGCCCTAACAGTATTTTTAGCTTGCTTATAACTTATATGTTGTTGGTTATTAATTATTCTCTTTTTACGCATCAATTTTTATCTTTTTAACAAAATAAATCTTACAACAAACAAAGCATTTTTTTGTATTAAGTTAAAATTTAAAATAAGATATAAATCGGAATGAAAATTTTTAACTATTTCAAAAGTCTCAACTTACTGTATAGTTAAAAACTTGTTGGTGAAGAACACCAACAAGGGCTAAAATAAGATATAAATCGGAATGAAAATTTTTAACTATTTCAAAAGTCTCAACTTACTGTATAGCTAAAAACTTGTTGGTGAAGAACACCAACAAGGGCTAAACTTGTTGGTGAAGAACACCAACAAGGGCTAATTGAAAAAATCAATTGCCGCGCCCTTTAGGGCGTGGAATAAATAAAAACACCAATTGGCTTTAGCCAAAACCACAGCAATTGGTTTTAATAAAGAAGAATTTGGCTAAAGCCATTTGTATATTATGCTCTTCTCCACGCCCTAAAGGGCGCGGCAATTAATCGAGGCAATTAAAAAATATTTATTATAAAGCTTAATAGTGTAGAAAAGGATTATTTGAAAGAATCCATTGCCTTAACCAATCATCCTAATGCAAATATCCATTGCTGAGCCTTTTAGGGCGTGGAATAAATAAAAAACCAATTGGCTTTAGCCAAAACTTAAATTAAAAAATTAGAATATTGCTTTCGACTTTTAACAATGGCCTTGATTTGCCCTATTTTTATGGTGGTGAACCATTTCTTGGCGGTGGTATATTGTTTTTGGGTAGTGGTATGACATTTTAGGGTGGTGGTATATGATTTTTTGGTGGTGGTATATGGTTTTTTGGTGGTAGTATGTGGTTTTATGTTTTAATATTTGGTTTTAGGGAAGATACCCAAAAAGTGTATTGGTATATTGCAATGCTTATTAAGTATTAAAATGAAATAAGAGTTTGTAACTCATCAAAATAATAATTATTGTTGAACTTATGTATTTAACAACCCATGTTGGTGACACTTCATTTCATTATATATTCGGAGTGCGTTGAATTAACTGAAAGATAAGTGAGTTAAACCATTTTTAATAAAAACAGTCCAAACGAATATTTACAATTATAGTATGATGAGATTATTGGTATTATTTACATTATTGTTTTTCTCGTGTGAGAAAAATAAAACGACAGAGCAGCCAACTCCTACTGCTTATAGAACAACAAAATCTGTTAGTTATAATACAATAAATGTTGATGTAGTAATTGACAAACCCGCATTATATCAAGTGGATGTACTTTTATTATTCCATGGCACTGTAATGTATGATAGCAATATAATGACTGCCGCCAACACTACCCTCGATAAATTTAAGGGTATTTTAGAAAGAAATGATATGATGATTGTAAGTGTAGCATATCCTCAAGAAAATGTATTATTTGGCGACAATATTGTGCAAGGTGAAGCAGCCTTATTATGGTTAAAAAATAAAGCAAGTCAAGAATTAGGTATCACTGTAAAAAAAGTATTTTTAGGCGGACACTCTCAAGGTGGCTATATGGTAACTCGACTTAATACCATGCATCAAACCAATGGTGTAATTGCCAATGCACCTGGTCCATTAAACCTTGTTTATAGATGTCAATTAGAGGAAAATGGGCAAATTCAACCTGGTGCGGTGTGTACCAAACTTAAAAATACATATGGCACCACAACAAGTAACCCCAATGCCTATTTTCAAAGGTCATTACTTAATTTCACAAATGGATTCAAGTCCGACATTTTGTTTGTTCAAGGACTCAATGACACTCCTATTCAAATGTACTCGTGGCCAACTTTTAAACAAGATGTATTAAACTGTAAAAACTGTAAGAATAGTCAGTTTGTGGAAATTGTTGGAGGTGAACACGGATCTTTGTTTGAAAGTATAACTGCAAAATCTGAATTTAATACATTTATAAATAACCACTAATTTCACTATGGTTGGTATTTTACCAACCGCTTGCATATTTTATTGTAATGAAACAATAATTAAACATTTAAATAAAAATATACAAATGAGTTTTATAAAAAATATTTTTGGCAAAAAAGATACGCCCATAAATAGTAATAGCGACTTTTGGAATTGGTTTCAACAAAATGAAAAAACATTTTTTAAAGTAGTGAAAACCCATAAAGACATTGAAAAAGATTTCTTTGACAAACTTTCGCCAAAACTTGCTGAACTTAATGATGGTTATTTTTATTTAACAGGCATGTTTAACGAAAATACTGCCGAATTGATATTAACAGCAGATGGCAACGCTAAAAACATTGTTTTTGTAGAAGAACTAGTAGAACAAGCACCAAACATAAACGGTTGGAAATTTACCGCCCTTAAACCTGCTATGGATATTGAAAACGTATCAATTAATATGAATGGTTATACATTTGATAGCGAGAATTTATTCTTTTATTCAAACGACTATCCTGGCTACCCAGATGAAATTGATATTTGTGTAATTCACAACGAGCGAACAGAAGATAATAAACAAGAAATAGGGAATGGAACTTACATTTTCTTAGATAATTATTTAGGCGAACTTGACTTCCTAAATAACATAGACAACTTAAAAATAATAAGCAAATACGAAGCAGAAAAAGAGCTTGTTCCAATTGCAAAACTTAAAGACTTTTTAACTTGGCGACAAAAAGAATTTATTGAAAAATACGAAGGAGTTCGCTACGATACAGAAAATGATGAACACTCTATTTTGGAAGCAGAATTAGAAAGTGGAAACAATTTAATTGCTGTTATAAATACCCAATTGCTTAATTGGGACAGCAAAGCATCGCACCCTTGGATTGCGGTAATTACTTTTCAATATGATGGCAGTAACAACAACGGAATGCCGTATGAAGATGATTACCAAAATTTAGATGAAATAGAAGATGGTATAATGGAACAACTTACAGACAAAGACGGTTATTTATACATTGGCAGACAAACAGCAAATAACGAACGTGAAATTTATTTTGCTTGCAAAGATTTTAGAAAACCGTCAAAAGTATTTTTTAAAACACAAAAAGAAAACAGCGATAAATTTGAAATAGATTACGAAATTTATAAAGACAAATATTGGCAATCGTTTGAAAGATTTAAACCAAAGTTATAAAAGTAAGGCTACAGTTTTGCATTTGTCTATGGTTGGTATTGTAATTAATATTTACTAGTTAGCGCATGAAAAAACCAGCAAAACTAGTGCAAGTTCAGCACTCCAACATGGGTAAAAAGCAACAATTTAGATTAAAATATATCTTTGTTTTTAGTAAATTTATAATGGTAATTATTAAAAAGCCTTTGAATTGTTTTGTAGCAACCATAAGCGCTCGTTTGCTATCTGGATGTTTGTAAGAGTTACAGTTTATTTCAATCATTAGCAGGGAAACAATGAAAATTTATTTAAAGCTCTTTTTAATTATATTTCTTACTACTCCATTTATTTCCTATTCTCAGGAAATAGAAATATATAAGAATGAACATACATCATATTATAATCCCAATTGGTTGCAGATGAGACGCAATTTTAATGATCGGTTTGTTTATAAAGATAATTTCATTTTAAAAAGTACCGCACTTTATAAACTTAAAAAGGTAAATAAAATTGAAGTGTACGATTCAAACAATGATTTGTGTTGGATGGCTGAATTTGACACTGCCGGTAATATATTAAAGCAAGGTTCTTTAAGTTCAAATTACTTTATTACTAATGAAACTTTAAATAAAAATGAACATGGTCACTCATTAATAACTAGTTATTTTTATAACCAAAAACTAATAAGGGTTGACACCACTGTTATAAGCTTATTCAGTTTTAAAAAAGCTGACACCATTATTAATTTTACTCGCACACAAGTAATGATATATAAAAATGGGAGTTTAATAAACGAGCAAAATGACTATTACAATAAATTATTCATTAATAAACCTATCAAAAATAAACCAATAATCACTTACAATTTTATTAAGATTAAAAACAAGCAAGCCAATTCTTTCAAGAAAAAATTCAGAACGAATTACGACACAAGTATCTTTTACAAATGTTTAATCCAAACTTATGACAATGATTTTAGTTCAACTATTGATTCAGGCAAAACTAATATTGAATATAAAAAATTGAGGAAACATCCCTTTGTTAAAAATTATAGAAGTAAAGATTCAAAAAAGTGTATTTCGGATGGAGAATGCTTTGAAGAACCAACAGAATTTATTAGAATAAATACTTATAGATGCGGTACAGCAATTTATAATGAAATGGAATATTCAAAACATATATCTAAAGGTTACAATTTAAATGAATTTGGATTGCATGAATCATATTTTAATTCCTATCGTCATGAAGACAATACAATAATTTCTGAAAAATATATCTTATATACTTTTAAATATAAATATTTTGAACAATAACCCAAAAAATACGGCTTATCCCCTAGCTGGCACACTTGCAATATAACGTTGACAATTAATTTTTATATAAATTATTCCAATACCAATGTACCATCTTCAGTTAAAAGAGTTTTTTCATCTTTTTCTATTTCAACAGTAAAATCAGGTGTATCTTCTTCAGCTCCCATAATAAATCTATAAACCTTATATTTAGTACTACCATCTTCAAAAATAATATAATGATTGCCTCCTGTTCCGTCATATTCCACTACCCCATTACTCATAATTATGTCGGGTTTTGAAGATTCTTTTTCGTTTTTTTTCCAAGAAGCAAATCTGTATACATTTTCACTTACTTCATCAATTCTAATTAAAGACGTTTTAGTTTTTATTCTATAAGTTGGGCTTTCAAATATTTTTAGTGAAACGTGTAAATTAGCTTTGTCCTTTTCTATCAAATCAATTATTAGTTTTTTTTCAATATCGCTTTGGTAATTTACAGTTGTAATTATTCCATCAGAACTTGTTATCCATAAATCACCGTTGTCTAACATGATTCCTCTCCATCCCACTTCCGACCATTGTTCTATTTTTGAATTAGCAATTTTATCAATAAGATATTGGTCAAAAACTTCATTAAATCTAAGTTTAAATTCTTCTTTGTTTTTAATGCTTGGTATTGGGTATTCTCTTTGTAAAGGGTAGCTAATAATATTTGAAATTTTGTCGACATCTTTGTTATTGAATAATTCAATTATATTGTTAATACCTGCAATAACATCTTCTTTAAGTTTTTCTTCTTGTACCTTATTTTCTATATTTTGATTTGTTTCGGTGTTAGTGTTATGCAGCGTGTCATTAGTGGTTACAGCTTTACTATTATCAGTTTGGTTACAGGCTAAAAACAAAAGTAAAAATACAGCATAAGTTAATTTTAAAGGTTTCATTTTTATACGATTATTTATGTTATTATTCTTTATTTTTAATAAACTTTAAAACAAAAATATTTCAAAATTCAAACTAAGCATATCAATTAAAAAATTATCCTTTTTAATAGGATTACCTGTCTGAATTTTAAAAACTTCAATGGCCATAAAGAATGTTATTCCTTTATTTTTTGTTGATGGTATCATTCATTGCTTTTACCTCCAAATCCAAATCTTGAACCGATATTTTTAATGCTTCTAAAAGAAATGTAAACTGTTCCTCATTTTTTTCTTCCATTAGCAAAGGAACAATTCCTAAAATATTTGCTAAAGGTCTACGCAATTCATGCGAAGTTTTGAAGGCAAATTCTTCTAACTTTTGAATATAATTTTTACGTTCAATTTCTTTCTTTTTTGCAGCATTAATATCACGTGTAATACCCATACATCCCACAATTTTACCATTTTGATCATAAACAGGATTTAGGTTTATTTCAACATAATCCACCTTGTTTCTAATGATCCTTTCATCTTCAAAATACAGCTTATTTCCTGCTAAAACTTGTTCATAAATGGGTTTCCATTTTTCTACCCTACTTTCCAATACATCTTTAAAAATGTTATCTCCAATTTTAATATTCGAGTTAAATACCCTTTTTCTTAGGTCAAAAAAAGCTTGGTTGGCAGCCGTTAATATGTAGTTTGTATCAAACGACCAAATAATATCAAATGTACTATCTACCAGCGCTTTGAATTGATTATTGTTATTATCAAATTCAGAATACTTTTTTACCTTTAAAGTGACATTATTTATAATACATATACATTCATCAAAACTTATTAAAAACCGTAGGTCATAAAATTGGTTATCAGCCTCTACATTTTTTAAGCAATGGTAATTTTTTTCATGTAAAAACTTTGTTATTAATTCAATAATTTCACTTGGCAAATTTTGTTCCGATAAATGTTTATTTACCAAAATACATAAGCCACTATATTGTGGTTGGCTTAAGCATTCAGTAACAAACCCTTTTTTATTTATCTTAAAACACAATTCACTCATAAAAAAAACTACTTATAATGACTCATCGGAAGCGTTATTCAAATTACTATTTTTGCGACTGTATAAAAAATAAACTAATACTCCAAGTAAGCCCCAAACAATGAAAGCATACCATGTTTCTTTTCTTACATAAGCCATCAAAAACAAGTTAAAAGCAACTCCCAAAGTTCCCACCAAATATATTGCTGGTGCTTTATAAGGTCGCTCTAATTCAGGTTTTTTATATCTTAATAACATTACTGCAACACATACCATTGCAAAAGCCAATAAGGTTCCCATGCTACACATTTCGCTTACTTTTTCAATTGGAGTAAATGCTGCAACTACCGATATTATAGCTCCAACCAAAACCGTACTTTTGTATGGCGTTTTAAACGATACATGTAATGATTTAAAAAATGGCGGTAATAAACCATCTTTAGCCATTCCAAGAAAAATACGTGTTTGACCTAACATCATTACCAACATAACAGAGGTTAAGCCTGCAGTAGCAGCAATAGTAATAATAAATACAGCCCAAGTTAAGCCTTTTTCGCTAAATGCTGATGCCACAGGAGCTGCTTTATCTAACACATCGTATTTTACCATTCCAGTTAAAACCAATGAAACCAAAATATAAAGTATTGTACAAATAATTAATGAAGCAATAATAGCAAAAGGCACATCTTTTTTAGGATTAATTGCTTCGCCAGCTTGCGTTGAAACTGCATCAAAACCTATGTAAGCAAAAAACACAATTGTTGCGGCTGTAAGAACACCACCAAAGCCAAAATTTATTTTACCTGTTGGTAATCCATTAGTACCAATTTCGGCTACTTCGGCAGGAATGAAAGGAAACCAATTTTCAACATTAATATAAAACGCACCTGCAATAATTACAAAAAGCACTACTGCTATTTTAATAATTACTATAATATTATTAGTGCTAGCAGCTTCTTTAATACCTTTTATTAATATTGAAGTTACCACCCAAGTTATAATAAAAGCTGGTAAATTAACTGCAAACGATGGGGCTGCAATTCCCGCTTTTACACATTTTTCGGTAGCAGTTGCTAAATCATTACAAAGCCAAATAGGAAAGTCGATGTGGAAAAGATGAAGTAATTTTACAAAATAACCACTCCAAGCTACAGCTACCGTGGTAGCTCCCATCATATATTCTAATATTAAATTCCAACCAATAAACCAAGCAAATAACTCACCTACTGTTCCATAAGCATAACTATATGCACTTCCTTCTACAGGTAAAACAGAAGCAAACTCAGCATAACAAAGTGAAGCAAACAAACAGCCAATACCAGCTATTACAAACGATAAAGCCAAAGCAGGGCCAGCATAATCGTGGGCAGCAATTCCAGTTAAAGTAAATATTCCACCACCAATTATAGCTCCAATTCCTAAAGATGTAAGTCCCCAACGTGTTAATACTCGGTTTAATCCACTTTTTTTCATTTCTGCCTCAAAGGCACTAATAGGTTTTTTTCGCCAAACGCTCATATAGTTTATAAAATTAATTTGATTGGCAATATAATAAGTATAGGAAATTAAACAAGTTTGTTTTTTAGCTGAATGTATAAAATGTTTTTAATTAATTGTAAGATTATTAAAGTTTAAATATTATGTTTAACTGCGCTAGAGTTATACTTTAGTTGAGCATAAAGTATATGAATAAATGAAATCTGCGGAAAAATTCACATAACATTCCAAGCAAATCCACTTCGCACTTTTGTCACTTCGAACTCCGCACTTTAAAAAACTTTCTTACCGCTATTTACCAAATTAGAGGAAGCTTTTACCAATAGCTTTTTACGTTTATAAATAAACCCTTCAATGTTTATCACACTTATTCCTTTGCGCACTACTTTGGCTTCCACTGTTATTTCATCACCTGCAAGGGCAAACGATAAAAAATCTAAAGTGAGGTTTACAGTTGAATAAAAAACTTCATTTCCTAAACTGTAAATAGTCATTCCCATTACATCATCCATTAAAGTAGCAGCCATTCCGCCATGTAAAGTTTTAGCTGGATTTAACCAAGTTTCTTGCACTTTAAAATTAACTATTAAATGACCTGCTTCAGCAAAAATTAAAGTTCCATCTATCCATCGGCTAACAGCTCCCAAGCCTTCATCGTTGGTGCTTTTGCCTATACAATTTTGTAAGTTTTCTAAATGTTTATTCATTTAGTTTAATAGTATTTATCGTATAATTCATTTAAAATTCCATCCTTTAGTCCTGCATTTGGAGCATGTATTTTTTCAATACTACACCAATTCAAAATACGTAAATATATATCGGCCGAAACATCAATAATATCTGCTCTATCAGGATTTAATTTTAAATTATCCATTCGCTCAATAATACTCATTTTACTTACCTTTCTATGGAAATCTTTTAGTTGATTTCTTGTAAAATATTCAGGATTACTTGGATTTAACATAACCGAAATTTTATTAATTGTTCCACTTGTTACCACAGCTTCTAAGCCTGGAACATCCTCCGTTTTATGCTTAACCCAACTTTCTATGGTTTGCCAAGTTTTTTCATTCACTGCTCCATCAACCATCCTAACAGTTCCAATATTAAAACTTGCCGAATTAATTGTTTTTCCATTAATAATTACTGCAAGCTCGGTACTTCCCCCACCTACATCAATTGTTAAATAATTGGTATTGGGTTTAAAATAATTTTTAATAGAACGTAAAATTATTTCGCTTTCTCTAACACCAGTAATTATATTAATTTTAAGACCACATTTTTCGTAAATTTTATCTGCAATTTTTTGTCCGTTTTCAGCCTCTCGCATTGCGCTCGTAGCACAAGCCATGTAATGATCTACCTCAAAAGCATCCATAATTAACTTAAATGCTTCCATAGCTTTTTTAAAAACTTTTCTTTTTTCTTTACTTATAAATTGGTCTTTAAAGGCATCATCTCCCAACCGAATTGGAACCCTAACAAACTCTAACTTTTTAAATAAATCTGAGTCATTAGGATTTTCATTAACCCTAACTATTTGTAACCTTACTGCATTAGATCCAATATCAATTGCTGCTAATTTCATTTTTTGTTTTTTATTGTCACAAATTCAAAGATTTTATAATTGAAATTCTTCATTTAAATGGTGAATCTGTAGCTGTTTTTTTAATTGTTATTCGCCAGTAAAAACTGGTTTTCTTTTTTCAATAAATGCGGTTACTCCTTCTTTATTGTCTTTGCTTCTTCCAGCTATTTCTTGACAATAAGCTTCGTATTCTAGCATGGTATCTAAGTCGCTATTGAACGATTTATTCAACATTTTTTTCATTAAACCAATGGCTTTTGTTGGTGCATTGGCATAATAATCGGTTAATTTTTTTACTTCTTCATCTAAATCTTCAGCCTTACAAACACGGTTAACCATTCCCCAATCAAAAGCTTGTTGTGCAGTAACTTTACTGCCCATGGTGCTTAATTCAAAAGCCCTAGCCGAACCAACCAATCGTGGCAAAAAATATGAAGAACCTGAATCTAACACCAAACCTACATTGATAAATACTTCAATTAATGAAGCGTTTTCGCTAGCCACAATCATATCGCTTGCTAAAGCCAATGAACAACCTGCGCCTGCCGCAACTCCATTTAACCTACAAATTACAGGAATTGGTAAATTACGAATGGCTTTAATCATGGGGTTATAACGTTTGTCAATGCTTTCACGTAAACTTCTGTTTTCTGCTCCTGCAATCGACTTTAAATCTTGTCCGCTACAAAAAGCTTTTCCAGCTCCTGTTAAAACCAACACACGAATGGTTTTATCTTTCGCACATTTTTTTAAAGCATCAATTACATCAAAACTTTGTTGCTCGTTAAATGCATTGAATACATCTGGCCTATTGAGTGTTAGCGTTGCCACTCCATTATTTACATCAAATAAAATTGTTTCGTAACTCATGGTTCAATGCTAATAAATTTTTGGTTGAAATTTGAAGTTTTTTTTTGGGAAAATTTATTTAAGATTTGAACTAATAAAAAAGTGTTTTTAAAAACTAAATTATCAAAGTATAATTGCTTCAAATTATTCAATTTTCTGAAAACCATTTTTATATATTTTTTTCTTTTATTTTGCTTTGCAACCAATGCGCAAAACTTAATTCCTAATCCAGGATTTGAAGAACGTTTAAAAGATGGAACTCCTAAATATTGGACCCAACCCAAAGGAGATTATTACCATTACGAACACATGTTGGTTGATACAAATGGAAATGAAATTTCGAATTATATTCATGGCCTTTGTACTATTTTACCTTTACCAAGCGAGTATTTATGTGTAAAATTAAAACAACCTGTGGTGGCTGGAAAACAATATTTTTTTAAAGTGAAAACTTATGTAAAAGATGAAACTTGGAATAGAATTGAAAAATTAGGTTTTTTTGAAGTGGCCGTTTTACCCTATTTTGAACAAGTATCTCCAATTAGAACTAGAATAAAAGCAGCACCTTTACTTCAGTTTCCAATTGACTCCAATACTGAAAGAGAGCGCCCTTTTTGGCAATACCACCACATTACTTTTACCGCCAATACCAGTGGCGAATACTTATATATTGGCAGGTTTCACAACGATTTTACTTTTAGTTTATACGATAGTTTGATAAGGATAAAAGAAGGATTGATACAAAAAAGAAAAGCTGATTTAGAATTGATACGTGATAGTTTCAGACAAATTAAAGCCGAAATTCCAAATTTGGGCGATAGCAAAAGTGCTATAAAAAAGCAAAAACAGTTAATGAGTGAGTTTACTTCAAATATTAATAAACAGAGAACATTTTTATTTAATGAAATTCAGTTAAACACAAACCAATTGCTCGATTCTATTAATAAAATATATTTAGATCCTTATTATTTTCACGTTCGATTGTATTACGATGATTTTTGTATTTCGGAAATTAGAAGTGACAATACTTGTGATTGTAGTGACACCATGTATAATTACAAACCAAAGTTTGAAGTTGGTAAAACATATGCATTACGGAATATAAATTTTAATTTAGATAAATATATTTTATTACCTCAATCGTATGTGGAGCTTAATAATTTATTGAATGTATTAAAAGAATATCCAAAAATGTGCATTAAAATTATGGGGCATACTGACAACCAAAATTCTGATGCATACAATATTACATTATCAAATAACAGAGCCATGGCTTGTGTAAAATACTTAACAAAAAAAGGCATTAACCCAAATAGATTAACTTGGCAAGGCTATGGAGAGCGAGTTCCAATAACAACAAACGAAACTGAAGAAGGGAAAGCAGCAAACAGAAGAGTGGAATTTATGGTTTTGAAAGTAGATTAATTTTACTTGAAGATTTATTGATTTTTGATTTGGAGATTGTTAAATTGTTGGATTGTTGAATTGTTAATTGACCTTAATGTATTTCTCCCATTTTTCAAATTTCATTTCGCACTTTTGACATTTCGCATTCCGCATTACTTAACGCTTTAAACCTTTTATCAAAATAACTTTGTTATTGAATTATTTAAACACATTTTTGTAAAAATAAATGAAAAATATTCGAATAGTTTTAACTCAGTTGAAAGAAAGTGCAATGGCTGCTTTTTATTCCATGTATTTAAATAAAGTTAGAACGATGTTATCAACCTTAGGAATTACAATTGGTATTTTTTGCATTATAGCAGTTTTAGCTGTAGTAGAAAGTTTTGAAAGTAACTTACATTCAAGTGTAGAAAGCTTAGGAAACGATGTAGTTTTTGTTGAGAAATGGCCTTGGACATTTGGACCAGGTTATAAATGGTGGAAGTATATGAATAGACCAAATGCTTCAATAGAAGAAATGAAAACTATTGGTCAAAAATCGGAATTGGCAGAAGCACAAATGTTAACTATTTCTATCAATGGCAGAACCTTAAAAGCAGGAAACAACAGCGCTTCGGGAATTGATATTCAAGGTGTAACCCACGACTATTATTTGGTTAGAAATTTTAATTTAGTAGAAGGAAGGTATTTTACCGAAAACGAGTCGGTTAATGGTAATTTGTGTTGTATAATTGGTTATAATTTATCACAAATATTGTTTCCAACAATCAGTCCTATAAATAAAAGTATAAAAGTATCAGGAATTAAATTTAATGTAATTGGTGTTTTTGCAAAAGAAGGCGAAAGTTTAATAGGAAATAGTTTAGATAATGTTACTTTAATTCCAGTAAATGCAGCAGCAAAATATGTAAGAATAAATAGTGATGATGCTAGCAGTAAAATTCATGTAAAAGCCAACGAATTGGGAGTATCGGCCTTGGAACAGGAAGTAAATGGAATAATGAGAAGTAAGCGCAAATTAAAACCTGGACAAGATGAAAATTTTGCCTTGAATAAAACTACTTTAATAACACAACAACTCGACCAAACATTTGCTGTTGTAAATATGGCTGGATGGATAATTGGTTTATTTGCCATGTTGGTTGGAGGCTTTGGAATAGCCAATATTATGTTTGTAAGTGTCAAAGAAAGAACCAATCAAATAGGAATACAAAAAAGTTTAGGTGCTAAAAATTATTTTATATTAATTGAATTTTTAACAGAAGCGGTTATTCTTTGTCTCTTAGGTTGCGCATTTGGTTTATTGTTAGTTTGGCTAATAATTACTGGACTAGGCAGTGCTTTTGATTATGTGTTTTACTTAAGCTTTAAAAATATTTTTGTTGGTGTAATTACCAGTATTTGTATTGGAATAATATCAGGCTTTTTACCCGCATTAAGTGCCTCCAAATTAAATCCGGTAGATGCGATTAGAAGCAAATGAAGAATTTTGAATTATAAAGTATGAAGTATGAATAACAATTCAACAATCTAACAATTCAACAATCTAACAATTCAACAATCTAACAATCTAACAATTAAGCAATCCAACAATTAAGCAATCCAACAATTAAGCAATTCAACAATCTAACAATTCAACAATCAAGCAATTCAACAATCAACATTCCCTAGAAAATTACTGCTTTTAGTCAAACCTACATACAGTTTATTTAGTTTGTATTATTATTGCTAAAATTATTAAAAACTATTATGGAAAATTTTACTACTCTTGGGCAATTTATTATCGAAAAACAAAAAGATTTCCCTTTTGCAAAAGGTGAGTTGTCTCGTTTATTACGCGATATTGGAATTGCTTCAAAAATAATTAGTAGAGAGGTAAATAAAGCTGGTTTAACCAATATTTTAGGAGACCATGGCAGTGTAAATGTACAAGAGGAAGATGTAAAAAAATTAGACATTATTGGTAACGAAACTTTTATTTCAACTTTTAGTAAAGGTGGCGAAGTTTGCGTAATAGCAAGCGAAGAGAATGAAGGAATAATACCTTTAAATGGTACATTTTCTAAAAATGGAAAATATGTAATTTGTATGGATCCTTTAGATGGTTCATCAAACATTGATGTAAATGTTTCTATTGGAACAATTTTTTCAATATATAAACGTGTTACAGCTGAAGGTACCGAACCAACTGAAGCCGATGTGTTACAAGCTGGAAATAAATTAGTTGCAGCTGGGTATGTACTTTATGGTACTTCTACCATGTTGGTATTTAGTACCGGAAATGGTGTGAATGCATTTACTTTAGATCCAAGTATTGGTGAGTTTTGTTTAAGTCATGCTGACATTAAAACCAGTGAAGATGGTAAAATTTATTCAATTAATGAAGGTAATGCGGCTGAATTTCCTCAAGGAGTTAAAGATTATTTGACTTGGGTAAAGGAAACAGATAAAGCTACTGATAGACCTTATACCGCGCGTTACATTGGCTCAATGGTTGCCGATTTTCATCGTAATTTATTAAAAGGTGGTGTATTTATTTATCCGCCAACTGCTAAAAGTCCTAATGGGAAATTACGTTTATTGTTTGAAGGTATTCCTATGAGTTACATTGCAGAACAAGCAGGTGGATTAGCAACAACTGGAAAAACCAGAATTTTAGACGTAGAACCAACAGCAATTCACCAACGTGTGCCTATTATTATGGGTTCAAAAAATATGGTGAATAAAGTGGTTGAGTTTATGAATAAATAGTTGTCAGTTGATAGACGATAGACGATAGACGATGGACGATAGATGATGGACGATGGACGATAGACGATGGACGATAGATGATGGACGATGGACGATGGACGATAGACGATGGACGATAGATGATGGACGATAGATGATGGACGATAGACGATAGACCATAGACCATAGACGATAGACCATAGACGATAGACCATAGACCATAGACCATAAATTTATTTTATTAAAAACTAAGTACTAAAAACTAAGAACTAGGAACTAACTAAAAAATGAAGCATAACAACAAAGTCACAGGTGAAATTGGAGAGCAATTGGCTTGTGACTTTTTGTTAAATAAAGGTTTTGAAATATTAGAACGAAATTACAAACAACTAAAAACTGAAGTTGATATTATTGCAAAGCACCAAAATTGTCTGGTTATTGTTGAAGTAAAAACACGTTCGAGTAATTTTGTAAATCCTGAAAATGCAGTGAGTAAAGCCAAACAAAAAACGTTGGTTGAAGCTGCAGTTTTGTATCAAGAAAAGCATGCAATAAAAAGTGAAATTCGATTCGATATTATTGCAATCATTAAAACCAAAGAAGAAACTGAAATTTTGCATTTTGAAGATGCATTTTATCCTTATACCACCTATTAACTTATGGCCATAAAAATTATTGAATGTCCGCGCGATGCCATGCAAGGCTTGCACCATTTTATTCCAACTCAAACAAAAATTGATTATATCAATCAGCTGTTAAAAGTGGGATTCGATACCATTGATTTTGGAAGTTTTGTATCGCCAAAAGCCATTCCCCAAATGGCCGATACCAAAGAAGTTTTGGCGGGTTTAAATTTAGCACAAACTAACACCAAACTATTAGCAATCATTGCCAATTTAAAGGGTGCGGAAATGGCAGTTCAATATCCTAAAATAACTTATTTAGGTTTTCCGTTTTCAATCAGTGAAACTTTTCAGCAACGAAATACCAACAGCAGCATTGCTGAAAGTTTGGAAACTGTAAAAGCCATTCAACACCTTTGCGTAAGCAATAACAAGGAATTAGTGGTGTATATTTCTATGGGTTTTGGAAATCCTTATGGCGATGTTTGGAACACCGAAATAGTTGAAAAATGGGTAAGTGAAATGGGTCAATTAGGTATTAAAATTATTTCATTGAGCGATACCATTGGCATTGCCAATCCTGAAACGATTGCTTATTTATTCAAACATTTAATTCCAACTTTTCCCAATATTGAATTTGGCGCACATTTACATACCACTCCAAATACTTGGCAAGAAAAAATAGAAGCTGCTTATGAAAATGGTTGTAAACGCTTTGATGGCGCCATGAAAGGTTTTGGTGGTTGCCCAATGGCAGCTGATGATTTAACAGGAAATATGGCAACCGAAAATTTGTATGCTTACTTTAACGATAAAGGTTTACAAACTGGTATTGATGGTTATAAATTTGTAGATGCTTTAATTATAGCCAATCAAGTTTTTGAAAATGCACACTAAATATGGTACTTCGTCAAGCTGAATTTAAAGACCTTTTAGCCATAACCAATATTTATAACGATGCCGTTTTAAACACTACTGCCACGTTCGATATTGAACCTAAAACTGTTGCACAAATGACCGATTGGTTAAATGCACACAATGAAAAATATTGTGTTATAGTTTGTGAAATTAACAAAGAAATAGCGGGTTGGGCTAGTTTAACACGCTATAGCGACCGAACTGCTTATGATAGAACAGCTGAGTTTAGCATTTATTTACACCCTAATTTTAAAGGACAAAAAATAAGTAAACCTTTAATGGAATATTGCTTACAGCAAGGAATAAAAAATGGCGTAAAAGCGGTATTGGCACGAATTACTGAAGGCAATGATATTAGCATTAAACTACATGAGCATTTTGGCTTTTTTATGGTAGGAGTTTTAAAACAAGTAGGTGTAAAATTTAATAAAGTACTTGATGTGAATTTGATGCAATTGCTGGTAGAGGAAGTTGAGAATAAAATTGAAAAAGAAGATAATAAAATTGAGAAAATAAGTAATAAAATAGAGAATTCAGAAACAAAAAGTACCATTGATTTAATTGTTGAAGGCATGAAAATTTCTTATAAAAAAATGCTGATCAAAAAGAAACTACTTGGACAAAAGTTGGTGTTTAGCGAAAACGGTGTCATAAAAATTATTGAAGCAAAAGATATTGTTATTGATGAAACAAAATAGGCATTAAAATTGGTAATCCCCGTTTTTGGCAATGTTTATAGTAAGCTCCTTTTTTTCTTTTTCAAACTTATCGTATCCAACTTTTAGGTTTTTCCAAAAACTTTCCAAACCTGGCTCGCTGCCATATTTTGCATTATGTAGCACTAAGTTTTTATCATTCATTTTAAATGGAAAAATATACACCGGTATTTTATTTTGCCCATTGTTTTTTGCATGAACTGCATATAAATAAATCTCTTTTATTTTATTATCGGTCATGGGAATGCAACCAATGGTTACGCAAGAACCATGTATAAAAATATCACCACCAAGTTTATTGGCTGTACTTTTTATTCTATCCGCTTGGTTAGGATAATTAATGCCCAACGATAAATAGAAACTGCTTGCAGGATTAAACCTATCAATATAATAAAAACCTTCGGGTACTTGTCCATCCCCACTTTTTCTTTTAGGTCCCAAGGTTCCCGAACGAGCGCAAACATCGTAGGTAGCAATTTTTTTATATGTTTTATCTGTTTTGTTTTTGGCAAATAATTCAATAATATCTTCGTTTTTAAAGATTACTAACATTATTTGTAATTCGGTAACCTTTAAGTTGTTCTTTTTAAGGTTTTCTATTAACAAATTATTCTTTTCACTAATAGCTGTTCTTACTCTAGCATACTTTTTTTGCTCAGCTAAAAAGTTGCTTTTTGGTGCAAATGCACATAATAAAATAATGGAAAATAGAGAGATTATTTTTTTCATATCATTACGATTTTAATAATCAAATGTATAAAAAATTTGATATAAATTTCGGGCTAATAACTTTATATTTGTTTGAATGAAACCCAAACTAAACAATATTGAAGGTTGTATTGTAGTAAGAAAATCAAACATATCAATAAATAATCTATGAGCGGACTTAACATTCAAATTTTAGAAACCATAAAAATATTAGCTAGTTATGTTATTATGTATTTTATATTTAAAACAGTGATTAATATTTTCTCAAAAAAACTAAATTAGAAAGGAGTAGGAGAAAAATGGCAATTAGATCAGTTCAGCTATTTACAACAGTAACTGCAATTATACTTTTAACAGGAGTTTGGGGTTTTAAGCAAAATGAAATTGCACTATTTGCTAGTACAATTTTAACTGCTATTGGTATTGCATTTTTTTCACAATGGTCATTACTTTCAAATATTACTTACAGTATTTTATTTTTTTTAATCAACAAGTAAAATGGGTGTCAATTTAAAAGTATTACACAAAGTTTATAATTTTGAAAGAAAAGTAACCGAAGTGGACTCCTTTTTTGTTCACTTTAAAACTGTAGCTGATGAAATAATTACTGTAACCAATTCTCATTTTTTCAATAATTCATTTTTAGTTTCATTAAATAAAGAACAATCCAAAGAGCCAATTATATGAGGAAATTAATGCTAGCATCATTTACATTTTACTTTTCAATAAATACTATTTATGCTCAAAATTTTGACTTGGGTAGTTGGAATATTTTGAATTTAAAATATAACCAAAATGAAAAATTAAGTTTTTTTGGCGAAGCACAATTGCGCTCATTAATTTTTTATAACAACTTTCATTATTACGAATATAAAGGAGGAGCTAATTATAAAATTCATAAAAACGTTAAGTTAACTTTGGGAGCAGGCAGTTACCAAACCTATAAAGAAGGTGGTAATTTTGTTTTACCTAAAAACAACAACGAATTTAGAATTTGGCCACAGATAATTCTTTTTCAATCAATAGGTAAGTTAAAAATAGAACAACGCTACCGAACAGAATTAAGGTTTACAAGCAATGGCTATCGCAACCGTTTTCGCTACAGACTTGGTATTTCTTGCCCTTTGGGAAAAGTAAGAAATGAATATAAACCCTTTCAAATAAGTGCGAGCAATGAAATTTTTTTACCGACAATGAACCTTATTTTGAAAGAAATAGAATGTTAATTGCAATGAACTACAAACCATCAAAGACAACAACATTGCAAGTAGGATATTTGCATCAGTTCGATTACAAAATAAATGACGAAACGGGTCGCGACTTTTTGCAAATTGGTTTTTTTATTGAATTGTTTAGAAAAATATCACCAAACAATTCTATAGATACTGACATAAAAGATAATTAAATATAATAACCAGCCAGTTCGTGATTTACAATCCGAACTATATATTATAAGGATTTGCAATCCGTTTTTTTCATGCCAATAACTTTTAACATAGCAAATGTATTAATTGGCATTTATATCTTACGCATTACAAATGCTTATGGTAGTTAGGTGCGGTTTGCAAAACAGCACTAGCTTGGTATAAACTTTCGTACACAAAACCTTTTATTTATCCAACCTAATTTTTGTAATATTATTCAATACATCAACATACACGCTATCCAAATCTGCAGGTTCTTGTAAATAATAATCGTAATTATTTTTAAAATCTTTTTCGGTTATGTTGTATTTTTTATAAATAAAATTATAATGCCAATTCATAACTTTGTTTAAACTATCAGTGGCAAAACCTTGTTGGTTAACTCCTGCTTCAGCTATTTGTATGTCTGTCATTATATCTCCCATCTTTTTTCTATCAAAAAATGGGTTTGGTTTTAAATTATTGTTGTTACTGCAAGCAATGGTAGTAATAACTAAAGCAATTGTTGCATATTTGTAAACTGATTTTATCATAATGAGTATAGCTGCGAATATCGAAAAATTAAAACAACAACTAAGCCAAAATATTAAATTAATTGCGGTAAGCAAAACTAAACCCGTTGAAAGTATTTTGGAGGCTTATAATAGTGGACAAAAAGCATTTGGCGAAAATAAAGTACAAGAGCTGGTAAGCAAGTATGAACAATTGCCAAAAGACATTGAATGGCACCTAATTGGCCATTTGCAAAGCAATAAAGTAAAATACATTATTCCGTTTGTACACCTTATTCATTCTATTGATAGTGAAAGTTTATTGTTGGAAGTAAACAAACAAGCTAGTAAGATTAATAAAATTCAAAAAGTGCTTTTGCAAATAAGCATTGCAGATGAAGAAACTAAATTTGGTTTAGACCAAAATGATTTATTAAAAATAATTGATAATTACATTAGCAATGATTACCCAAACATAGCAATTGTTGGATTAATGGGAATGGCTACTTTTACCGAAAACGAAGAAAAAATAGCGAATGAATTTGCTGGATTAAAAAAATTGTTTGACCAAGTAAAATTGGGTTATTTTAAAAATCAAGTTTCGTTTAACGAATTATCAATTGGTATGAGTAGCGATTATGAAATTGCCATAAAAGAAGGAAGCACCATGATTAGGGTTGGAAGTAATATATTTGGCAGCAGGTAAAAGAATGTTGAATTTTGAATTTTGGATGTTGAATTGCTTAATTGTTGAATTGTTGAATTATTAATTTGTTGAATTGTTAAATTGTTGAATTGTTAAATTGTTGAATTGTTAAATTACTTAATTGATTTACTACTAAATCACGCAAGGCGTGAAAGTACTACAAACTAAGTACTAAGTACTACAAACTAAGAACTAAAAATGCGCACATTACTAACTACGCTTAATGCCAAATACATTCATATAAATTTAGCCATTAGGTTGTTATATGAATTGAATAAAGACAATAAAGGATTGGAATGGAAAGAGTTTACCATTAAAGAATCGAAAGAAGGAATTGCGGAGTTTTGTAAAGATTTTGATGTAGTGGCCTTTAGTTGCTATATATGGAATATTACTCAAACTTTGGCTGTGGCTCGGTTAATTAAAGCATTAAATCCAAATACTAAAATATTGCTTGGCGGACCAGAAGTAAGTTACGAATACCACGATATTATAAATTTACCCGAAGTTGATTACATCATTACAGGTGAAGGTGAAACGCCTTTTAAATTGTTTTTAGATAATTATCCAAACATTGAAAACGTGCCAAATTTGGTTTTTAAAACCAACGATAAGGTGAAGGAAAATTTACCTGCACCCATGTTCGAATTAGTTAATTACACCAATTTTAATCCATACATAAACGATAAACCCGAAGACCTTTACAACAAAGTTTGTTATGTAGAAACCAGCCGAGGCTGCCCTTATAAATGCGAGTTTTGCCTAGCCAGTTTAGATAATAAAGTGCGCACCTTACCAATAGCCGACATAAAAGCCAACTTACTTTACTTAATGGAACATGGGCGAGTAATTAAGTTTTTAGATAGAACTTTTAATGTAAAAAAAGATTTTACCATCGATATGTTTGAGTTTATTTTGGCTAACCACAAACCAAACAATGTGTTTCAATTCGAAATTACTGCTGATATTGTACACCCCGATATTGTTGCATTTATTCAACAAAAAGTTCCTAAAGGATTATTTAGGTTTGAAATAGGCATACAAACCGTAAACCAACAAGCCAATTTACAAGTAAGCCGCAAGCAAAATTTTGATAAAACCAGTGCTGTAATAAAAAAACTAGATGATAAAATAGAAATGCACTTGGACCTAATTGTTGGCTTGCCTTTAGATTATTGGAACGATATAAAATACAGCATTGAAGAAGTGTTTAAACTATTTCCACCCGAGTTACAATTGGGTTTTTTAAAGTTTTTAAAAGGTACTCCCATGCGCCAAAAGTATAAGGAACATGAGTATGTTTTTGATCTACTTCCCCCCTATCAAATTATAAAAAGCAAGTATTTGACTGAAAACGAACTTTTACAAATTACCTATTTAGAGGAAGCCTTAGAAATATATTGGAACAAAGGTCGAGCGCTTAATACGCTAAAATATATAGCATTACACTACAGCATTTTCGATTTCCTTTTAGGCTTAGGCAATTATTTTATAACCAAAAGTAATTTTCATAAACATTCGCTTACCGATATTTTTACAATAATAAATGAGTTTGCAAAAATCAATTATGCAAACGATTCAACTTTACCGCAACTCATAGCCATTGATTATTATTTGCAAGCCAATATTAAACCCAAAACTTTATTTATTGAAGAAATAGAACGAACAGAAAAAACGGATTTAATTACTCAATTGCATTTAAATCACCATAAATTTAGGTTTATTATTATTCCAATCAACTTTAACTTTGATGCATGGCAACAAACTAAAACAATTGAAACAGGAAATTTTAACCTTATTTTTCAATACAATGGCGTTACCAAACCAGCAGTTATTTGCCATTCAATAGGAGTATTTGTTTAAAGGAAAAAAGTATATATTAAAACCATTTAGTAAGAAATCATGAATCATTTCTTCATGACCTTGAATGATTTCCTTTTGCCTCTATACCTTTTAGTAAGCAACCCTGAATGATTTGCTTATGCCAATGAACTATTTAGTATATGACCTTGAATCATTTCTTCATGACCATGATTGATTTCCTTTTGCCTCTGAACCTTTTAGTAAGCAACCCTGAATGATTTACTTTTGCCTCTGAACCTTTTAGTAAGTGACATTGAATCATTTCTTCTTGGCCCTTAATGATTTCCTTATGCCTTTGAAACATTTAGTAAGTGACCCTGAATTATTTCCTTTTGCCTCTGAATTATTTTTGTTCGTGGTTTGTTCGTAGCATCGGCACTCACCAATCACATATATTCGGTTGGTGCGGTTAGACCTGACAGGTTTTTAAAAACCTGTCAGGTCTTGGCTACCGTGGTTGGTTGCCGATAGCTATCCGCACTCACCAATCACTTATATTCGGTTTGTGAGTGAAGATATCTATAAGCCAACAACCTAGGACAAAAAACGAAAGCGGCTGTCTATTTTCAGACAGCCGCTTTTTAATTAATTAACCAATCAACCTTATTAACCAATTAACTAATCTATTGTATACTCTTTCTTACGTTTTGTAATATCAATTCTTTCATCAATTTTCTCAACCAATACATCTTTTCCGTAAATAAAATTATTGCGTTTATATTCAGTTGGTACAATTCTATCGGTTAAATAAATGGCATCTTTTGGGCAAGCTTCCTCACACAACCCACAAAAAATACAACGCAACATATTTATTTCGTACTTAGCAGCATACTTTTCTTCTCGGTACAAATTTTCTTCGCCTTTATTGCGTTCCGCAGCATCCATAGTTATGGCTTCGGCTGGGCAAGCTACGGCACATAAGCCACATGCAGTACAATTTTCTCTACCTTGTTCATCGCGCTTTAGCACGTGCATTCCTCGGTACACAGGGCTAAACTCGCGCGTAACTTCAGGGTAACGAAGCGATACACTTTTTTTAAACATGTGCTTAAACGTAACACCCATTCCCGATAATATAGCTGGAATATAAAGTTTTTCTTTAAAACTCATTTCCTTATTACTTACTACTTTTGATCTATTGGTTAATTGCATCATATCTTTTTTTATTTGTAAACGTTGCATTACAACGTCTCTACCTATTTAATTTATTGAGATATTCCTAACATTTATGAACAAAAATTCGAATTTTGTTATTCGAATTTCAAATTTCGTTATTCGAATTTAATAAAGTTATTTACTAAATATTGTTAAACCTGCTCCAGTTAACAATACATTTACTATTGATAAAGGCAATAATATTTGCCAGCCTAGTTTCATTAATTGATCGTAGCGGAAACGAGGTATTGTCCATCTAATCCACATAAAAAAGAAAACAAAAAACAAAGCTTTGGTAAACAATGCGCCAAAACTAATTACTGCTACTAAATTAGGATTTAAAACTGAGCTTAAATATTCTAAACCAGGAAAATTATATCCACCAAAATACAAACACGAAATTACTGCACCTGAAATAAACATATTAATGTATTCAGCAAATAAGTACAAGCCCAATTTCATTGATGAATATTCGGTATGGTAACCACCTACTAATTCTGTTTCGCATTCGGGTAAATCAAATGGCGTTCTGTTACATTCGGCAAAAGCACATATTAAAAATATTATAAATCCTAAAGGTTGATACCAAATATTCCAATTCAATCCTTTTTGTTGATCTACTATATCAGTTAAACTCAATGAGCCGTTCATCATTATTACCGCTATTAGCGACATTCCCATGGCTAACTCATAACTAATCATTTGGCTTGAAGCACGCACCGCGCCCAACAAAGCAAATTTGTTATTACTTGCCCAACCACCAATCATAATGCCATATACCCCTAAACTTACTACTCCAAACACATATAAAATACCAATATTTATATCAGCTACTTGTAACTTTAAAACTGTGCCTTCATACACCATTGGTGTTCCCCAAGGAATTACCGCACTGGTCATTAAAGCAGTAATCATAAATATACATGGACCTAAAATAAACAGCAGTTTATCAGACACATTTGGAATAATTTCTTCTTTAACAAAAAGTTTAACTCCATCGGCAATGGGTTGTAAAATACCAAAAGGTCCTGCTCTATCGGGTCCAATTCTATCTTGCATAAAAGCTGCTACTTTACGTTCGCCATAAGTTGCATAAGCGGCCACTCCTAAGCTAATTACAAATAATATTATTATTAATAAAACTTTAAATATTAAAACTATCATTACTTATTTTCTCCTTCTGTTAACATTCCAATTGGTTTAATATTATTTAAAGTTAATTCATTTGGTTTAACCATTTTCATATAATGGTTTGCTGAAATAACTGATTGATGACTTACTGCTGTTGGTCCTTCAATGGTCCAATCGCTGGTTTGTTTTTTATCAAATCTACAAGTGTTGCATATAAATTCTTCTACTTCGCCCCATTGGTTTTTGCGTCCTGTAACTCGCGTCACTTCTTCACCTTTGTACCAAATTACGGTTTTGCCACTGCATTTATCGCAATTTCTGTGAGCATTAACTGGCTTGGTAAACCATACACGGCTTTTAAACCTAAAAGTTTTATCGGTTAAGGCACCCACAGGACATACATCAATGATATTTCCACTAAAATCGTTTTCAATGGCTTGTTCAATATAAGTTGAAATTTCAGAAACATCGCCTCTATTCATAACGCCATGCACCCTGCCATCTGTAATTTGTTCAGCTACTTTTACGCAGCGGTAACAAAGAATACAACGGGTCATGTGTAATTGAATTTTATCGCCTAAACTAATTTTCTCAAATGTTCTGCGTTCAAAATCAGTGCGCGTTTTAGCGCTTCCATGTTCGTAACCTAAATCTTGCAAATGACACTCACCTGCTTGGTCGCAAATTGGGCAGTCTAAAGGATGGTTTAACAATAAAAATTCTACCACACCTTTACGTGCATCCAATACCTTTTCGGATGAAAAGTTTTTTACTTCCATTCCGTCCATTACCGTTGTGCGGCAACTGGCTACTAGTTTAGGCATTGGGCGAGGGTCTTTATCTGAACCTTTGCTTACTTCCACTATACAAGTGCGGCAATAACCGCCACTGGTTTTTAGGTTGGTGTAAAAACACATAGCAGGTGGGGCTACCGCTGGGCCAACCATTCGGGCTGCCTGCAAAATGGTAGTGCCGTCTGCTACTTCTATTGTTTGTCCGTCTATTGTTACTTTTGCCATTTATATTTTTTATTAGCTGGGAATTGTTTGCCACAGATTCACAGATTTTAAATGCTTTTTTGCTTGTTTATTGTTTTTACCACTGATTTACAGATTACTCTGATTAATTTAGGCGGTTTTTTATTTATTCATTTTTATTTTTCAAAAACATAAATGGTTGGATTATTGCCACCACCCACTTGAACTTGGCTTGAATTAATTAACTGAAACCCTCTTCTTGAAATATTATTCATTTCTAAATTTATTTGTTGTAATAAAGCCCCATACTCTTTCTCACATTTAGCTACAGATTCTATTTTATTATTCTCATCAACAACAACAATTTGACTGTAACTAACCGTCATAGTCAAAAACTTTTTAGAACCTTCACTTTGCTTAAATGCACTAAATAACGAAATACCAATCATGGTAATTACTGCAATTAGAATAATTTTTGTTTTCATAATTTTTATTTTTTTAGTTAAATCTGTGTAATCTGTGGCATTCTATTTCTGTCCGTGGTTGGTTGCCGATAGCTATCGGCACTCTCCAACTACATTCGATTGGTGAGGACACCAACCGAGGACAATCATTTTTTAGCTTTTCTTTCTGTATTTAAATATATCACTTCTACTGCACTATCGATCTTACTTTCAATAAATTCACCATCCCACCAATCTTTTTCTTCATTTTCAACTACATTTATTCTCTCCAATGTTTTAATTATATCAAATCCGTTTTCGTATCCTTCAGTTACAACTTGTAATTCTGAAGGTAACGTATTTAGTTTTTGAATTAGTTCTTTAACAGTCATGTTTTTTTCTGTGAAATCTGTGTAATCTGTGGCTTATTGTTATGCTGTTGCTAATCCATGCATATTATGATAATGTTTCACTTTTTTAAACGCACTAGGATTTTTTACAAACTCTTCAAACTCTGTTTTAAAATGACGAATAGCACTGGCAACTGGCCATGCCGCTGCATCACCCAACGGACAAATGGTATTTCCTTCTATTTTACGTTGAATTTCCCAAAGCAAATCTACATCTTCTAAAGTTCCATGGCCATCTAATATTTTATGTAATATTTTCTCCATCCAACCAGTTCCTTCACGGCAAGGGCTGCATTGTCCGCAACTTTCATGGTGATAAAAACGAGCAAAAGTGTATAAATTTTCGACAATATTGGTGGTTTCATCCATTACTATAAATCCACCTGAGCCTAACATGGTTCCGGTAGCAAAACCACCATCTGCCAAACTCTCGTAACTCATCAAACGTTTTTCGCCATTGGCAGTGGTTAAAATTAAATCGGCTGGCAAAATAGGAACTGATGAACCTCCAGCAACTACTGCTTTTAGTTTTTTACCATTTTTTATACCACCGCAATATTCCTCACTGTAAATAAAATCTTCTACAGTAATTCCCATTTCTATTTCATAAACTCCAGGTTTATTTATATGTCCCGAGGCTGAAATTAATTTAGTTCCAGTTGACTTCCCAATTCCAATTCCAGCATACCAATCGCCACCATTATTTACAATTGGCACCACAGCAGCAATTGTTTCTACATTATTTACAATAGTTGGGCAAGCAAACAAACCAGCTATAGCCGGAAATGGCGGTTTGATTCTAGGATTTCCGCGTTTACCTTCTAAGCTTTCTAACAAAGCTGTTTCTTCCCCACAAATATACGCACCTGCTCCAGCTTGAACATGTAAATCTAAATTGTATCCAGTTCCTAAAATATTTTGACCTAAAAGTCCAGCTTTGTAAGCATCATCAATGGCTTTTTCAAGAATTTTTATGATGTAAAAATATTCACCTCTTACATAAATATAAGAAGTATTTGCGCCTAATGCAAAGCTTGAGGTTATCATTCCTTCAATTAACAAATGAGGAATTTTTTCCATTAAATACCTGTCTTTAAAAGTACCAGGTTCGCTTTCATCGGCATTACAAACTAGGTAACGAGCAACGCCTTCAGGTTTTGCCAAAAAACTCCATTTCATTCCAGTAGGAAATCCTGCTCCACCCCTACCACGTAATCCCGATTTTTTCACTTCTTCCACAATGGCGTCTTGCGTCATTGTTTTCAAAGCTTTTTCAACCGAAGCATAACCACCTTTAGCGCGATACACTTCTAATGTTTCAATTCCTGGAACGTCTATATGTTCTAATAATATTTTTTTACTCATTTCTATTTATTTCTAGCCACAGATTATCACAGATTTTATTATCCTATTCTTTTGCAAAGAATCATTTCTAAAGTTAATTAACAAAACCAATTTCATTTTTCATAGAGCCACAGAATAACACAGATTTCTTTATAAAATAACTCTATTATAATTCAATGAATCATTTCCAAAATTAATTAACAATGCCAACTTCATTTTTGATATTGCTAAATAATTTAACGTTTGTTTATAATGCTCCTCAACTAACCCATTTTGTGCTTTTACTTCTAAAATAATTTTATCAAAAACTACAAAATCAGCATAAAAATTATGATTTAGTGTAGCTCCTTTATATTCTACATCAAATTTTTTCTCTCTTTCAAATTGAATATTTTGATTATTAAATTCTATTTCTAAAGCATCTTTATAAACAATTTCCAATAACCCTTTTCCTAATATTTTATGAACCTCCATACAAGCACCAATTATTTTAAATGACTCAGATTGATATGGATATTTTATATTGTCATATTTTTTTATCAAATCCATTAAATAATCTGTGTTAATCAGTGGCTTATGTTTTAGTTTTTTCTAAATGTATTTACATCTAAGTATTTGCTGTGTTCTGTTTTATTATTCCATTCGTTAATTAAAGCATCTACTTTATCAAAAGTTAAATCTTCATAGTATTGTTCGCCAATTTGCAACATGGGAGCTGTTCCGCAACTTCCCAAGCATTCTACTGTTTTTAAAGTAAATTTACCATCAGCTGTAGTTTCACCATTTTTAATTCCTAATCTGTTACCAATATGTTCTACAATTTCATTTGCACCACGTAACCAACATGAACTTGTTCTACATACTTCTATTAAACATTTTCCAACAGGTTTTAAATTAAACATACTGTAAAACGAAGCCACTTCATACACTTCAATTGGTTTAATATTTAGCAATGAAGCTACATAATCCATAGTAGGAACACTTAACCAACCATCGAATTCAGCTTGTGCTAAATGCAAAAGTGGCAATAATGCCGATTTATGTTTCCCTTCTGGATAACGCTTAATAATACTTTGCACCATTGCAAGCGTTTCATTATCGAATTTTATTTCTTTAGTAGTTATCATTAATCAACTTGTTAAAATAATTTTTTAAAAAAGCTATAGATTTTCTTAGCACATTCAATCATTTCTAATAATTCTTCTTTGTTCGGTATAGATTCACTATCTGGATAACGAACCTCAACATTAAATTTATCAAATACTACAACTAATTCATACAAACTTGCTGAAAATTCTTCTCTATTTTCAATCAAAGTTAGTAATTTATCAAAATCATGTGTTTTGATTAATTTTATATTCAATTTTATAAGATAAGCTTTTATCATTTTTTCTGCCGCTTGTTCCGCATGAAAAGCAATAGCACTTACCAATGAAGGACTGTATTTTAAAAGAGTTTCTGTTACTAACAAATCTTCTTCAGCTGATAAAATCCATTCATTGTAAATTTCTTTGTTTCTATCCATATAAAACCTTTCCTTCCATTATTACTTGAGTAACAAAAGCTGCGGGTGTATCTTTCCAATAATCCACCTCATCAGGTGTATAAATTAATAAATCCATAGCCAATTTAAATTCCCTCAACTCTTTTCTAATAATTGGTCTTCTCTCTTTCTTTGGTAAGTCAGTTCTTTGAATAATTAATAAATCCAAATCACTCTCATCATTAGGCTCACCGTTAGCATACGAACCAAATAAAATAATTTTTTCAGGATGAAATTTTTCAACTATCCTGTTTTTTACTTCTTCTATTTGGGTTTTTGTTATCAATTTATTGTTTTTTTTACTTTTAAATTTGAATATAAAAACTTGAATAAATTAATTCAAAATCCAACATTCAAAATTCAATCCCGATAAATCGGGACTATGCGTCTAGTTCTCCAGCAATTACATTCATGCTACTCATTGTTAAAATAGCATCTGAAAGCATAGATCCTTTAATCATTTCGGGATAAGCTTGGTAACCTACAAAACATGGTCTGCGAAAATGTAAACGATAAGGAGCACGTCCACCATCACTTACCATATAAAATCCAAGTTCGCCATTTCCGCCTTCTACCGAATGATAAACTTCTCCAACAGGAACAGTTGCCTCACCCATTACAATTTTAAAGTGGAAAATTAAAGCTTCCATGTTATTATAAACTTCTTGTTTTGGTGGTAAAAAGAAATCAGGCACATCGGCAAAGAATTTACCTTCAGGTAAATTTTCTAATGCTTGTGTAATTATTTTTAAACTTTCTCTAATTTCGTGCTGACGAACCATAAATCTGTCATAAGTATCGCCTTGCGTTCCTAACGGAATCATAAAATCAAAATCTTGGTACGATGAGTATGGATTCATAACTCTCACATCATAATCAACACCGGCTGCACGTAAGTTAGGGCCAGTAAAGCCATAATTTAAAGCACGTTCAGCCGAAATAGGCCCTACATTGATTAATCTATCCATGAAAATTCTGTTGCGTTCTAACATACCCGCAAACTCATCAAAATATTTAGGAAAATCATTTAAAAATGCTCTAATTAAACGAATACATTCAGGTGTAAAATCGCGTTCCATGCCGCCAATTCTTCCAATATTTGTAGTTAATCTTGCTCCACACACTTGCTCAAAAATATCGTAAATTTTTTCGCGCCATTGAAACAAATAAGTAAAACCAGTTAAAGCACCAGTATCTACACCTATAACTGCATTACAAACCAAATGATCAGAAATACGAGCTAATTCCATAATTATTACACGCAAGTAATCAACTCGTTTTGGAGTTTCAACACCTAACAATTTTTCAACTGTCATGTGCCAACCCATGTTATTAATAGGCGATGAGCAATAATTTAATCTATCGGTAAGTGTAGTTATTTGATAAAACGGCCTGTGTTCAGCAATTTTTTCAAAAGCACGGTGTATGTATCCTATAGTTGAAGTAGCATCGTGAATAATTTCACCATCCATTTTCAATATATTTTGAAACACCCCATGTGTAGCGGGATGCGTTGGACCAAGATTTAAAATGTTATAATCTTCGTCCTTACTTTTTGTATTTAATTCTAATGATTCAATCATTTATTTTATATCTTTATTTACAAGCACTAATGCTTATCTACCAAAATAACTATCGTCTTTGTCTGTTCTAGTGCCATCTTCTAATGGATATTCTTTTCGCATTGGAAAATAATCCATTTCGTCTGCATTTAAAATACGTTTTAAATTTGGATGCCCAACAAAGTTAACACCATAAAAATCAAACGTTTCGCGTTCTTGCCAATTAGCAGAACTGAATAAAAATGTAGCTGAATCAATACTTGGATTATCAATAGGCATGAAACATTTAATACGTAAACGTACATTATTTATTAAGCTGTGAATATGATAAATTACTCCTATTTCTTTTCCAATTTCATTTGGATAGTGAATACCACAAACATCGGTTAAAAACTGCATTTGTAGCTCAGGATGATCATACAAAAATTGCAATAAATCTTTAATATTATTTTTATCAAATTCAATGGTCAATAAGCCATAGGGTTGGTATGAACTAATCACTTTTTCACCAAACTGATTGGTAATTTCGTTTAAAA
>CAMCEM010000019.1 GCA_945873755.1 Chitinophaga pinensis | reverse complement strand
TATTTGAAGCCTCTCAACTATCTCAAAGAAGGGAGCAGAAGACTAATGCGAAGGATAGATCTTTTATTCTTGCCAAGCCAATAGTTCACTTCTGCTTTCCTTTGAGAAATTTATTGTTTTTTTTCTATTTTTCAAACTAAAGGCCAAGCTGCAAAACGTTATGGGCGACCTGGGGTTCTATTTTATTCCGCCTCCTAGCCCACTCTCGCGATAGTCGGATCACCGACAAGACTCAACCATCACATGCGGGCGGAAATAGTGATTAGCGAAAGAAATGTCGAGGGCTCGCTGTTTCGCTTAGCAAAAACTTGATCAGTGAAATAAAAGGACGAGAAAAGCCCGTACAATCCTGTATTATCGTGATGCACATCTGCCGCCCATAACATATGCTTAGCGCCAGCCCGGCAAGTGGTGGTTCTATTGAAAATTGGGTTATGTTTGAACATGGTGCTTCGCAATGAGCTTCGGCGGTTTTTGCCGGGCCTGCGCAAAGCATCGGACCGTTAGTGGCAATTTCACCGAAACCCCGTAACAACAGACAGTAACAAATGAAAATATTTTTAGGCTTTTTAACATTGCTGTTTGCAAACGTATCATTCGGACAAACGAAGTATGAAAAAGACTTTAACGAGTTTTGGAACGATGTAAATAACAACTATTCCTACTTTGACCAACAACAAATAAATTGGGATAAAGTAAAAGAAATCTATCAGCCAAAAATAAAACAGATTTCAAACGACAACGACTTTATTCAGTTGATGGAAACTGCGTTAAACGAGTTTCATAATGGACACATTTCTTTAAATACGAATTTAAACTCTTCAAACCGTATTATACCAAGTGGGCAGGATATGTTTGTTCAAAAACAGAACAAGAAATTTTATATTACTGACTTACGAAAAGGATTTGGAGCAGAGTTATCAGGCTTGAAAATTGGCGATGAAATAATTCTTTTTAATAACAAATCTATACCTGAACAAGTAGAAAAATTCTTACCAAAATTTACTACTACACATTCGCAAGAAATGTATCAATATGCTTTGAATATGTTGTTTGCAGGAACTCACGATACCAAAAGAATAATTACAATAAACAGAAATGGAAAACAATTAAATTTATTTCCAGACAGTTTGCAAACAACAGAAACAACTAACTTAATTGAAAAAAAAGCATTAAACAAAACAACTGCATACATTAAAATTAATAATTCATTAGGTGACTTTAAAACTATTGCAGACTTTGACAACGCTGTTGATGAATTTATGGGATATAAAAATCTTGTTATTGACTTAACAGAAACTGCAAGTGGAGGAAACTCAACTGTTGCAAGGTGTATAATGGGAAGATTTATTAGCAAAACAAAGCCTTATCAACAACACGAATTTGACGAAAAAGAATTTCAAACTCAACGAAAATGGGTTGAATTTGTAATACCAAGAAAAACACAATTTAAAGGAAATGTTTTTATCATAGTTGGACATTGGACAGGAAGTATGGGAGAAGGTATTGCTATTGGCTTTGACGGACTTAAAAGAGCAAAAATTATTGGAACAGAAATGGCAAAATTATTAGGTGCAATTAACGGATTTGTAATGACAGAAACACAAATTGGTTTTCAAATTCCAACAGAAAGACTTTACCATATTAACGGAATACCACGAGAAAAATATAAACCAACAATACTGACACAGAACATTGACGAAACAATTAAAAAAATGAACGAAATAGAATAGAAACTGCCACTAACAGCACCTACAAGAAATTGGCGGTTCAGTGGTTAAATGAAGCTTTGTGTCCGTTAGCTAACGGATTCAGTGGTGGCAGACAGTTTTCGTCTCCGAAATCGCCAACTTATAGCTCCAAAACTGTAGTTGTAATGCAAAAAATGTTTATAATTTGCAGTATATACTTTGCTTTCGGTCGTTGTTATCAACTAACTTTTAGAAAAAGTAGATGTAAAAAATATAATTGCACCAATTTTATTCCCAAAAAAAAACACGCCAAATAGCGTGTTTTTTAGTTTTATAATTTGTTATGTTTAATTATTTTTTATCGTGTGCGTTTTCTTCGCCTTCATTACAACAAGCTTTACTTTCTTTGTGAGCAGCTACACAAGCTTTATCACAACTTTTCATGCACTCTTCTTCTGTTTTGCAACCTTTATCGCAACCTTCCATACAACCACTTTCCTTTTCGCACATTGCTTTGCATTTTGCCAAATCAAATTTACCATCGGCACCATACATGCTTTGGCACATTGCTTTTAGTTCAGGAGTACATTTCAAGCTATCGCAATAAACTGCACACTCTTCTTTGGTCATGTTCATGCATTTGCTCATATCGCAATTACCCATCATTCCACAATGATCCATATCCATTGAATCCATGGCACAACATTCCATTTTTTCACCATTCATTAATGCTAGTTTATCTGCTTTCAATCCACCTTGAACTGCTATGTAAGGAGCAATTACCAACGAAACAATCGACATTAATTTTATTAAAATATTCATAGATGGGCCCGAAGTATCTTTGAAAGGATCACCAACTGTATCACCAGTTACTGAAGCTTTATGTGGCTCAGATTTTTTGTAAAACATTTCGCCATTAATCATTACACCTTTTTCAAACGATTTTTTAGCATTGTCCCAAGCACCACCAGCATTACTTTGAAAAATACCCATTAACACACCACTAACAGTAACACCAGCTAATAATCCGCCCAACATTTCAGCAGAACTAGCATCAGCAAACATTCCTTTAAAACCAAAACCAACTATAATTGGTGTTAATAAAGCAATTGCGCCTGGCAACATCATTTCGCGAATAGATGCTTTGGTAGAAATAGCTACACATTTTTCATATTCAGGTTTGGCTTTGTATTCCATAATCCCTGGTATTTCGCGGAACTGTCTACGAACTTCTTGTACCATGTCCATTGCTGCTTTTCCAACTGCTTGTATACACAATGCCGAAAAGATAAAAGGAATCATACCACCCACAAATAAAGCAGCAAGAACTGGAGCTTTATAAATATCAATTGCATCAATTCCAGCAACTCCAACAAAGGCAGCAAATAATGCCAAAGAAGTTAAGGCAGCCGAAGCAATTGCAAATCCTTTTCCTGTAGCTGCTGTTGTATTTCCAACTGCATCTAAATTATCAGTACGTTCACGAACTTCAGGAGGTAATTGACTCATTTCAGCAATACCACCTGCGTTATCTGCAATTGGTCCAAAAGCATCAATGGCTAATTGCATAGCAGTAGTTGCCATCATACCAGCAGCAGCAATAGCTACACCATATAAACCTGCAAAATGATAAGAACCCATAATACCTGCAGCTAAAGTTAAAATAGGAATAACTGTTGATTTCATTCCAACCGATAAACCACCAATAATATTAGTAGCATGTCCAGTTGCTGATTGTTGAATAATTGAGTTAACTGGACCTTTACCCATTGCGGTGTAATATTCAGTAACTATACTCATAATTGCACCAACAGCAGTTCCAACTAAAATGGCACCAAAAACACCATTTCTTGTAAATTCAACACCACGTAATGAAATAATTCCTTCAGGCAACATCCAATTTACTATAAAATAGGAAGCAACTACAGTTAAACCCATAGATGCCCAATTTCCAAAATTTAAAGCATTTTGAACATTCGACTTATCATCTTTAATTGTTACAAACCAAGTTCCTACTATTGAAAACAATATACCTAATCCACAAATTACCATTGGTAATAATATGGGCGACATACCACCAAAATTATCAGTAACAACTACTTCTTGGCCTAAAACCATTGTAGCTAAAATAGTTGCTACGTACGAACCAAATAAATCGGCACCCATACCAGCTACATCACCTACGTTATCACCAACGTTATCGGCAATAGTTGCAGGATTTCTAACGTCATCTTCTGGAATACCAGCTTCAACTTTACCAACTAAATCGGCACCAACATCGGCAGCTTTTGTATAAATACCACCACCCACACGGGCAAATAAAGCAATAGATTCAGCTCCTAAAGAAAATCCTGTTAATACTTCAATTGCTGTTTTAACAGTGTTTTCTCCTAAGTCAGCAAAAATGCTTAAGAAAACAATGAATAAACCACCTAGTCCTAGTATTGCTAAACCAGCAACCCCTAACCCCATTACAGTTCCGCCAGTAAACGAAACTTTCAAAGCTTGTTTTAAACTAGTTCTAGCAGCTTGTGTAGTTCTAACATTGGCTTTTGTAGCCACTTTCATACCAATATATCCAGCAGTTGCCGAAAATACTGCACCTATAATAAAAGCAATAGAAATAATCCAACTTCCGTGAACCTCTTTTCCATTAATTTCATGAATTGTTCCTGAATAAGCCAATAAAGCCGAAGCAAAAACAACAAAAATACTTAATACTTTCCATTCGGCTTTTAAAAATGCCATAGCGCCATCAGCAATATAACCTGCTAGTTCTTGCATGTTTTTATCACCTGCATCTTGCTTGTTTACCCAAGCGCTTTTAATAGCCATTACTATTAAACCAATTATTCCCAACGCGGGAATTAAATAAATTACATTTTCCATTCTTTATTTATATCTCTTTTTTTAAAAATCGTGCGAAAATAGGTTTTATGAATTAAAACAACAACTTTACTATGTTTTACCAATATTACCTTTTTAAGTTAAAGGTTATCAAAAAATTAATTATTTAAAACTTAAACTAATTCTAAAAATAATTTACTTAATTGCGGTTTGGCATTAATTGAAGCTTCAATAATTTTTTCTAAACTAGCTGGTCTTAATGTTTCTGAAAATCCTAAATCGGTTATTACAGAAATGGCACAAACGGCTAATTTCATTTGCACTGCCACTAATACTTCGGGTACAGTACTCATTCCCACCGCATCTGCTCCCAACTTACCAAGCATTTTATATTCAGCTTTAGTTTCTAAAGCTGGTCCTTGTACTGCTGCATAACAGCCTTGATGTAACTTTATATTATTTGCTACAGCAATATTTAAAGCTAAAGCCATTAAATTTTTGTTGTATGGTTCGCTCATATCCGGAAATCTATCTCCATACTCTCGGTAATGTTTTCCCCTTAATGGCGATTCGTGCATTAAATTTAAATGGTCATTTAAAAGCATTAAATCACCTATATTATAATTGCGATTAATTCCACCCGCAGCATTGCTTATAAGCAGTTTACTAATTCCTAAAAATTTTAAAACCCTTACAGGAAAAGTAACTTCCTGCATATTGTATCCTTCGTAATAATGAAACCTACCTTGCATAATTACAACTGGTTTTTTATTTAAATAACCAAAAATTAACTTGCCTTCGTGGCTGGTAACTGAGGTAGTTGGAAAATGAGGAATTTCCTCGTAATCAATTGTTTTTACAATATCACAATCGGCTACCAAACCACCTAAACCAGTTCCTAATATAATGCCAGTTTCAGGTTTTAAACTAGTTTGCGATAAAATATAATTAGTAGCTTCGTGTATTTTGTTCAACATAATTTAATATGGATTGATTAAAAAGAGCTTTATCGTTATCGATAAATGTTACTTGTAATGGCAAATAATAAATAGGATAATTTTTTAATAGGTCTTTAAATTCATCAGTTTGTAAGCGCATTGCATCTTTTTCGGTGCTTACTATTATTTTATTTTTCGAATTATAGTTGTTAAATTCATTTAAAATCTTTTCAATCTCTTCATACGAAAAATCATGATGATCGCCAAATTGCCAAGCATTTATAATAGCATTACACGAATTTTCTAAATATTTTTCAAAACTGTTTGCATTTGCAATTCCACTAAAAATTAAAATGTCAGCATGCTTTAACAAATCATATTCAATTATCGATTCGTTATAATAATGTACCAAATTATCGTATTGCTGATAACTAAAAAATACTTGTTGGTGGGGCAAGGGTTTTATTTCGGCTTTTATTTTTTCCTTTTCTTCAAAGCTTAGATTTTCTTTACATTTAGTAACTACAATAATATCAGCTCTTTTGTAGCCAGCACGGTATTCACGCAATGTGCCTGCGGGAGTTAAAAAATCATTGGTAAATAAATTGTTGTAATCGGTTAACAATATATTTAATCCTGCTTTTATAGCGCGGTGTTGAAAAGCATCATCAAGTAAAATTACTTCGGTATCCTCTGCATCAAAAAGTAAATTAGGCACGCCTATTACCCTGTTTTCACTCACAGCTAAGTGTATTTCATCTTTAAATTTTTGTTTTATTTGCCTTGGCTCATCGCCAATTTCAGCAGCAGTGCTTTCGTTATTTGCAAAAAAATAACCAATGGTTTTTCGTTTGTACCCTCGGCTTAAAACCGCTACTTTGTGGGTAGGTTTTAGTAGTTTTATTAAATACTCAATGTGGGGTGTTTTTCCAGTTCCTCCAAAAGCTAAATTTCCTACATTTATTATGGGTAACTCAAACGATGTTTCCGTTAATAAACCTTTGGTATAACACCAATTTCTAAATAATAAAATAAGCCCATAAAGTAAAGCAAAAGGGGCAGCAATAATTCGTAATAAATATATCATATTTAGCTTCGATATTAGCTAAATATTTAAAAATAAATGAAGTTTTAAAATTAATTTTCTGGTTTTAAAATATTTAAATTAGGCTTTGCATAGGGTAAAGTAGCAATTAAATTGGCACTGTAATAGGTTTCTAAACCCTGCACTGCTATACTTTTTGTCTTCCCTAAATCAATTAAATAGTCTTCAGTTAAATACTCTTCATTTATAATTAGCTCAACTACGCTACCAATAACCAAAATAGTATTATTCGATTTTATTAAAATTTCCTCCTCAAAGGTCAAACCAATTTTAACTAAACTTTCAGCTACATAAGGTGCTTTAATTATGTTGGAGTAATATTCATTTAATCCTGTTTTTTCAAACTCACTCTCATTTTCGTTAAATCGTGCAGCAGTTTGGTGAGCTTGCTTATATATATTTTGGTTTACATGGTTTATTGTAAAACAACCTGTATTTTTTATGTTTTCGTAAGTATGTCGTTCCACACTTGCAGGCCTTTGTATAAAACCCATCAATGGTGGATTTGCACCAATGTGATTTACCGAATTAAAAATAGCTAAATTAGATACTCCATTATTATTGATAGTTCCAATTAAGTTAGCAGCCCTTAAACCCGATAGACAATTGATTAAATTAGTCCTTTTATTTTTATCTAGGTTTTCAATTTCATTGGAAAGTAAATGTAGCATATTGTTTTTATTAAAATTATAATATTTTTTTAAGCAAAATGTTTTAATATTTTTTATTTTATTGCGGTTGTGAAAGTTTTAATAATTGACGATGTACATGCTTTATTAATAAATGGGTTACAAAAACTGAACTATAATGTAACTTATTTACATGCTATAACTAGGCAAGATATTTTGCAAATAATAGCACCTTTTCATGTTTTGGTTGTAAGAACCAAAACAAATATAGATGCTGAAATATTAAATGCTGCCAATAATTTAAAAGTAATAGCACGCGCAGGAAGTGGGTTAGACAATATAGACTTAAAAATTGCCGAACAAAAAGGAATTTATTGTTTTAATGCTGGGCAAGCCAATGCCGATGCCGTTGGTGAACATGCTTTAGGTATGTTGTTAACTTTAATGCGTAATTTAAATAAAGCAGATTATGAGGTAAGAAACAAAATATGGGACAGAGAAGGGAATAGAGGTTTTGAATTGAACGGAAAAACAGTTGGTATTATAGGTTTTGGAAATACTGGGAAAGCATTTGCAAAAAAACTGGCTGGTTTTGATGTCAATATTTTGGCTTACGATAAATATTTAAAAAATTATTCGAACCAAAATGCAAACGAAGCCACTTTAGCACAAATTTTCGAGGAATCAGATATTTTATCGCTCCATATTCCTTTAACTGCCGAAACTCAAAATTGGATTGATAATTCATTTATTACCAAATTTAAAAAAAATATTTATTTAATAAATGTGTGCAGAGGAGGGGTATTAAATATGCCTCAAACCATTGATAATATTGATAGTGGTAAAATATTAGGTGCTTGTTTTGATGTGCTTGAAAATGAAAAATTATTAAACTTAAGCAACCCACAGCAAAAAGATTTTGACTACCTTATAAACAAACAAAATGTAGTTTTATCACCGCATATTGCCGGTTGGACTTTTGAGAGCTATGAAAAAATTGCGCAAACCATACTTTCAAAATTAACTAACTTAAAATAAGCACTATAAAATTACTTGAGCGGTTAAATGAAATGATGTTTGATTTATTAAATTAAAGTTATTTAATTTACGCTCTTAAAATCAATCCAAATAATAATTTGTAACAAACATTTACATGAACAGGATATATTTATTATTAGCAGCCTTAATAGGCTTTTCAACTATGCTTCGTGCCCAATCTAATTTAGGGGTGCTTGATGGCAAGGTAACAGACGGTTTAACTAAAAAACCAGTAGAATTTGCAGTAGTTACTATTGAAGGAGGGGGAGGAACTAAAAAATCGAAATACACCGATAAAGACGGTGAATTTGAATTTACAGCCATTCCTGCTGGTCAATACACCATTACAGTATCGTTTACTGGTTATCAAAAAGCCATTTTAGAAGATATTACAGTAAGAGGTGATAACAAAATTACTTCCCGTAATATTGTTTTAAATAATACGGTAGGTCCAACAATTGTAGTTAGAGATAAACAACAATTAATTGACAAAGACGACCCTAGTCAGAATAATTTTTCAAAACTTCAAAATAAACCAACTCAGAATATAAATGCCATCGCTGGTATTTCTCGTGGGGTTGATTCAAGAGGTGGTACACCAAATATTCGTGGTTCACGTGCTGAAAATACTGCTTATTATATTGATGGTGTGCGTGTAACTGGTATTAATTTACCTGCAAATGCCATTGAAAACTTAGAAGTAATTACAGGTGGAACTCCTGCATCGTATGGCGATTTTACTGGTGGTGCAATTAGTGCAACTACAAAAGCACCAACCAAGCAGTGGGTTCGTTTTATAGAATTCAGAAGTGCTTCTCCTTTTTATGGTTATTTAGATAATTCACATGCTAACGAATTTACTTCGTTCGTTTCTGGTCCTATATTGTTAAGAGACAAAGGAAACAGAGACAGAGAAAAAGTTTTAGTAGGATTTACCAACTCAATTAGAGGTTCATATGCATTAGATGGTGGTTTATCGGCTGTTGATATTTACAAAGTGAAAGATGCTAAAATGAGAGAAATTGAAGCTAATCCTGTAAGACCAAATGCATTAGGAACATTAGTACCTGCAGGTGAATTTTTAACCAAAGGCGATTTAGAAAAATTAGATAACCGTCAGAATGCTTCAGGTTATAGCGTAAATACAAGTGGTAACTTTAACTATCAACCTAACAATAACATAAATGTAAAGTTAGGATACCAAGCATTGTTCTTTTCACAAAACAATTGGAACAGTTATAATTCACTTTTAAATTCTGCTAATAATTCACAATCTGAAGGTTACAGATCGTTAGTGTATTTACAATTTACTCAAATGTTTAATAAGAAAGAAGATACTGCCAGAGCTAGAATTGAAAATGCATTAACAAAAGGAGCTAAAATTTCGGATGCTTATTATACCATTCGTGTTAGTTATGAAAGAAACTTTACTGAAACCTTTGACCCTACTCATGGAAAAGATTTCTTTAAATATGGATATGTAGGAACTTTTAAAACGTATAATGCACCTTCATATACCACAGTTAGAAAAGGATTTCAACAAAATCCTGATACCATTAATTTAGTAAATGGTGATAAAATGTATTTAACAGGTTATGTGCGCCAAACTGGTTTTAGAGATTCGGCATTTACATTTACAAAAGCTAATTTTAACACATTAAGAGGAAATTATACGCAAGCATTTATAAACTATTATGGAGGTGAAAGGAATTTTAATAATTTTAACCTTTTAAGAGGATTAGGAGCTTTACAAAATGGCGATGATCCAATTTCTATTTATTCGGGAATGTGGGGTAATTTAGGTGATGTTCAGTCAGGTTACTCAAAAAATTTATTCGAAAATTATATTGTGTACTTAGAGTCGAATGCAACTGTTGCACCAAGAAGAAATTTAAAAGCAAAACATAATTTACAATTTGGTTTAACTTACGAACAACGTATTCAAAGAAGCTATAGTTTAGGAACAAGTGCTTTGTGGCAATTAATGCCTTTATTGGCTAATCGTCAGTTTGCTGGGCTTGATACAATTGGGTTTGCTAAATTCGATGCAAATGGAGTTTTTCAAGATACCATTACTTTTAACAGAAGAGTAAATAATGCCGATCAAACAGAATTTGATAAAAATTTAAGAAGTAAATTAATGCAAGATGGAATAACAGATAACAATGGAAATCCTATTACAGGTCAAACTTTTTTAGATGTTAATTCATATTCACCAGGTACATATAATTTAAATATGTTCAGTGCAAACGAATTATTAAACAATGGAAACTCATTTGTTGGTTATTCTGGTTACGATCATTTAGGAAATACAGTATCGGGCAAGCCAGGAATAAATGAGTTCTTTAAAAATAGAATATTACCCGCTTATCAACCAATTTATTTTGCTGCATGGATGCAAGATAAGTTTCAGTTTAAGGATTTAATTTTACGTGTTGGTGTTCGTGTAGAAAGATTTGATGCAAACCAATTGGTATTGCGCGATCCATATTCAATGGTACCTATTTTAACAGCAGGCGAAATTAGAGCAGCTGGAGCTAACACTTTAAAAATTCAATCAGATCAAATTGCTAGTGCAGTAAAAGATGATTGGAAAGTATACATTAATACCGATAATTTTGATGCACAATCATATGGCGTTGCAGGTTATAGAGATGGAAATAAATGGTACGATAAAAATGGCAATCCTGTATCTGATCCAGCCGCTATTCAACGCGCAGTAGGTACAAGTCAAAATGTTCCTTATGTGCAAGATGCTAAAAATCCGAAAACACCTACTGAACAATCGTTTAAAGATTATGAGCCAGATTTGCAAGTGTTACCACGTATTTGGTTTTCATTTCCTATATCTACTTCTTCTCAGTTTTATGGAACTTACGACATTTTAACACAAAGACCTGGTGGTAATGTGGCTCAAATAGATGATTATTTTTACTTATCAAACAGATTAACTGGAATTATTGCAAATCCAGATTTGAAAATGACTCAAGTAACTGATTATGAAATTGGTTTCCGTCAACAAATTGGTAAAAATTCAGCTATTGGAATTATTGCATCTTACAGAGAAAATAGAAACCAAACACAATTATTTAATTTTATTCAAGCTTGGCCTAATACTTATACTACAATTGGAAACATCGATTTTTCAACTGTAAAATCAGTTGGCTTAGAATACAAATTAATAGAGTTAGGAAATTTAAACATAGATGCGAATTACAATTTACAATTTGCTGATGGAACAGGGTCAAATACCGGTTCTAGTGCTGCATTAATTCAAGCTGGTTTGCCAAATAATAGAACTATTTTCCCATTAGATTTTGATACACGCCATACTTTCAAAACAAGTTTTGATTTTCATTACAAGGATGGAAAAAAATATGATGGACCAGTTGTTTCAGGTAAAAAAATATTTGAAAATGCAGGTTTTAACTTTATTTTCTCAGCTTATTCTGGTCGTCCATTTACTCAAGATTTAATTTCTACTCCGTCAGGCGTTCAAAGCGGTGCAGCAACTAGAAGTCCTATTAAAGGTTCGCCAAATGGTGCAAATTTACCTGCTCAGTTTAATGTAGATTTAAACGTAGATAAAAACTTTACTATTAAAAACGAAAAAGCAGGAGCTAGGGTTAAAGAATACAGAATGCGTGTGTTTTTAACAGTTACTAACTTATTGAATGCAGCAAATGTAACAGGAGTTTTTAGGTATACTGGTAGTGCTTACAATGATGGCTATTTAAGTTCACCTTTTGCTGCCGATCAAATTAGAACTGCAACCAATGCACAGTCGTTTGTTGACTTATATAATACAAGGATGGTTAATCCTGATAGATTTTTATTACCAAGATTAACACGTATAGGATTTTCAGTTCAGTTTTAATTAAATAATTTTATGTTAAAGTTTAAATATATCAAAACAACAACAATTGCTATAACCACTTTAAGTTTATGCTTAAATGTGCAAGCACGTCAAAATGTTGGAAAAGGAAATATTGTTTTAAAAACCGGCAATAATATTCCAACAGTATCTAATCCATTATCAAAAATGGGTGCAGGTTGTTTACCTGCAACTGCTCAAAAAGAACTATCAGTAAATAACGTTAGAACCATTATTTTAAATGGTGGCGATATGTGGTGGAATTTAAGTAATGCCAGGTATGAAATTCCAAAAGTTCAAACAGGCCAAGTAGCTAAAAACTCATTGTTTTCTGGTGCTCTGTGGATTGGTGGTATCACCCAAGGAAATTTACGTTTAGCGGCTCAAACTTATCGCCAAAATGGAAACGATTTTTATCCAGGACCTTTACAAATTGATGGTTCGGCAAGTATTACTGCTGCAAGATGTAAAGAATTTGATAGAATTTATTCTGTTACACGTTCTCAAATTGCACTTCAAATTGCAGATCAATATGGGGAAGCAATTCCAACAGATATTACCGATTGGCCAGGAAATGGTAAAACAGGTGAAGCCAAGTTTTTAGCTCCTTTCTTTGACGTTGATAATGATGGAATTTATGATGCTTCAGCTGGAGATTACCCCACTTTTAATGATGGTGAAGCAGGTATTACTTCTATTCCAGATCAAATGATGTTTGTTTGCTACAACGACAAAGGGAATATACATACCGAAACTCAAGGTTTACCATTAAATTTAGAATTTAGATTGCAAGCTTTTGGTTTTGCTACTAATGATGAAGTTAATAATATGACTTTTTATAAAACCACTATTATAAACAGAGGTACTGAAATAATAGATAGTTGTATTTTTGGTCAATGGGTTGATCCAGATTTAGGTAACTACACCGATGATTATGTTGAATGTGACGTACCAAGAAATTTAGGTATTTGCTACAATGGCGATGACAATGATGAAGGTGTTTTAGGATATGGTTTAAATCCACCAAGTGTAGGTGTTAACTTTTTCGAAGGTCCATTGGATGAAAATGGAAAACAAATAGGCTTATCAAAGTTTGTTTATTACGATAATAATCAATCTCAACAAGGAAATCCGTCAAATCCAGCTCATTTTTGGAATTACCTAAATGGAAGATGGAAAGATGGACAGAATATAACTTATGGTGGAAACGGAAGAGGTGGATCTGATACTGCAAGTTATATGTTTCCAGGTTCAACCGACCCTTCTGGAAGGGCAGCTTGGACTGAAAGAATTGCTGGAAATACTCCTGCTGATAGGAGGTTTTTACAAACCGCTGGACCATTTAAATTATTGCCAGGTGCTGTGAATAAAGTAACAATTGGAGTAGTTTGGGCAAGAGCAACTACTGGAGGTGCAACAGGTTCATTTAATTTATTAAAGGAAGCAAGTGATAAAGCTACTGTTTTATTTAAAAATAATTTTAAAATATTAAGAGGTCCAGAATTTGAAGACAATGCAGTTAAAGTAACTGAATTGAATAGAGAATTAATTATTAACTTAGTTAACGTTGATAAACCTGAAGCGTTTAAAGCTAAAGTTGCAGGCTTATGCCCTGATTCAACTGATTATAAATTCCAAGGATATCAAATTTATCAATTAAAAATTCCATCAACTCCAAGTGATTTTTCAGATAGAGATCAAGCAAGATTAGTTGCACAATGCGATGTACAAGATGGAATTGGTTTTATTGTAAATACCGTTAACGATGCTGATTTAGGAAGTGTTAAAAGAGTAATGGTTAATGGAGAAGACAAAGGAATTAGACATTCATTTCAAATAACACGTGACGCATTCTCAATTGAATCTGATCAAACTTTAGTAAATTACAAAAACTATCATTTTTTAATTGTTCCTTATGCTGCAGTAACAAATTGTCCAAATGAAGCTTTACAGTATTTATCTGGATCAAAACCTGTAATTGTTTCAGTAACACCTCATTTACCATTTGGCCATCAACAAGGAACCCAATTAAACTCTGGTTTTAATAGCGGTCCTTCTTTAACAAGAATTGAAGGAATTGGAAACGGTGGAAACTTTATTAATTTAACAAAAGAATCAATTGAAGAAGCGTTATCATCACCTTATTATGCTAAAAAGCCTAAATATATTGAAGGGCAAGGTCCTGTTGGAATTAAAGTAATTAATCCTTTTAAAGTTCCTTTGGCCAACTTTGTATTATTTATTAAGGATGCAGTTGCAAGTCCTAGATTAAACGATTCATTGGCAAGAGCAAGCACTACATGGTACATGATAAATAAAAATACCAATGATACTTTTGTTGGTAAAAGAAACTTAGTAATAAGCAATGAGCAAATTTTTGAAGAAATCGGTTTATCAGTTACTGTTGCTCAAGCTTATGCTCCCGGAGATCCACAAAACACTACAGATTTGTCAAATGGATTTATAGATGCAACTATTACATTTGAAGACCCTACTAACCGATGGCTTAGTGGTGTAGCTGATGGATCTATTTCACTTCCTGCATTTAATTGGATTAGATCTGGAAATACTGGAACTCCTGAATTTACTAATTTAATTGAACATGATTTTTTTAGATCAATAGGAGGAAACAAAGTAGCAATTGACCCAAGAAAACAATATAGCAACATGTTAGAAGGTACTTGGGCTCCATTCGAACTTGCTGCAAAATCGATTAGAAGTGGAACAACTCCACCAAGTTATGGTCCTGGAATAAGTTTAACCCCAAATACAAATCAAGTATCAGAGGACAATCCTTTGTCATCTTTACAAGGTGTTGATGTTGTATTTACTAGCGACAAATCGAAATGGACTCGTTGTATTGTTCTTGAAATGGGAGAAAATAAAGATTTGAATATTGGAAGTGTCTCAAAAGGAAATATCAGGGCTTCTAATTCTGTTGACAAAGACGGTAAACCAGAAGCAGGTAGTTTTGGTTTAAGCTGGTTCCCTGGCTATGCAATAAACGTTGAAACAGGCGAAAGATTAAATATTGTTTTTGGTGAAGACTCATCTTTACCAGGTGAAAATGGCAATGATATGATTTGGAATCCAACTAGAAATTTATTTGACCAAAATTCGAATGGGGCAATTCCAGCATTTGGAGGTAAGCACCATGTTTATATTATGGCTGCTAAAGATTTGAAAATTGGAAACAATGTTTTATACAGAGGTGTAAAATACGATGAAGGAAAATCTTATAAAGAATTAATGGCAGTTAATTCTTCAGCTGAAGAGCCTAATACTTTGAAAAAACGTTATTTCTTATCTCAGTTTATGTGGGTTACCATTCCAACTTTAAATTTTACATCTAACTTAAATTCAATGAAAGATGGGATAGTACCAAATACTGCTACAGTTAAAATTAGAGTAAAACGCCCTTATGCTGTTTATACTACTAACATTGACACCCCACTTAGAAATGCAGGACAACCGCTTTATGAATTTAATACAAATAGTATAGCACCAAGTATAAATGATAAAACTGCCGGTAACAAAGCGTTAGATATGGTAAATGTAACACCAAATCCTTATTATGCTTACAGTGGTTATGAAGATCCAGGAAATGCATTAGATAACAGAGTAAAAATTGTAAACACACCAAAAAAATGTACTATTTCAATTTATACACAAAGTGGATTTTTGGTAAGAAGAATTAATAAAGATGACGACACCAGAACATATATAGAATGGGATTTGAAAAATGATGCCAATGTACCTGTTTCAAGTGGAGTATATTTAATTCATATCAATGCTCCAGGAATTGGAGAAAGAATTATTAAATGGTTTGGTGTTATTCGTCCAGCTGATTTCGATTCATTTTAATATATAAAAAATTAGAAGTTCAATTGAAACATTTTTTTAATTGAACTTCTTTATAAAAAAATTTAAAAATTACTCATATGAAGAAGTATATTTTACAAACTTTAGTAGCCTTTATAGGTATATTGGCAACAGCAAATGCAGGAAATCCTGATAGAGCAGGTGGAGCTGGTGCAACTCAGCTCTTAGTTAATCCTTATGTAAGAGGAGTAGGTTTAGGTAATTCTAATACAGCTTCTGCTCGCGGCTTAGAATCGTATTACCTAAATATTGGTGGTTTGGCTTATGTAAAGAAAACCGAAGTTCAAGCATCTCAAACTAGGTATTTAGTTGGAACCGACATTTATTTAAATAATTTTGGAATGGCGCAATCTCTTGGAGAAAATGGTAGTGGTGGAGTATTAGGTATAGCTTTTACTTATTGGGACATGGGAAGTATTCCTATTACCACAACTGAAGCACCCGATAATACTTTAGGAACTTATACTACTCAAATTTTAAATTTAGGTTTAGCTTATTCTAAAACCTTTTCAAATTCAATTACTGGTGGATTAATGATAAGATACGTAAGTGAAGGAACTGCTAGTGTAAATGCAAGTGGAATTACTTTAGATGCTGGAGTTCAATACCAAACTGCCTTGAACCCAAGTAAGAAAATTAAAAAACAAGATTTTAGATTTGGTATTGCTGTTCGTAACTTAGGACCCGATTTATCATTTCTTGGTTCTGGATTGTCAATAAATTCATCAGTTACAGCAACTGGTGCAAGTCGTAAAACTTTATTTGGATCTCAACCTTTTAATATGCCTGCTTTAGCAAACATTGGTGTTGCGTATGATTTCAGATTAGATAAAGGAGAAGAAACTTACGATCATCGTTTAACAGTATCAGGTAATTTCAACTACAATGCTTTTTCTTCAAATATTACATCTTTTGGGGCTGAATATGGTTTTAAAAATATGTTCATGTTAAGAACTGGTTATGCTCACCAAGAAAATAATTTCAACGATATAGATTACAAATCGCCTAGTTATGGCATAAGCGTTGGTACAGGTTTTAATTTACCTATAAGCGATGCAGGTACTGCATTATCAATTGATTATGCTTATCAACCAACAATAATTTTTAGTGGTATTCACAGTATAGGATTTAAACTTACATTAGGAAGTAAAGAATAAAAAATTTATATTTGTTTATTGAAAAGAAACGTTCGGATTTATTAGTCCGAGCGTTTCTTTTTTTAGTTTAATTGAATTATAAAAATAACATGGCAAAAAAAACTTTACCTCCATCACAACCTTTAAATTACTTATCGAAAGAAGGTTTTGAAAGATTACAAAATGAACTTCATGATTTAAAGTTTGTAAAACGCCCTTTTATTTCAAAACAAATTGCTGATGCAAGAGATAAAGGAGATTTAAGTGAAAATGCTGAATACCATGCAGCCAAAGAAGATCAAGGACATTTAGAAACTAAAATTTCTCAAGTTGAATCTTTGTTAGCTATAAGCAGAATTATTGATGAAAGTAAGTTAGACAATAGTAAAGTTATGCTTTTAAGCAAAGTTTTAGTTTTGAATCACAATGTAAAAAAAGAGTTTACTTATACAATTGTTTCTGAGAATGAAGCAGATTTTAAAATTGGTAAAATATCAGCAAAATCGCCAATAGGAGCTGGTTTACTTGGAAAAAAACTAGGTGAAATTGCTGAAATAGCAGCACCTGCTGGTACAATAAAATTAGAAATATTAAATATTTCATTTAGTTAAAATGGCAAGTATTTTTTCAAGAATTATAACTGGAGAAATTCCTTGTTATAAAGTTGCTGAATCTGAAACTTGCTTTGCTTTTCTTGACATTAATCCATTGGCAAAAGGGCATGTATTAGTAGTGCCTAAAATTGAAGTTGATTATATTTTTGATTTAGAAGAAGAAACATACATTGAATTTCAGCTTTTTGCTAAAAACATTGCTATTGCATTAAAAAAAGCAATTCCTTGTGAAAGAATTGGAGTAACGGTAATAGGTTTAGAAGTTCCTCATACTCATATCCATTTAATTCCAATAAATGGAGTAAATGATATGAATTTTACTAATAAAAAAATCCATTTTACTAAAGAGGAATTTGAAGAAATTGCATCATCAATTGCAAGCTTTTTATAAAAAACTAATATATTGTAATAAAAAAACCGATAACTAATTTTTAGCTATCGGTTTTTTTGATGTATTACCTTCTCGGAGGTTGAGAACCAGGCCTCACTCTTTGTCCAGGGCCTAATTTAATTGGCTCATTAGGATCTTTAGTTTTTACTGGTGGGTTATAATTGGTATCAATTACTTTTACTGTTGTTCGTCTATTTTGTTGGTGTTGGTCTTCGGTACATCTTTGTCCTTGAGCTCTTTCATTAGGCCCTTCACAAGCACATTCTTTAATTTCTAATTCATTTTCTCCATAACCTCTCGAAACTAACCTCATTGAATCAACTCCATGGCTTATTAAATAACCTACACACGAATCGGCCCTCCTTTGCGATAATTTTATATTATAAAATGAATCTGCTCTACAATCGGTATGTGAACCCAATTCAAATTTTAACATTGGATATTTGTTCATAATCAATACCAATGAGTCTAAAATTTCTGCGGAACGAGGTCTAATATCAGCACTGTCTAAGCCATAAAAAATTCCTTTTACTGTAAAAGTTTCCAAATCTATTGGTCTTAATTCTAAATCTTGAATTAAATCGGTAGATACCTCTAATCCTTTGGTTGTTTGTGAGTATATTTTACTATCGTAATAAAGTGCTTTTGAGCCATATAAATCATAATCAGTTCCAGCACGTAATGGTATTCTGTATGAGCCAGCAGCATCTGTTCTAACTGTTAATTTAATTGTATCAGAACTATTTGTAAATTGAATAACTGTATTTTTTAATATTTCTCGTGTTTTAACATCGCGGGCAACGCCACTTAAAGTAAATATTAATGGTGTTTTTGTGAATCTATAAATGTCATCACTTCCTTTTCCATTTAATCTGTTTGAAGAGAAAAAGCCAGTCTCTTTATCTTTAGAAACAATGATAGCAAAGTCATCACCACCAGAGTTGATAGGTGCTTTCATGTTTATTGGATCACTCCAATCTGCAGCTTGGCCTTTTGCAAAAAATATGTCGTATCCACCCATTCCACATCGGCCATTCGATGCAAAATATAATGTTCCATCATCGTGTAAAAAAGGGAAAGCTTCGTCACCATCTGTATTGATACTTGGGCCTAAGTTTACTGGATCGCCCCATGCATTTCCTCTTTTACTATAGCTCACACTATATAAATCTTTACTTAGTATAGTTCCATCAGGATTTTCGGCACTTGATACTGCTTTTTCAATACTACCTGGCATATTACTCGAAAAATATAGAGTTGTACCATCTTTGCTTAAATATGGATGGCCACAATCGAAAGAATCGGTGCTAAAAGGAAGTGGAACTGGTTCGCTCCATTCTGTTCCTGATAATTTCGATTCATAAATTCTGCAATGTGCACCCTTGCCATCATTTTTCTCTCCATAGTTACATTTTGTAACATACATTGTAGTAAATTTAGCATCAAAACAAACTGAACCATCATTCCATTTTCCATTAATACTTTTTTTATCGGTTAACGCAGGCAAGCTGTAGTTTTCAATAATGTCTTTATTTTTTTTGTTTAATTTTAAAGTAGTTGTATAAACATCGCAAAATCCATTATTAAACCAACCATATTTATCTTTTCCTCTAACTCCAACTTCAAATCTATCGCTCGAAAACATCAATTGATCTTTTCTGTAATACATTGGGGCAAAATCGCTCCATTTAGTGTTTAACTTAGCCACATTTTCAACCAGGTACCTGGTTTTTTCTGATTTCCATTTTTGGGCGCTGGTGCTACCACAATCTTCTAAATCTATTTTAGGATCGGAGCCAACTGATTTTTTGTATTTATTGGCTTCAGTTATAGATTCAACATATTTTTCTGAAAATTTCAAGGCCTGTATCTGACGAAATTTTGCTTCCGCGTTGGTAGGGTCTTGCTGAACTGCCTTGGTATACCAACTTTCAGCAGCAGTCCAATTGTTCGATAAACGATAACACTCAGCTGCAAAAAATGCGGCTTCTTTTTTTATGTCTTTGTTTTTAGTTGTTCCATAAACTTTTTTATAAACATCAGCGGCAGCTGCATATTCAAATTCTTTAAATTTCTTTCGGGCATCATTAATGTTTCCTCCACCACCTTTACAAGCAAAAAACAGTAAAGATATTGTTAAAACAATTCCAGTAAATTTTATCAAGTAATTTTTTTTCATGTGCAAATTTTTGAGTTTAAATAGAACAAACGCAATTTTATGTTTTTTAGCTTATTAAACAATGTTTTTTTTAGGTATTTTATTTTTTTTAAATGCCTAAATATGAATACATTTAAATAAAAAAAACCAATCAATGTAAATTTGATTGGTTTTTTTTAAAGCATTTTTTTCTAAATTTTATTTAATAAATAACATTTCGCGGTATTTAGGTAATTGCCATAAAGTATCGTCAACTATAAACTCTAACGAATCGCTTGCACCACGAACATTATCGAACAAAGGTTTAACTTTGTGGCAAAATGCCAATGCTGCTTTATGAGTATTAGCTGCATGGTGGGCTTTTTCAGTTTCTGCAATTATTTTATCTACATTATCACTAATAGTTTTAATGTGCTTCGATATAGATTCAATTGTTTTTAACTGAGTTTCGTAACTGGTTTTATTTAAACCTGCTCCTTTTAATGCTTGTACATTTATTGCTAATTTACTTTGGTATTCAACTGCTGCTGGAATTACATGCGAAGTTGCAAGTTGTGACAATGTTTTTGCTTCTATGTCAATTTTTTTAACATATAATTCTTGCATAATTTCATAACGTGCTTCTAACTCTATTTTACTAAAAATATTATTTCTAGTAAATAAATCAGCCGATTCTTTAGTAATGTAAGCATTTAATGCTTCGGGTGTTGTTTTTACATTTGATAATCCGCGTTTTTCAGCTTCTTTCACCCACTCATCGCTATAGCCATTACCTTCAAATAATATATTTTTTGAAGTTTTATAGTATGTTTTTAAAACAGATAAAATTGCTTCTTCTTTCTTTTTTCCTTTTTTAATTAAAGCGTCAACTTCAGTTTTAAATTTGTTTAATTGGTCAGCCATTACTGTGTTTAACACAATCATTGCATTGGCGCAATTAGCACTTGAACCAACAGCTCTAAATTCAAATTTATTTCCAGTAAATGCAAAAGGTGAAGTACGGTTTCTATCGGTATTATCTAGTAAAATATCAGGAATTTTGATAACATTGATGGCTTGTTTTGATTTTGTATTAACCTTAGCACTTGATTTATCGTTTAAAATTGAATCTAATACATTAGTCATTTGACTTCCAATAAAAATACTCATAATTGCTGGTGGAGCTTCGTTTGCACCTAAACGATGGTCGTTGCTAGCAGTTGCAATAGAAGCACGCAATAAATCAGCATTATCACTAACGGCCTTAATTACGTTGACAAAAAAAGTAAGGAATTGTAAATTGGTTTCTGGATTTTTGGTAGGAGCCAATAAATTTACACCAGTGTTTGTAATTAAACTCCAGTTATTGTGTTTTCCGCTTCCGTTAACTCCAGCAAATGGTTTTTCGTGCAATAATACTTTTAAACCATGGCGTTGACTCACTTTTTCCATCAAATCCATTAACAATTGGTTATGGTCAACGGCTAAATTAGCTTCTTCAAAATTTGGAGCACACTCGAATTGGCCTGGTGCCACTTCATTGTGACGGGTTTTTAATGGGATTCCTAATTTGTATGCTTCAGTTTCATAATCAACCATAAAATCGTGGATTCTTGGAGGAATTGAACCAAAGTAATGATCTTCTAATTGTTGTCCTTTTTCGGGAGCATGGCCTAATAAAGTACGGCCAGTTAACATTAAATCAGGACGAGCATAAAACATTGCTGCATCAATTAAAAAATATTCTTGCTCTATACCTAAACTTACTGATGATTTGGTTACATTATTATCAAAGTAATCAGCACAAACACTTACAACCGATTTTTCAACAGCATGTAATGCTTTTAATAATGGTGCCTTAAAATCTAAAGCCTCACCGGTGTATGAAACAAAAATTGTAGGAATACATAATGTTTTGCCATTGCTTTCCTCCATTATAAAAGCTGGTGATGAAGGATCCCAAGCGGTGTAGCCTCTAGCTTCAAAAGTATTTCTTATACCTCCATTTGGAAAACTACTGGCATCTGGCTCTTGCTGAACCAATGCTCCGCCCGAAAATTTTTCCATAGAACGGCCATCTTCTGTTGGTTCAAAAAATGCATCATGCTTTTCGGCAGTGGCTCCAGTTAATGGCTGAAACCAATGGGTGTAATGTGAAACTCCTCTGCTCATAGCCCAATTTTTCATTCCTGAAGCTACTGCATCAGCATGGCTACGGTCAATTTTCTCCCCCATTTTTACTGCTCTTGAAACCGCTTCGTATGCTTCTTTGCTTAAAAAGTTTTTCATGGCACTGTCGTTAAATACATTGCTATTGTAAAAATCTGATACTTTGTCAGAAGGGGCTTTGGTAATAACTGGATTCCTGCTTAAAGCAGTTTTTAGGGCATTAAAACGTAAAGTTGGCATTTTTCGTAAATTTTTGGTGCGAAAATAATGTTTAACAGAATAGTAGCCTATTTATTTTGCAATTTTGTTTAACATTTTTTCAATAGTTTATTTTTTTGGTCCTTTGGGTTGCAAAGGTCTAATTTCTAAATTAACTGTATGAAAATTATCAGGTGTTTGTAAAGCATAAATAATATTTGCCGCTACATCTTCTGGCATTAGCATATAATCGTGGGGTTTAACTCCGGGGCTATTTCTAAAAAAATCGGTTTTGGTTGAACCAGGATAAATGCAAGTAACTTTTATTTTAAAATCTCTTACTTCTCTAAATAACGATTCACTTAAACCTTTTACTGCCCATTTGCTAGCGCAATAACCTGCCACTTGTGCCATTCCTTCTAATGCAGCCGTAGATGCAATATTGACAATATGCCCCGTTTCCTTTTCTTTCATTTTGGGTAGAGCCATTTTACAGCAATAAAATATGCCGTTAACATTGGTTTCCTGCATTTCATGAAATTGTTCTACAGGCATGTCTTCCAAAAAACCAAAATAGCCCAAACCTGCATTGTTAATCAAAATATCTATTGTTTGGTTGCTTGCAGCAAAAATCTGTGAAAAAGCATTTTGCACCGATTCGAAACTGCGAACATCGCAATGGATAAATGTATAATTTGGATTTGAAATATCGTTATTATTTCGGCCTAGGCCAAATACTTTAGCTTCATTTGCCAATAATTGCAGGCAAACTGCTTTGCCAATTCCCTTGCTAACACCAGTAACAACCGCTATTTTGTTTTGTAAATTCATGTATGAAATTTAAAGATTTTTTGATTGAATGATTTTTAGATTTAATAGTTTACCAAAATTATAAGATTGAAAAGATAATTTTATAATTTGGAAAATAAATATGCTAAAAGATTTTTATCCATACTATTTTGCTAAATTTTAAATGACCATACCAAGCAAAGGTCATAAAGGTATTTGAAAGTGTTAAAAGTAGTATGGTGTAAAATGCTTTCATTATATTTTGGGTTTGCGAGCAAAAGAACAGAAAGTTTTATCAATTTTACAGTTATTCTATTAAAAGTTATCGTTTTATTAAATGAAATATCTAGTGCATTGTTTACTTTTGTTAAAAACAATTAGAAATGGAAAATGCATTAAATGAAAAAACCAATAGGATTATCATATCCACTTTAGAAGAGCAAGAGGATAGTATGAGGGCATATTGGGCAAGTATTTCACCTATTCAAAGGCTTATTCATTTACATGAAATGATTGTTCAGACGTATGATTTGAAGAACTATAAACCTGTTTTTTCAAATAGAATTAATTGTAAATATCTATGAATATTTTTTTAGATAAGCATCTTTTATTAATCCAAAATCTAATAAAGGGCGATGTTTCTTTTATATTGATTGGTGGCTATGCAGTAAATTTTCATGGTTACAACCGAACGACTGGTGATATGGATTTATGGGTGAAACCCTCTAACGAAAATAGAGATAAGATGATAAAAGTGCTGATTGAGATGGGATTCAATAAGGATGATTTGAACACCATAGGTAAAATGGATTTTACTAATGCATTAGCTTTTAATTTTTGGGAAGTTCCCTACAAAGTTGATGTGTTAACAAAAGTGGCAGTTGTTGATTATGAAACAGCTGATAAAGAAAAAGTAATTGCTGAAATTGAAAATGTAAAAATACCTTTTATACATATAAATCATTTGGTGTTATCTAAAATTGGAAATAATAGAACCAAAGATAAGTTGGATGTAGAGGAACTTCAGAAAATACAGTCCTTTAAAAAATAATATTTCGTCTCCTCCAATAAATTTTAGTTATTATTGCATGCTTAAAAAAATTACTTTAAGCTTATTACTAGCTATTTATAGGAGTTAGTAGTTATTTAAAAATAAAAATATTTTGAAAAACATTACTACAGGGCAATTTAAAATGATTGCCAAAACACAACAAGGTTTAGAACCTTTACTAGAAAAAGAATTACAAGAACTAGGAGCAACAAATACCCAACGTTTAAAAAGAGCCGTTAGTTTCGATGGCGATAAACGATTGATGTATAAAGTGAACTTACATTCGCGTTTGGCGTTAAAAATTTTATTGCCTTTTTATAGTTTTAAAGCTAAAAACGACCGAGAATTGTATGATGCAATTGGCACTATTGACTGGAGTACTTTTATGAGTATTGATGGTTCGTTGGCTATTGATGGTTTGCTTCGTTCCGATTTTTTTAACCATTCCCAATACATTGCCTTAAAGGCAAAAGATGCCATAGTTGACCAATTTAGAACTAAGTTTAATAAGCGCCCAAATGTTGATATTATTAATCCAGATTTACGTTTAAACTTACATATTTTTCAAGACAGTGCTACGCTGTCACTCGACTCGAGTAACGATTCGTTACACCGCAGGGGTTACCGCGAAGATGCAAACAAAGCACCTTTAAATGAAGTAACTGCTGCTGCCATTGTAAAAATGACGGGTTGGAACGGTTCAGAACCTTTAATGGATGGCATGTGTGGTAGCGGAACTATTTTAATTGAAGCTGCTATGATGGCTAAAAATATTCCAGCTAATTATTTGCGCAAACGCTTTGGTTTTCAGTCGTGGTTAGATTATGACCACAAGCTATGGCAGGAAGTTAAAGAAGAAGGAAAAGCAGGAATAAAAAATATTAAATTAACTATAAATGGATCTGATATTTCATGGGATACGCTGGAAATAGCTAAATCGAACGTGGATAAAGCGGGTTTAACAGGTGTAATAAAATTAGATAAAACACCTTTTGAAAATTTGAAACCCAATGCAGAAAGAGGTTGTTTAATAATGAATCCGCCTTATGGCGAGCGATTGGCGCTTGAAGAAGCAGCCGAGTTTTACAAAATGATTGGCGATAAATTCAAAAAAGATTTTTCAGGTTGGCAAGCTTGGGTTTTATCATCGAACCAAGAAGCAATGAAAAGTATCAGGTTAAAAACTTCTCAACGGTTATTGGTTTTTAATGGTCCATTAGAATGTAAGTTTCATCAATACGAAATGTACCAAGGCACCAAACGTGTTTTTGAAAAAGAGACTATTGCTGAATAAATTATTTACTAATCATATTTAACCAAACTGCTTTTAGGATATTGATGAAATATTAGAAATTTAAAGTTTAATGTTATTCTTGGTTGATATATTTTTCAAGCTCTGATGCTAACTCTGCCACAGTAGGCATATTGTTTTGCATTTCTTTTGGAAGTTCGTTAAAGGTAAACTCACTGATTCCTAATGGTTTTTTTATGTCTCTTAAGGCGTATTCAACATCTAATGCCTCTTTCGATTTGCAAAGAATAATACCTATACTAGGTTGATCTATTTCTGTTTTTAATAAATCATCTACAGCCGAAAGATAGTAATTCATTTTGCCTGCAAACTCTGGTTCAAACTCACTCATTTTAAGGTCGATAACAACATAACAGTGCATTCGTGTATGATAAAATAATAAATCAATTTTTCTTTCTTTTTTGCCAATTTGGATAGGATATTGCCTTCCAATAAAAGCAAATCCTTTTCCTAATTCCAATAAAAATTTAGTAATATTTTCGGTAAGACGTTTCTCAAGTTCAAGTTCTTGTACATCATTTTCTAAACTTAAAAAATCAAATTTATAAGGGTCTTTGAGTGTTTCTTTGGCTAAATCACTTTGTAGTTTTGGGAGCGTAAGTTCAAAGTTGTTTTGGGCTTTGCCCAACCTGTTAATTAGCTTAGTTTCTAATTGAATTGCTAAAACATTGCGACTCCAATTGTTCTGTATGGTTTGTTGTATATAAAATTTGGCATCCTCAACAGTTGTGCATTTACCTAAAATTGACACATGATGACCCCAAGGTATTTTGCAAAGAATACTGTCTTCGGTAATTAGTCCAACAGCTTGTTGGACTAAATCGTTTTCTAATTGTCCACCAACTTGGTGAACAATAAGAAAGTCCTTGTAAAACAAATAAAACTGGCGCATGGCAAATAAATTAGTTCTCGAAAAACCATTGGTTTCTGGCAGTTCATTTTTTAAATCTTTTGCCATTTGTTCAATAATTTTACTTCCCCATTGTTGTTCGGTTATAGAATAATCATTTGTTCGTTTACTGCAACAGATGCTTTAAGTTGAGCCGAACGAATTTTATTTTTTAAATTAATTAGCCATATTTTGTATTCTTTATCCATCATAACTTATAATAAAACAAATGATTAAATCAAATTCACCATTTTTAACCAAACTACTTGCCAAGGTTCCCATTCTGGAGTATCAGTTAGGTTGGAGTTATGCCAAATACTTATAAAGTTTCCTCCTACTTTTTTTATTTCTGTCTTTATGTTTTCAATTGCTAAATTGGCTTCATTTGGAGTTAATTTTTCTGTATTTTTTAACGTTACATCCATTACGCAAGGGGAAAATATTTCGAGATTTTGGGTTTTATTTTCTATTAAATTAAAAAACTGAAACCCTTTGCAGGTGCTTGCTCTAAATCCAATTTTATTGGCATAAGCCATGCTATAATCTTGTAAAATATTGTTTTCTACCAAATGATTATAGCTGTATGGCAATTTAAATTTTAAAAAGTGAAACCTGCTTGTATTAATTATGGTATTGCTTATTTTTTCTAATTCAGTTTTTTCGGTAAAAAGTATTTTTTTACTTGAACTAGCATGGTATGATGGATGAATTCCAACCGGGAATTTAGAAGCAATTTGCTGTATTAAATTTTGATATTCGCTACTTTCTGGCAGCAAGTTCTTGTCGTGCGTACTTTCAATTTCTGCTAGTAAAAAAAAGAAAAGAGAAGGTTTATTGCCCAATGACTCAAAAATAAAATCATAGGTATCGTATTCGTCTTTTATGGTTTTATTAAATTGTTTTTTTAACTCTTTGAAATTAAAGCGAAAAAAGTTACCTAAAGCTTTTTTATAAAATCGGTATCGTGAAAGGCCTTTGTATTTGTATGCAAAATCTATATCAAATGTGTTTAGTTCATTGTAATTGCTTAATAAAAACTGTATTTCGTTGTATTCATTATTAATAATTTTACCCAATTCCAAAGCCCAAATATCAACCAACGGAATTCTTAAAAATCCGTTTTTATAAGCCAAACTTTCTTCCACTTTATACCTGTTGTGCATATCGAAACTTGGATTCATGTGCTCCTCGTACCTACTTAATAAATAAAACGATGCACTAAAAATATCGAAAGGTAAATGTTGTTTTGGAGGTTCTATAAATTTATCTGCATCTAGTTTTTGATTAAAAAACGAATATTCAAATCGACTGTTTTTTTCAACTGAAAGGGATATTTTTTTAATATTCTCTTCAAATAAAAGTGTATTAGCTGGAATATTTATGCAGTTTTCAAAAATGGTAGTTGAGTAATTTATTTTAGGCATTTTAGAACGCGAAAAGTAATCGTAACTATCTGTTAAAGTATAAGTTATTCCTAGTCTTTTTAATAATATTTCATTAAATATGTAAAGCAATCGTGGTGCTTTTTCATCGGCTACAAATATTAAAATCATACTTTGTACTTTTTTACCAAAACTAATTATTTTTATTAAAATTAAAAAAATTGAATAATACAGAATGATTTTAATATTAATACTTTTGCAAAGCAATGAAAAAGGCAAAAGCATACGATAAAGATATTTTTTGTTTAGAAGGCGATTGGAACAGAAATTTATTAAAACAAAATAGTGTAAAGGCAGCGCTTGATTTTTTAAAAGAAAATAGAAACATAGAATACATACACAGACACTGTGGAACCAAAGAAAACCTAGCTTTTTATTTAGATGAGTGGAAGCTTAAAAGATATTCGAAATACAGTATTGGTTACTTTGCTTTTCATGGCAAGCCTGGAAATATTCTAATTGGAAAAGAACCTGTTAGTTTAGATGAATTGGCCGAAATGCTAGGTGATAGTTGTAAAAATAAAATTTTTCATTTTGGTGCCTGCCATGTCATGGATACTGATTTAAGAATACTCAAAAGATTTTTAAAGAAAACAAATGCGTTGTGTATTTGTGGTTTTCAAAAAGAAATAAAATTTATTGAAAGCTCGGCTTTCGACATTTTATTACTCGATATGTTTCAAGAGTTTTTAGATGTAAGTAGGGTAGAAGCACATATAAAAATGTATTACAAAACCTTTGCTCAAAAATTAGCTTTTAAGCTCATTCATTTATAGTTTTTCAAAGTTCTTTAATTCTTCTAAAAACCATTTATCAATTGGTTTTTTTGTCCAAATACTTTTTATGCCCAATGTTTCTGCTGCTTTATGGTGCATTAAAGTATCATCAATAAAAATAGTTTCACTTGGTGTCAAATTATTTTCTTCTAAAATTATTTTCCAAGCAGCTAAATCAGGCTTTCTAAGCCCTATTTGATGTGAATAATAAATTTTATCAAAAAGGTTTTCCCAGCTTTCGGTTGGATGGTCTTTTTTAAAAATAGTTACAAATTCTTGTATGTGAAGTTCATTTGTGTTACTTAAAATAAATATTTTATATTTAGTTTTTAAGTATTTTAATATTTCAATACGTTCATTAGGCACATTCAAAATCATGTTGTTCCAAGCCTTTTCTATTTCTAATTCGCTAGCATTGCCTTTTAGTTCAGCTTTTAAGGTTTGTATAAATGTTTCAGTATCTACTTTCCCAATTTCATAATGTTTAAAAATGGGAAGTTTATCGTTTACTACATCTAAATCAAGGTTTAACCTTTTAAAACTTCTAATGGTTCTTTCTTGGTCAAGATTTAAAATAACACCTCCTAAATCGAAAATAATTGCTTTGTATTTCAACATTTTTTTCTCAATGTTACAAATTTTTTAATTATTTAAGAATTTTAAATTATTATTTATTGTAAAAATCTAATTTACAATGCACAATCTGATAATATTAAAGTTTTTATAAAAATATTTGCTTGGCTAAATCAAAAAACATACTTTCGCACTCCTTTAAAAATAGCAATCTGTTTTTAAATAGGGCCTATAGCTCATTCGGTTAGAGCAACTGACTCATAATCAGTAGGTGCCTGGTTCGATTCCAGGTGGGCCCACCAAAAAGGACAACTCCAATTTATTTGAGAGTTGTCTTTTTTTTGCTCCTTTGAAACCTTGTCGATATTGAGAGTTTGGCTGTCGTTTGTTATTTGGGCTCTTTAGTTTATTATTTATTAGTAGTGGAAAGAAAGGTTATATAAAAAAACTTGTTAATGCTATTAGTATTTAATTAGTCGACCCTCAAAAAGTCATCTTTAATTTTTCTTCTTTCTTTTTCCTTAGATGAAAAAGAAACAAAAAATCAAGGCAAAAAAAAGCTTCCACGCACTAGGCTAGGGCTGGCCCGCCTTTTTGCCGACCCCATGCACGTAGTTAATGGAATAGTGGTTCATACAATTTCTATTTTAGTTTATTAAAAATTTAAATAAAATGGGTGCTAACATTTTGTCCGTAGATTGTCTCCACACCAAACCACATTTTTATTACTATTCAAATTATGCAGTTTCAATATAAAAAACTGCTTTAGTTTTTGTTTAAAGCGGTTTGGTTTTTAGTTTCTTTTGTTGCAAGGAACGAGCGAACGTTCTTATTAACGTGAGTACCAACAAAAGATTGTCTCAAAAAAGGTAACCATTTTCGTTTTTATATTGAACTTATTAAAAGCAATTTTAAAAACTTGTACATTAAATTATAGATAACATAAGTATTTACGATTTTTATTATTATTTATTTATTTTGCCTAAAAATTTTAAATGTCCAGCCACCACATAGTTCGCGATGAGCAAGAACCCGCATTAATTATTGCCAATGGGCAAAGTTGTAGTTTTGAGTTGCTGGGGCAATTGCTTGAATGGAGCCCAGTTGTTATGGTGCTTGATGGAGCAATTCATAGAGTGCTGGCATTAGGAATTAAAATTGATATAGTTTTAGGTGATTTTGATAAAGTTGAAAATTGGGACGAATTATTAGCCAATCAGCAACCCGTAACGGTGGTTCATACACCCGACCAAAATAAAACCGATTTAGAAAAAGGGCTTGATTACTTAATTGCAAAAGGCCATAAAGCAGTAAACATAGTTTGGGCAACAGGTAAAAGAGCCGACCACCACATCAATAATTTAAGTTCAATTGCCAAATACAAAGACCAAATAACCATTGTATTGCTCGATGACCATTCAAAGGTTTTTAATTTGCCCAATCAATTTACTAAGTGGTATCCTGCTCATTACAATGTTTCATTAATCCCACTTGGAAGTGTATTTGGTTTAACCACCAATGGTTTAATATATAATTTATTAAATGAAGATTTGCATTTGGGTGAAAGAACCAGCAGTAGCAATAAAACCGAAGTGGATGGATTGGTATCAATTTCATTTAACAAAGGAAATTTGTTATTGATGGAATGCATTGATTAAAATTTGTATTACAAAAATTACAAAAATTTTATTTAGAAATAATCTAAACAACCAATACATTTGCCAAAAAAAATTTAAAAATGAATTTAGTAAATAGTAGTTTATTCAGTGCAGAAAATATTGAAAAAATGCGCAATGAGTTTAGCAATGCAAAGCCTTATCGCCATTTGGTTATTGATAATTTTTTAAATGCTGAAACTGCCGAGTTTATGTTTAATCATTTTCCAAAGGAAGATGTATTTAACAAAAAATATAAAGGAGTAAATGAGTTTAAAGCCGAAGGTTCAAACTTTGAAGATTTTCCCGAAGTATTTACCCAAATGCGCCAAGAATTACATAGCAAAGAATGGTGCGAAATAATGAGTAAAATCACCGGAATTGATGCTTTATTTTCGGTTGAAGATGCTTTAGGAGGTGGATTGCACCAAGGTGGTAATGGAAGCTTTTTAGATATTCATATCGATTTTAATATTCATGCGGATAGAGGCATTCACAGACGTATAAACTTACTGATTTTTTTTAACAAAGATTGGAAAGAAGAATACGGAGGACACACCGAACTTTGGAATGCCGATATGACCAATTTAGATAAAAAAGTTTTTCCTGCCATGAACCGCTGTTTGATATTTGAAACCAACGAAATAAGTTACCACGGATACGATAAAATTAAACTTCCAGAAGGAATTACGCGTAAATCGTTCTATGCTTATTACTATACCGAACTAAGAGGTGATGCTGCCAAATACCACGATACTGTTTTTAAAGCTCGCCCAACTGATAGTGCTGCTAAAAAAGCATTAACCCCAATAAAAGAAGGTGCTAAAAACTTTATAAAACGCCAATTACGAAAATTTGGAATTACATTTTAACTATAATAAAAAAGCTCCAATTGGAGCTTTTTTATTGTAAAATATTTTATTGAAACATAATAAATTAAATCAATGTTATTCCTTAATTATTTTTATGCTTTTATCTAAAGAACCTTCCATATTTAATAGGTATAAACCATTGGGTAAATCAACTAAATTAAGGGTTGTTTCATTATTATTTAACTTGCCAGACAAAACTATTTGGCCAACAATATTACTTATGGTAAACTGTTTGTTTGTTAAATTTAATTTACTAGTTATTATTATTGTATTTTTGGTTGGAATAGGATAAGCCATTAAACTGTTGTTTAAGTTAAATTCGTCAATTCCTACTGATGTTATTGATGTATTTAGCTCAGTTGAATCAACACAATTATAATTGTTAAAAACTTTAAGTTTTACTTTTCCGTTTCCAACATTAGGCCAAATTACATTGATACTATTTGTTCCTTGTCCGTTTTGAATAATTCCATTTACAACAGTCCAATTATAATCAACATTAGTCTGATTTGCAATATTGTAATTAAAAGGTTGGTTTAAAGAGGTTGGTGTTGCGTTGCCATTAATATTTCCAATTGTTGGGTTGGAAATAACAGTTACAGTTTTGCTAATTGAATCTGCACAACTCGCACCATTTTTAGC
>CAMCEM010000018.1 GCA_945873755.1 Chitinophaga pinensis | reverse complement strand
TTTATTTTTTTTAAATGAAAATTATTACAACAAATACCTTTTTTCAATTACATTCCTATGGTGAATTTCATGGCCTAAAAGCATGTAAGCGATGCTTCTAACACTAGTAGGATTATTATTAGCCACTCCCATTTTATCCCAAACAAGCGTTGAAAGAGATTTTAATAATTCAACAGTTGAACCTCTTACCATCGAAAATTCTCTCACCATATCCATTACATTTCTTTTGTCGGCAAAACTATTTTCCGCAAATATGTTTTCGTCAAAACCAGGCAATGCAGTTTCATGGTTTCGCGCAATTGATAAAATTCTATATTGAAAAATTCTTTCGGTATCTATTATATGCTGAAAAACTTCTTTAACAGTCCATTTATTTGCTTCATATTTAAATAATAAAGTTTCTTCATCTAAGCTCGAAAGCACATCAATGGTATCAATACTTTCTTTGTATAATTCAGTGTATAAATCATCAGTTTTTACAAGGTTTACATATTTAGCTATATAAGCAGGAAACAAAGATAAATCGGGTTTATTTGTATTCATTTTTAGTAATTTTATTTGTTCAAAATTATATAATTTTGATATAAGGAGAGTTAAATTTAAATTTATTTACGAAAATGTTTTGCTAAAAACTAACTGTCAATAAATTAATAATAAAATATTTAAAAAAACATTTTGCTGTTCAATTATTTACGCCTATACTTGCAGGCTTTTTTAAGCGAAAGGAGATCATATAAATTGACAGAAAACACAAACAAAACAACAAACTTGCCAGATTTTGACTGGGAAATGGACAACGCTGGTTTTGGTGATTACAACCAAAACGAACGTGAGCAAATGGCTGCTGCTTACGAAAAAACTCTTTCAGCCATTACAGAAAAAGAAATTGTTAAAGGTACAGTAGTAGGCTTTACAGAAAAAGAAGTAGTATTAAACATTGGTTTCAAATCTGATGGTTTAGTAGCAAGAACAGAATTCAGAGATTTGCCAGATTTGAAAATTGGTGATGAAGTTGAAGTTTTGTTAGAAACAAAAGAAGATGCTTTAGGTCAATTAATTTTGAGTAGGAAAAAAGCAGTAAGTGAACGTGCATGGGACAACATTATGCATGCACACGAAAACGATCAAATTGTAAACGGTTATGTAAAATCGCGTACCAAAGGTGGATTAGTAGTTGAAGTTTTAGGAATGGATACTTTCTTACCAGGTTCGCAAATTGATACAAAACCTATAAAAGATTATGATGTTTATGTTGGTCAAACCATGCCATTTAAAGTGGTTAAAGTGAACAATGTTTTCAAAAACGTTGTTATCTCACATAAAGTATTAATCGAAGAAGATATTGAAGCACAAAAATCTGACATTTTATCTAGATTAGAAAAAGGCCAAGTATTAGAAGGAACTGTTAAAAACATGACTTCGTTTGGAGTATTTATTGATTTAGGTGGTGTAGATGGATTATTACATATTACTGATATTTCTTGGGGTCGCGTAAATCACCCAGAAGAAGTATTACAGTTAGACCAAAAAATTAACGTAGTAGTGGTTGATTTTGACGATGAGAAAAAACGTATTTCATTAGGATTAAAACAATTACAAGCTCATCCTTGGGATAGTTTAAGTACTGAATTAGTAGTAGGAGGTAAGGTTACAGGTAAAATAGTAAATATTGCCGATTACGGTGCTTTCTTAGAAATTGCTCCGGGTGTGGAAGGTTTAATTCACGTAAGTGAAATGAGCTGGAGCCAACATTTACGCAACCCATCTGATTTTATGAAGATTGGTGACGAAATGGAAGCAGTAATTTTAACTCTTGAAAAAGAAGAGCGTAAAATGAGCTTAGGCATTAAGCAATTAAAAACTGATCCTTGGGTTGATATTGCAAATAAATATCCTGTTGGTAGTAAACATAAGGGCATTGTAAGAAACTTAACAAACTACGGGTTATTTGTAGAGTTGGAAGAAGGTGTTGATGGATTAGTGCACGTAAGTGATTTAAGCTGGACAAAGAAAATTAAACATCCTAATGAGTTTGTGAAAAAAGACCAAGAATTAGATGTTTTGGTTTTAGAAGTTGATAATGAAAACCACCGTTTAAGTTTAGGACATAAACAATTGGATGAAAATCCTTGGGATGCATTTGAAACTTTATTTGCTTTAGGTTCGGTACACGAAGGTACTATTTTGAAAGTTGAAGAAAAGAGTGCAACTATTGCTTTACCTTATGGTGTTGAGGGTTATGCTCCAATTAAACAACTTTACAAAGAAGACAAGAAAACTGCAAAAGAAGATGAGGTTTTACAATTCCGTGTAACTGAGTTTAACAAAGAAAACAAACGCATCGTTTTATCGCATACTGCAGTTTGGAAAAACGAAGTAGAAGTGAAGCAAGTAGACGAAAGAAAATCGAAAAACGATGAAAAAGAAAAAGCAACCAAAGCAGCTAAGAAAAACAACGATAGCAACGAAAAATCAACGTTTGCTGATGTTGAAGGACTAATGGCTTTAAAAGAATCTTTTGATAATAAATAATCAAATTAACTTTTAGCTTATATTATTAAAGCCTGCTTAATTTATTTTAAGTAGGCTTTTTTTATGGAGTTTATTTTACTAAACATACTTATTGTATTTTCACACAATTTAGTCATTCTGCAATTATCTATTTGGCTTTAAATAGTTGTTTTACATTAGCTAGAAATAATTCGTCATGCCGAATTGCAAAAATGTGAAAACAACCGATAGCAACCTGCTATTATATCAATTAATTTACAATTACATAGAACTAGGAATTTGAATAAATTATAAATTTAAATGATGAAAATTTTCAATATTAAACAAGAAATTTGCTTGTGGTTTTCGTATAAAAGTTTTTTAGTATAAATAGTTAAGTTAAAGAGTGAGTTTGTAAAACAACTTTTTTTATTTAGTCCATTTAATATTTACCAATATTTCGTTTCTTCTATTAATAACTTGAAATGGAGGATTATATCCTAAATAGTTAAAGTTTCCATAAAAACTGATTTGTTTTTCGAGTAATTGCTTTTTTAATTTATCGGTATATTCTTTTATTTTAATATCGGAAGCAAACCCACCAAATTTAATAACCGCAACATAAACACTTTCTGTTTCTTTTATTGTAATTGAAGAATCGTTTGGATTTGGCAAATTTTTACTGTTATAATTATTGGGCATAACAAAACTCATAGTTGATTGTGAGTCGTTAATATCCATATAAACAGGAGCGGTCATGGCAATACTTTTTTTATCTTTATTTCCACCAAAAATATAATTTGCAAGTTTTCTAAATCCAGAACTTCCTAAATCTTTATAGGTTTTTGCATTAGAATTAATGGAAGCTATGGTAGCAGTTGGGTAAAATCTTACTTCAAAACTATCGTAAACTTTAATTACTTGGTAAGGTTGTTCTTCTACGTTGTTTTTTGCAAAAGATTTTAAGGCTATAAACACCACTATAATCAAAACCAATATTACAATAAAATATACTTTCATACTTAATGGAACATTATTGAAGTAATTAAGTTTTTTTTTATTAAGGAATTGAAAATGAGTTATGAATTAATAGTAAATAATATATTATTTCATTTTTAAAATAGTCAAAATTGGCAAATGATCAGAAGGATAATTTTTACTGTCATTTTGGTTAATTATTTCGAATAATTTTACTTTGAAATATTTATTTATAAATATAAAATCAATGCGCTTACAAATGCCACCATTTACTTTAAAGCCAGTAAAAGTGCAATTTTCTTTTTGTTTTATAAACGAATCTTTAAAGCGAATAATTTTATTTTTTATAATGTTTTTATAAGCTTTATCAGTTGGTTCACTGTTAAAATCGCCTGCCAAAATAATAGGTTCTTTATTGGACAATTCATTCATTTTTGTTAAAATTAGGGTTGCACTATTTTCTCGGGCTAATACACCTACATGGTCGAAATGTGTATTGAAAACAAAAAAAACTTTACCCGAAAGTATATGTTTAAGTTTTGCCCAAGAGCAAATGCGAGTTATGGCGGCATCCCATCCTTTACTTCCCGTATCGTTAGGTGTAGCCGATAGCCAAAAAGTACCTGAATGAATTAATTCAAAAAGGCTATCGTTATAAAAAATAGGGGAGTACTCGCCAGCTTCTTTCCCATCATTGCGCCCAACTCCAGTATATGAATAGTTTGGTAATATTATTTTTAAATCAATTAACTGACTATTTAATACTTCTTGAAAACACCATATATCGGCATTTAAATTGTTTAACAAGGTATCAAACTTACCTTTTCGCAATGGCCAGCTATTTTCTCCATCAGCAGGGTTATTGTAACGAATATTATAGGTTACTATTTTAATTTGTTGTGCTTTTAATTGAGTAAAAACACAAACAGATAATATTATAAAGCAAAGCTTTTTTATCATTTATTTTCAAGGTTTGTTAGTATTTATTTAAACAATTATAAAACTAATTCGCCAATACAATTAAACTTATCAAATACTGTATCTAAATGAGGGGCATCGGCAAGTTCATCTGTTAAATCTTGTCCTGCCCAATGCTCATAATGCTTGCCATTGCGCCAAAGACGGCTCTTGGTTACATCATAAATTTTACCTTTATAAGCTACCCATATTTCGTCTTTATCTTGTCCATTGCGCAAAGCCAATTGGCTTTTGGAATATGTTTGCATGAAGTTATTTTACTTTTAATAAATTTTCGTTAGTGGTGTAAGTCCATTTTACAATTCCACCTTTATCAAAACAAGAAATTAGTAATTGTCTGTTTCCTTTAATTCCAGATATTTTTATTCCACAATAGTTGTTTTCAGCAACCAAAGTGTTTGCAACTCGGTAAGGATTATTTGCCTCACTACTTTTTAAAACATTGGTAGTTCCTGCAGTCAATGGCGAGCTTGTTAAATCGAACATTGGGTAAGGAACAATATATTCGGGTTTCGAATTTGGCTCATACTTCAATAATTCAGTATGGTGCCTATCGCCACTTAAAAACAATACGCCACTTATTTTTTGTTCGGCAATAAATTTAAGTATTTCTGCACGCTCGCGCTTATATAAATTATAAGACTCGTAATTGGTTTCCGTATTTAAAAATTGCCCACCCATACTTATAAATTTGAAAGTGCTTTTGCTATGTTTTAGTTTGTTTTTAAGCCATATCAATTGTTGTTCGCCTAATTGGGTTTTATTAATAAATTTTTCTTCATCTAGTAAACTTTCATCTCTAAAAGTCCTGTCGTCAAGCATAAAAAATTCAGCATCGCTTTGTTTAAAGCTAAAGTAAATACCTTTTCCATCTTCGCCACAGGTTTTATTTCCCCAATAATTAACAAAACATTCTTTGCTTATGTCACTTAAATCGTAGGTTTTGTTAGCATCATTTTCGCCATAATCATGGTCATCCCAAATGGCATAATTATTTTGTCTGCTTAAAAACTTTTGTAAAAAGGAGTCACTTCTTGTATGAAAATAACGGTATTTTATACCACTGGCACTGCTATAATCTGCTTCGCGGGTGTAAGTATTGTCGCCAAGCCAAAGCATAAAATCGGCATTTTGTTCAGCCATTTTAGTAAAAATGCTACTTTCTTGTCCATAAGCTTTTCCTGGCCTATCAAAAGCACTATCGTTTATATAAGTGCATGAACCAACCAAAAAGTTAATATCAAAAGGATTTTCTTTACTCCAATCTGCCCAAGTTTTTTTGGTTTTAAATTTTAAATTATAGGGGAATTTTATTGGTTTATTATCTAAAAAAACCTCGTAAGTGTAACTTGCATTTTGCTTTAAATTGGTAACTACAAATTTTGATATATTTGGCAAACAAATGTTTTCACTTTTATTAGTCATAGTCATTTCACCTTCTTCTTGGCCATTAATTTCGGCATATTTAATAGTAATTGATTTTGCACAAACTGTTTGAATCCAAATTAAACATTCAGTTTGTTCAGTATAACCTAGCATGGGGCCAGCAATTACTTTTTTAATGCTTTGTATTTTATTTTGTGAAAACAAAAAACCATATGTAAAAAGTAAAATATAGGTAAATGTAATTTTTTTCATTTTAATTGATTTGATTTTAGGTAAAAAAAAAGCTTCCACAAAATTGAATGGAAGCTTTTAAATATTTATAAGTATTTTAAATATTACTAATTGTTTAACATCATAGGCATTACCAACATCAAAATATCTTCTCCATCTTCAGTTTCAGCAGGCGAAATAACTCCAGCTCTGTTTGGTAAACTCATTTCTAAAGTCATATTTGTTGCATCAATAGCACCAATTACTTCACCTAAGTATTTTGAATTAAAACCAATTTCTAAATCTTCTCCTTCATAATTAGCAGCTAATTTTTCAACTCCTTCGTTTTCATAATCAATATCCTCTGAACTAATTGTTAATTCGCTACCTACAAACTTTAATCTAATTTGGTAAGTAGTTTTATTTGAAGTGATAGAAATACGTTTAACTGCCAATTGAAACTCGTTTTTGTCAATAGTTAATTTATTTGGATTTTCAACAGGTATAACAGCTTTGTAGTCAGGGTATTTTTCGTCAATTAAACGACATATTAAACTAAAATCGCTAAATGAGAAAAATGCATTCGATTTATTGAAATTAACAGTTACTTCGCTTAAATCACTAGGTAACGAATTTTTTAGTAAGTTCAATGCTTTTTTAGGCATTATAAAACTTTCATCAACACCAGGTTTTACGTCTGTTCTCGAATATCTAACCAATCTGTTAGCGTCAGTAGCAACAAAAGTGATACTCTTTTTAAACAATTGAACGTAAACACCAGTTAAATTAAGTCTTAATTCATCGTTACTACTAGCAAATACAGTTTTAGAAATAGCTTTTTGTAAAACTCTACTTGGAATGGTAAAACTTTGGTCGCTGTCCATTTCTGGATTTTTTGGAAACTCTTCACCATTTTGAACTGTTAATTTAAATTTACCAGTTCCGTATTTAATTTCCATTGAACCTTTTTCGATGTTAATAGAAAAAGCCAAAGGTTGGTCGGGCAATTGCTTTAATAATTCGATAGTAGTTTTGGAAGGAACAGCTACTGAAATTTCTTCGCTAGCATCAACTTTAATGCTAGTGGTCATTGTGGTTTCTAAGTCGGTTGATGAAATAGTTAAATTACCATCTTTAATATCGAATAAAAAATTATTCAATATGGGTATAATTGGTTTTGCAACAATTACACCATCAATCATTGTTAAATGCTTTAAAAGCGTGCTACTATTTACTATAAATTTCATACTTTTCGTAAAGGCTCAAATTTATACTAGCAAGCCATGTTACAAAACACAAGTTATGCACAAAGTATTTTTTTAATTCAATTTTTTATGCGTTTACATACTTAATATGTTTATTTTAAAAAATTTAAACTCAGGTTTTTATTGAATCCAATTAGCTACGCGCATTACTTTAACAAATCTTTTTCTGTAATAATCATTAGCTAGCCAATCTTCTCTTACACCATCGCTTACTGATGAATGAATAAATTTAACAGCTTCTCCTTTTTCAGAAATAACAATACCTACATGCCCTATTTTTTTTCCTCTTCTGCTTCTTCCTTTAAAAAATATTAAGTCACCTTTTTGTATATTTTTACTTTTTACTTCCATTCCAAACAAAGCTTGTCCAGCACTGGTATGAGGAAGTTTTAGACCAAATTTTCTAAAAACTACCATCGTGTAACCACTACAATCGTAACCTCTATTTGAGGTGCCACCTCTCCTGTAATTTAACCCAATGTATTTTTTTCCAAAATTAATCATTGAATCAGCTATGAATATTTTTTGTATATTTAAATTATTTGTAACATTTAGCGCAACAGAATCGTTTGTGCTCCTAATTAAAGAATCTTTATTACTAGTATTTACAACTTGAGAAAATGAACTTAAAACCCATAAAATCAATATTATATTACAGATTAATTGTTTTATGTTTGTTGGAAAGTAGTTCATTAATATTTAACGAAAATAAGTTTTCTATTTTAATTCAAAAAACTTACTTTCGCAGTTCTGTAAAAATGAAGTATTTAAGTTTAGTTATTGTTACCATTTTTCTTGTATTAGGAAGTTGCAAAAGCAAATTTCAAAAAGCTTTAAAAAGCAATGATCCTAAATCGAAATTTGAAGTAGCCGAATATTTTTTTAAAAAGAAAGATTTTTTTAGGGCTCAAACATTGTTTGATCAATTAGAAAATGAAGTATCGAATACTCCATTAGCTGAAAAAATTTTATACTACCAAGCACAATGTGATTTTGGTTTAAAAATGTACTCGTTAGCTGGGTACAGGTTTAAAATGTATTACGAAACATATCCAACTAATGCCAATTCAGAAGAAGCTTTATACATGAATGCTTATTGTATTTGGTTAGATTCGCAAGATTCGGAACTTGACCAAACAGATACTTACAAAGCAATAGAAACGTTTAAAATATTTGTAAATGTATACCCTGAAAGCAAATATGTAGAGGAGTGCAATAAATATTTGGATAAACTGAGGTTCAAACTATCATTTAAAGCATATAATAATGCTAAATTATATTATAATATTGGAGAATATAAAAGCGCAATTGTTTCATTAAGAAATGTGGTGAACGATTTTCCTGAAATAGCTCAAAGAGAAGAAATAGATTTTTTAATTTTAAAATCATCTTACCTATTAGCTGAAAACAGTATACCAGAAAAACAAATTGAACGTTACCAAGGAACAATAATTGCATTTGAAGAGTTTACCGAATATTATACTGAAAGTAGCAAATACATGAACAGTGCAAAACAAATTAAAGACAAAGCAATAACAGCATTAAATAAAATAAATAAACAAAAATAAATGGCAAACTTAAACCACAATTACCAAAACGTACCAACTACAACAGTAACTCGCGACTTAAGAAAATTAGAAGCAGAAACTGGAAACTTGTACGAAACTATTGCAATAATTGCTAAAAGAGCAAATCAAATTAGTGCTCAAATGAAAGAAGAATTGCATAATAAATTGAACGAATTTGACAACGACAATGATACTTTAGAAGAAATTTTTGAAAATCGTGAGCAAATAGAAATTTCAAATTACTACGAAAAGTTACCAAAATCGACTTTAATAGCAACTGAAGAGTTTATGAATGGTAAAATTTATTACAACAATCCTGCAAAAACAGGAACAGGAAAACAATTTTAATTTTTTTAATTTATTTTACTTTTTAAGTAAATAATGAAAAATAAAAAAATAATCTTAGCAATAAGTGCAAGCATAGCCGCCTACAAAGCGGCTTTTTTGCTTAGATTGCTTGTTAAAGAAGGAGCGGAAGTAAAAGTAATTTTAACTCCAACTGCAAAAGAATTTGTTACACCGTTAACTTTAAGTACGCTAAGTAAAAACCCTGTATTTTCTGATTTTGTTTTAAACCAAAATGGAGAATGGACCAACCATGTTGATTTGGGTACTTGGGCCGATTTGATGGTGATAGCACCTGCAAGTGCTAATACAATTAGCAAAATGGCAAATGGCATTTGCGATAATTTATTAATTGCCACTTACCTTTCAGCAAAATGTCCGGTAATGTTTGCTCCTGCTATGGATTTAGATATGTATATTCATCCAAGCACCAGTATTAATATTAATAAACTTCAAACTTTTGGAAATATTTTAATTGATTCTAAAGAAGGTGAATTAGCTAGCGGACTTTATGGAAAAGGAAGAATGGCTGAGCCAGAAGAAATTTTTTATAAAATTGAAAATTTCTTTAAAATCAATCAAAGTTTATTAGGTAAAAATGCAATTGTAACTGCTGGTCCTACATTCGAAAATATTGACCCAGTAAGGTTTATAGGAAATTTTTCGAGTGGTAAAATGGGTTTTGCAATTGCTGAAGAATTAGCAAGTAGGGGAGCAAACGTTACTTTAGTTGCAGGTCCTGTTGATATAAAAAATACACATAAAAACATAAACCGAATTAATGTACGTTCGGCTGAGCAAATGTTTGACGCTGTAATTAATCATTTTGAAGAAAACGACATTGCTGTAATGTGTGCTGCTGTGGCTGATTATACTCCAATAAATGTAGCTGAAAATAAAATAAAAAAACAAAATGACGATGGTTTAATCATTGAACTTAAAAAAACCAAAGACATTTTAAAACATGTTGGTTTAATAAAAAAATCATATCAATTTGTGGTTGGCTTTGCACTAGAAACTAATGATGAAGAAGCAAATGCTTTGAAGAAATTAAAGGAAAAAAATGCAGATTTTATTGTTTTAAATTCAATGCAAACAGAAGGTGCGGGGTTTAAACATGATACCAATAAAATTACAATTTTAAAAAATACGGGTGAAAAATTAGAGTATAATTTAAAACCTAAAAAGGAAGTTGCTTTCGATATTGTTTCAGAAATTATTAATTCATTAAAATAAATTTATGCGTAAAATATTTTTAATAATCACACTATTTTTAAGCTTAGCAGCGCAATCTCAACCCGATTTTAATATACAAATTAAAGTTACCGATAATCAAGTAGAAATAACAGATAGAAGTATTTTTAGACGATTAGAGCAAGACATAAGAACATTTATTAATAACCAAAAGTGGAGTGCCGATAAACTATTAGAATTTGAACTATTTGATTTGAGTATAGAAATAATAGTTTCTACTTACGATCAAACAAATGGTAGCATTGGAGCAGTAGCTGTTATTCAGAGTAGAAGACCAGTTTTTGGAACTAATTACAATTCAATACTTTTTAATTTTAGAGACGAAAATTTTAACTTTACTTATGTTGACCAACAACGTTTCGACTATTCAGATGGACAATTTAATACTGAAATTACTGGCTTATTGGCTTTTTATTGTAATTATGCTTTAGGATTGGATTATGATAGTTATGCTTTGGAAGGTGGTTCTTTGTATTTTAATAAAGCAGCACAAATATTATCATTAGCTCAAGGAAAAGGTGCTGCAGCCGGTTGGACAGCATTTGGACGAAATTTAAGAACCCGTTACAATTTAATTGATAATATATTAAACGAACGATTTAGGCCAATTAGAAAAGCATATTACATTTACCATAGAAGCGGAATGGATATTTTTTACAAAAAGCCTTTAGAAGCACGCAAGCAAATTTTTAAAGCATTAGAGGAAGTTAAAAAAGTATATACTCTTGCCCCAAATACGGTAATGATGTTGATGTTTTTTGATGCAAAACGCGATGAATTGATAAATATCTTTAAAGGATCATCTGCCATAGAAAAACCAAAAGCTGTTGAAGTTTTAAACGAATTAGATATTGCCAACTCTAGCAAATACGATGCGATAACGCAAATACAAAAATAGTTATTAGACCATAGTAAATAGACCATAGACCATAGATTAAAGTTCATCGACTATCGACCATCGTCTGTCGACTATCGACTATCGACCATCGACTATCGAACATCGTCTATCGACCATCGACTATCGACTATCGACTATCGACCATCGACTATCGACCATCGACTATCGACTATCGACCATCGACTATCGACCATCGACTATCGACCATCGACTATCGACCATCGACTATCGACCATCGACTATCGAACATCGTCTATCGACTGACAACTATCAACCAACAACTATCTCACCTCAATCTCATCCACAAATATAAAGGCATCGCCACCTGCGCCTTGATGACCTAGAGGCAATAAACCATAATTTTTTGCTACTACTTTTATGTAACGTGCTTTTACTTTTTTTGGTAATTGGTAATTAAAGTTTCTGGTAAATGTTTCTTCTGTATTCCAAGCCAAATTATGATTTAAAATTCCAATACTTTTAAAGTTGATGCCATCGTTCGAAATAAAATATTCTACTTCTTTTGGTAGTAAAATCCATGAGCGAGAATCTTGTAAATAATTAGACGAAATTTCACTGATTTCTTTCTTTTCTTGTAAATCTACCACAGCCTCAAAATCTTGACTTTGGTAACCTTGCCAGCCACCTTTGCGCCAATCTTTATAACCAGCTAAGCCATCAATAATGCCTGCATCGCCACCAGCCGTGTATTGTTTATTGTATTTACAATTCAGTTTTACAGTATAATTATTGGGGATTTTATAGAAGGTTGCTTTGGCTTCCAATTCCATATAGTTTTCTCCCATATCAATTGAAGAATAAGCATAAACTTTACATGATTTATTTATATAAAATGGTTTGGTAAATAATTTGGTTTTATGATGATTTGAACATGAATCATTAACACAAATATGGAAATACTGTTTATTTGAATCTCTCGTTTCATTATTTAACATATTAGGGTAAATATTTATGAGTAATTTGTCTTTAAATGTTTTAGACTTGGTTTCAATAATTGGTGAAGGTAAAAAATTAGAATATCCATAAATTTGCATCATACTGTCTGCTTCGATTTTTATTTCAAATGTTTTTCTTTTAAATTCATCAATATTAATTATAACTGAATCAAACATTCTCAAGCCTTTTTGATAAGTATCCAAACCAGGAGTGACAGGATAAAATCCCATGGCACTAAATACAAACCAAGCACTCATTTGTCCGCAGTCTTCATTTCCAGCTAATCCATCAGGCGCATTGGCATACATTTCTTTTAAAATTTGACTCACTCGTTGCTGTGTTTTTTCACGTTTGCCAATATAATTATACAAATAAGCCATGTGGTGACTTGGTTCGTTACCATGAGCATATTGTCCTATTAAGCCAGTAATATCTGCTTGTTGTCTCCCAGCTGTTTCGCTTGAAGTTTCAAATAATTCATCTAACTTTTTTTCGAAATTTGCTGGACCGCCCATAATATCAATTAAACCATAAACATCTTGAGGAACAAAAAAAGTATATTGCCATGAATTAGCTTCTGTATAATTATTATTTACTTCTTTTGAATTAAAAGGTTCAAGCCAGCCTCCATTATTTCGGGGTTGCATAAATCCAGTTTTAGGATTAAACACATTTTGCCATTTTAAATTTTCAAAAACAGCAGCATGAACATATGAATAATAATCGTTTTTATCTCCATCATTCATCATCCAATAAAGTTGATTTAAACACCAATCATTATAAGCATATTCTAAAGTTTTACTTACACTTTCATGTTCATCTTCTATTGCTAAGTATCCTTTTTTTCTAAATTCAGGCATTCCAAAATGGGGAATATTGGCAGTTTTTTCGCAAGCTTCAATGGCTAAATTTATATCAAAACCTCTTATTCCTTTGGCATATGCATCGGCTATCACACTAATGGCATGGTTGCCTATCATACAATTGGTTTCGTTGCTACTTAGTTCCCACATAGGCAAGCGGCCTACTTGTTTGTATTGCTCCAAAAATGTTTTGATAAAATCTAAATTTCGTTCACGTTGCACAATATTAAACAAAGGATGCAAAGCCCTAAACGTATCCCACAAACTAAAAACAGTGTAATAATTAAAGCCTTCTGCCTTGTGAATTTTGATGTCACGGCCAAAGTATCTTCCATCCACATCGTTGTAAATACTTGGATGAATAAAGCAATGGTAAAGTGCGGTATAAAAAATAACTTGTTGGTCAGTAGTACCGCCTTTTACTTGAATTTTATCTAATTCTTTGTTCCATAAAGCTTCGCAATCGGTTCTTACTTTTTCAAAATTCCAATGAGGAAGTTCGGCTAACATATTCTTTTTTGCTCCCTCTTCATCAACGCCACTGATGGAAACTTTTACAAAAATAACATCACCTTTTTTTACATTATATTCAAAAGCACTGCCTGTTTCCATTTTTGCATTATCAGAATATAAAGTATGGTTTTCATTTGGTTTTGAAAACTCAATTCTGAAATATACACGTTGGTCTTTTGCCCAAGCTTCACTTCTTCTAAAGCCTTCAATGGTGGTATTATTAATAATATTTATTTTACCATCTAATAATTTATCACGATGCAATAAATCTAGAATAAAGTTGATTTTACCTGCTTTGTTAAATGTATATTTATGAAATCCAACTCGCGTTGTAGTGGTCAATTCTACATCTATATCATCATCATCTAAATGTACTTTATAATAACCAGCGTTTGCTTTTTCGCTTTTGTGTGAATATTTTGATGAATATTTTTTGTTATCAAAACTAGGTTCACCCATCATAGGCATTAACAAAATATCTCCATAATCGCTGCAACCAGTTCCGCTTAAATGGGTATGGCTAAATCCATAAATAACAGAATCGCTTTCATGATAGCCACTACAACCATCCCAACTTCCATCTATGCGCGTATCTGGACTTAATTGCACCATTCCAAATGGAGCTACTGCACCCGGAAAAGTATGTCCGTGTCCGCCAGTGCCTATAAAAGGATTAACTATTTTGGAGTAATTGGTTTGCGCCTGTGAGGAATAGGCAATGAGCAATTGGCAATAGGCAAATAAAAGTTTTAATAAATAGTATTTTTTCATAATTAATTTAATCCATTTTCGTTGTTCGTTATTCGTTGTTCGTTGTTCGTTATTCGTTGTTCGTTATTCGTTATTCCAAATATCATTTAAAACTGGTTTTACTTTCATTCCAAATTGCGTCCATTTCGTCTAAAGTCATCTCGGTCATGTTTTTATTTATTTCCTTTGCTCTTTCTTCAATAAACATAAATCTATTTCTAAACTTTTGGTTGGTGTATTCCAAAGCATCATCAGGATTAATACCATTTTTTCTTGCTAAATTTACCAAAGCAAAAAGCAAATCGCCAAATTCTTTTTCGGTTTTTTCTTTGTTATTGGGTTTATTCAACTCTGCTTTAAATTCAGCCAATTCCTCGTTTATTTTTCCCCATACTTGGTCGGCTGTTTCCCAATCAAAACCCACTTGTGCTGCTTTTTCTTGTATGCGATAAGCTTTTACCAAACTAGGTATACCTTTACTTACACCACTCAATACCGATTTATTGCCTTCCTTTAATTTAATTTGTTCCCAATTTTCTTTTACTTGTTCTTCCGTTTCTGCAATTACATTTCCGTAAATGTGTGGGTGGCGAACAATTAATTTTTCGCACAAAGTGTTCAAAACATCAGCTATATCAAAGTGGTTGGTTTCACTTGCTATTTTTGCATAAAAAATAATATGCAATAACACATCTCCCAATTCTTTTTTTAGTTCAGGCAAGTCGTTATTTATAATCGATTCACTTAATTCATAAGTTTCTTCAATGGTTAAATGCCTTAAAGTTTCAAAAGTTTGCTTTTTATCCCAAGGACATTTGTCTCTCAATTCATCCATTATATTAAGCGTTCTTTCAAATGCTTTTAATTTCTCACTTATAGAATTCATTTTTTGATTTTTAAACTAGATATTTGTAAAAGTTTTATTATGCCAAAAGTATTGAAATAAAGCATTTCTACAAATGAAATTAGACTTAAAGCAGTAGTTTTATCAATTTTATAAATATATTTTTAAAGAAGGGTTTGTTTTAATAAATTAAATTTCTATTTTCGCAGCCCTAAATTTTAAAAAATAACAGTTTAAATGGCAACCAAAACAACAAAAGTAAAAAAAGAAGAGAGTGTTGTCCTTAACAACTATGAGTCTGTGATTATTTTCACACCCGTACTCTCTGAAGAACAGCTGAAAGACGCTGTTGCCAAATACCGTAAATTAATTACGGAAAATGGCGGAGAGCTGATTCATGAAGAAAACTGGGGGTTAACCAAATTGGCATACCCTATTCAAAAGAAAAGTACAGGCTTTTACCATATTTATGAGTATAAAGCACCAGCTTCTTTTGTTAGTACCTTCGAATTAGCTTTCAGACGCGATGAAAGAATCATGCGTTTTTTATCAACAGTGTTAGACAAACATTCAATTCAGTACAACGTGCGCAAGCGCAATGGTGAATTTAATCAAGGCAAAAACACAACTAAACAACAGGAGGCTAAAAAGTAATGGCAAAACCACAAAAGAAATATACTGGTTCATCAGTATTTAATACTACGCCAGATGCTGCACAACGCAAAAAATACTGTCGTTTTAAAAAGAATGGTATCAAATATATTGATTATAAAGATGCTAATTTCTTATTAAAGTTTGTTAACGATCAAGGTAAAATTTTACCTAGAAGATTAACAGGTACATCGTTAAAATTCCAACGTAAAATATCTCAAGCTGTTAAACGTGCTCGCCATATTGCAGTTTTACCTTTCACAGGAGATATGATTAAATAATTTAATTGAAGGAGAAACAACAGAGATGAAAATTATTTTAAAAGAAAACATGAAAAACCTTGGAAAACAAGGTGAAGTAGTAATGGTTAAAGATGGTTATGCTAACAATTTTTTATTTCCAAAAGGAATGGCTATTTTAGCTACTTCTGGAAATATTAAAATGATGGAAGAAAATAACCGTCAAGGCGCAATGAAGCGTGAAAAAATGAAAACTGATGCTTTAGCAACTAGCACAAGTATGAACGAAATGGTTATTACAATTGCAACTAAAGCAGGTGCAAATGGTAAAATATTTGGTTCAATTACTCCATTGCAAATTTCTCAAGCTTTAAAAACTAAAGGATACGATATAGACAGACGTAAAATTGAAATTGATGATGTAAAAGTATTAGGTAGCTACGAAGCTATTGTAAACTTACATCGTGAAGTTTCTGTCACTATTAAAGTTGAAGTAGTTTCAGAATAAAAAATTTAAATAAATCCTTGCAGAAATTGCAAGGATTTATTTAAAAAAAAGTTCCTTATCACCCCTAGCGTGATAGATAGAAGAAATGGTTCCTTAGCTCAGCTGGATAGAGCAACGGTTTTCTAAACCGCTAGTTAGCGGACGAAGGTTTGAAAAGGTAAAAAAAATATGGTTCCTTATCACGCCTAGCGTGATGGATAGAAGAAATGGTTCCTTAGCTCAGCTAGATAGAGCAACGGTTTTCTAATCCGCTAGTTAGCGGACGAAGGTTTGAAAAGGTAAAAAAAATATGGTTCCTTAGCTCAGCTGGATAGAGCAACGGTTTTCTAAACCGTAGGTCGAAGGTTCGAGTCCTTCAGGGACTACTAAAAGTAGTCGAAATGCACTGTAAAAGATTTTTTACAGTGCATTTTTTATTTTAAAAGATAATTCTCGCATGAACGCTGAACTTTTCATGTAAATAAATAGAAATATTTGGTCTTTGTCGTTTGTGATTTGGGCTCTGTCATTTGCGATTTGGTGCTTGACATTAGTAATATGTATCACTCGCTTGCATCTTGCAAGTGAATTTATTGATAAGCCTCTGGCTGATTTTTTTGTCCGTGGTTGGTATCCTTACCAATCCACCACCAACACAGCACAATTTTCTTACTCAATTCTTATTAAATTTTCAATAAAGTCATTTCTGCACAATAAATCCTATCACTTTATTGTGCATTTTTTACTTTAGCATTTTGTTTTTAAATCAATAATACCTTTTCTGAACTATATAAACTATGCTCTCCATACTTTACATATCCCAATTGGTTAGTCAACATTTCCGTATTGCCAATTTTAAAACTAGGAATATTAGCATGATGATGACCGTAAATCCAAGCATTTATATTACTTGTTTCTATTAAATCAAACAACTCCACACCGAAAGCTTGATTAATGGAACTTAGCTTATATTGCTCAGGGTAATTTATAAAAGTAGGAACATGGTGTGTTACAACTACAGTTTTACCAATTTTTTGTTGTCGATTTACCGATGTTGTAACAAACTCCTCCTGATGAATTTCCGATTCAATAAATACCAAACTATCTGTATGTAATTGGTTAAAAACAGGGGCTGAAAAACGCATTTTATTGTACTTTATTACTTGAAAATCACTCACACTGCGTTCAGTATTCCATTCATTTTCACTACTAATTTTTGACCATAAAGTAGAAAAAACTAATTTAACTTCCTCGTGGATAAAAGCCATATTGTTTACCAAAAGTACATTGCTTTTTATCTTTTCATTAAAAGTTCCACATTTAGTGGCCAAATCATAATAATAGTATTCATGGTTACCTGGAATCCAATAAGTAATTTTAAAATGATCGGATACATATTTGAAAAAATCTTTGTGATTATCCATTAAACCAAAAGGAACAATATCGCCTGCCAAAATCAAAATATCACCAAAAGGTGTAATCCGATTTTGTTTCAAAAAGTCTTTATTTTCTTTAAACTCTAAATGTAAGTCAGAGGCATATTGTATTTTCATAATAGTAAATTATATTCTATCAAATATTTTTCTATATAATACAAACTATTCGCAACGCGAAACTTGAAATGCTTGAAATATGTTGACCGTCAAATTTAATAAAAGACAGATAAAAAAATGGCTTTAAGTAAAATTTTAAAAATGAGCACTTCCCCAAAAAACGAAAAAGATATTGCCAAACTTTCAAAACTAAAATTTGCTAATATACTAATTCACCGCTGGTGCAGCGTCCGCTAGTTCAAAGCTACAACAATAACCCACCCCAAAACCTTGTAAACCCTTTACAGGCTTGCTATAAAGGTGGTTTTTAGTGTTATGAAAAGGGTAATTGGTTAAGTGCATTTTGCACTTCAAATAAAGCAGTTTTTAAATAAAAAACCGCTTTAGTTTTTGGCTAAAGCGGTTTGGTTTTTAGTCGGAGTTACAAACTCTTTTTTCATTTAAAATCCGTAGTCACTCTGCTTTTGCTTGGCTTCAGACTACGGATAGTAGGCTATTCAAATTTTTATTGGAAGTAATGTGTATTACACCATCAGTCATAATTTTATTTGCACCTTCTACTTTAAACATAGTTTGTTTACCAGTTTTTTCATCTCTAATAATTGTGGTTATAAACTCTTTTTTACCATCAGGGTCTGAAAAAATAATTGGATTGTTGCCCATAGATTTATAGGGAGAAGCATAAGGTTGTTTTCTAGTTAATGGATCAACACTCAACCACCTTCCTAACCTTACATCATAAATCCTCGCACCAAAATCATAGGCATTTCCTTCACCATAAGTTTCATTATCACGTTCCTTACCATTAAAGGCGAAACGGTAGTCACTATTTGGCGCAGTATAACTCCTACCCGCTAAAGGCGCACCAAACGGAGAGTAATCGTTGGCTGTTACTACATCGGCTACAAAATAGTTGTAAGTGGTAATATCTGTTTCGTATACCAAGGCATCGTCTATATAAAAATAGGTTGCTCCTGTTCCACTTGCTTTTTCAAACAATAACTGGGTGGTGTTGGTAGTGGCTGTAAATGTTAAGGTGTGTTCGCCACTGCTATTTATAAATATTTGGCTAAGGTTAGTACCTGTATATATACTACTGCCATTGGTAGCTCGGGCATTTACATACAAACTTGGTGTAGTGGCTAAGTCAAGTTTAAAAGTAAAGGTATATGCTTTGCCTATTTGTGTATTTATTACTTGGCGGTTTCCTCCATATATAAGGGTGGCAGTAGTTTTAAGTCGCCCATTATTGTTACTTACGGTACTTGCATTGGTACTGTTTATGCCACTCCAACCCGAGTTTACATCGCTCCAGCCAGCAGTAAAGCCACCTGTGCCTGTTTTAAAATCGGCACTGTACACTTCTTTATTTATACAATTGTATTTTTTATCGGTAATTACTACTAGCACATTGCCTAAATGGTTACTTAGCTCATAATTTTTGGCTCCACGTGTTTGGCTGTAAGTATCAAAGGCTAAAATAGGTGCATCGGTAAGTAAGGTGCTATAGTCGCTAGTGGTGTTGGTTTGCCCATTGGCAGAGGTTGTATTTATACGTACTTCTTTGCTTGCCACCAATACATTGGCTTTATAAATGCCTAATCGGCTGCTGCCATATATATGCCATTCGTTTAACACTAGTTTATCTAAGTATAGGTTGCTATTGGGTAAAAATTCGTCCACCAATTGATCATGTGTACTTTGTCCAAAATAAGTTTTTATTTGGATAAAATACAAGTTAATTTTATTGGTAGTAGCAGTAATGTTTAGTAAAATAATATAGCATTTCCAATTAAAAAAACTGTTTTAAGATTTAACAATGAATATGTAAAAATTAAAAATGTTTTTTTTATTTTATAAATATTCATTAAGTTCTTTCGTGATTTATTAAGTCATTGCAAACATTTATTGCGAGAGCAATAAATGTTCGTTATGACGACCAAACTTAACTTTTCTAAAATTATCAAAAAATGAAAGAGGTCTATTTAAACAAATTGGTTAAAGGTATATGAACCCAATTTTTATATTTGTACAAATTACCTACCCCCTATTTAAATTAATGGAATTAATAAAAGGCGCAGTTTTAGACAATTATTTGGAAAATGGTTATTACCGTTGGAACAGAACCATTTTTACTGATAATATTTGCCACGATGACATTAATAATTGTTTGGTTGATGTGTTTTGGTTAAGGACAAATTTATCTAAACTCAGTAACTTAAAAGAGTTGTCTATTTACAAAAAAAATAAAAAGTTTACTGTTCATATTTTTGATGGATTTATTGATGATGAAGTAGAAGAATTGTACCAACAATATAAAACCAATTTAAAGTTTGAACCCTCAAAAACTGTAAACCAATGCTTGAATGGAAATTCAGAAACTTTGCCCTTGGCAATATTCGATACCAAAACCATACAAATACGAGATGGAAAAAAACTAATTGCTGCCAGTTATTTTGATTTGGGTGCAAAAACCATTATGGATATAACCAATTTTTACAATCCAATTTATAAAAAATACAGCTTAAGTAAATACATGATGTTACTAAAAATGCAATTGGGTATTGATAACAATATGGATTTTTATTATCCAGGTTATATAGCACTTAATTCTACCCTTTTCGATTATAAAATATTCCCAACTGAAGAAGCCGTGGAAGTGTTTATTCCTGATTATAATAAATGGTTTCCTTTTGCTCAATTTGGTAAAGAAGGGTTAACAAAATATGGGGTTTTAACAGAAATGTTGTTTGGATAAATTAGTTTAAAAGCAATTTGTTAATCAATTGTATAATTTTATGTAACAATTAATAAATTAATTATTAGTTATATTGCATTATTAAAAAAATACAATGGCGCAAATAGATAAAATTAAACGATTGGTAGAACAAGAATTTGCAAAAAACCAACGAAAGCTATTAAACTACAAACAAATTGCTGCAAAACTAGAACTAACAAGTACCGAAGACAAAAACTTGGTTTTAATGGCTATTAAACAATTATCTAACTCGGGAGCCATTGAAGAGGTTCAGCCCGGCAAGTTTGCAGCGGTTTTTATTCCCTCGTTTATTGAAGGCATAGTTGATATAACCCAAAGAGGAGGAGCTTATGTAAAACCTACAGAAATGGAACGTGGAAATGACAGCAACGACATTTTTATACAAAAAGACAATTTAAATACTGCCTTACATGGCGATTTGGTAAAAGTGCAATTATTATCGGCTAAAAACAATGATAGACAAACAGGTGAAATTGTAGAAATAATTAAAAGAGAAAAAACACGCTTTGTAGGAACTATTCAAGTAAATGCCAATTATGGTTTTTTAGTGGCCGATGACAAAAGAATGTATACCGACATTTTTATAGGTAAAAATGATTTAGGCAAAGCTAAAAATGGCGAAAAAGTAATTGTTGAAATTACTCATTGGATGCCACACGATGAAAACCCAAGCGGTAAGGTTGTAGAAATATTAGGTAAGCCAGGAGAGCACAATACCGAAATGAATGCCATAGTAGCTGAATTTGGTTTTTCGAATAAATTTCCTGAATCGGTTGAAAAAGAAGCTGCAAAGTTTAGCGATAAAATAACTTCGGAAGAAATAAAGAAAAGACGCGATTTTAGAAAAATATTGACTTTTACTATTGACCCCGCAGATGCCAAAGATTTTGATGATGCCATTTCGTTTGTGGAATTAAAAGATGGAAATTATGAAATTGGGGTTCACATTGCAGATGTTTCGCACTATGTTACTCTAAATTCTGCTTTGGACAGTGAAGCATTAACCCGAGGCACATCTGTTTACTTGGTTGATAGAACAATTCCAATGTTGCCTGAAAAGCTTTCAAATGGATTATGTTCCTTAAGACCAAACGAAGAAAAATTAACATTTTCGGCAGTATTTAAAATAAACAATAAAGCCGAAGTGCTTGACGAATGGTTTGGTAAAACCATCATATATAGCGCAAGGCGATTTAGCTATGAAGAAGCCCAAGAAAGAATTGAAACCAAAGAAGGAGATTTAGCTAGTGAAATAAATATTTTAAATGATTTGGCCAAACAAATGCGCGAGGAAAGGTTTAAAAAAGGAGCCATCAGTTTTGAAACCGAAGAAGTTAAATTTAAACTAGATGAAAATTTTAAACCAGTTGATATTTATGTAAAAATAAGAAAAGATGCACATAAATTAATTGAAGAATTTATGCTTTTAGCCAATAAAAAAGTAGCAGAATATGTTTCAAAAATGGGCAAAGGCACAAATAAATACACTTACGTTTACAGAGTTCACGAAAGTCCAAATGAGGATAAATTAAAATTATTTAGCTCATTTGCCGCTCGTTTTGGTTACAGAGTTATGTTAGATAATCCTAGTAAAGTTTCAAATTCGTTGAATAATTTATTGATTGAAGTAGAAGGAAAACCGGAGCAAAATTTATTGCAAAGCCAAGCTATTAGAACCATGAGCAAAGCAATTTATAGTACTAAAAAAGCGGGACATTATGGGTTGGCGTTTGAATATTATTCACACTTTACTTCGCCTATTCGTAGGTATCCCGATTTAATGGCACATAGATTACTTTTTGATTATTTAAATGGAGCAAAAAGTGCCAATCAAGACGATTACGAATTAATGTGTAAGCAATCGAGTAGTATGGAACAAAAAGCTGCCGATGCGGAAAGAGCCAGTATAAAATACAAACAAGTTGAATACATTAAAGATTTTATAGGCCAAACTTTTGAAGGAATTATTAGCGGAGTTACCGATTGGGGAATGTATGTAGAAATAACCCAATACAAATGCGAAGGTTTAATTAAACTTAACAATATTCATGACGATTACTACGAATTTGATGAAAAAAATTTATGCATTATTGGTAGGTCAACCAGAAAAAAATACCAACTAGGCGATGTTATAAAAGTAACTGTTGCTGGAGCTGATTTAATAAAAAGACAAATAGATTTAGAAATGGAAGGAACAGCAATGATTAAAGCTGTTAGAAAAAATCAAGAACGATTTAAAAAAGAAAAGGAAAAAAACAATAGAGGCGCTAAATCAACTAAAAAAAGAAGACGCTAATGAAAAAAATATTTGATATTAGAAAATTATTTATTTATGGCTTGCTAATTACTTTTATTTTCACAACTTTTTTGAGCTGTAAAAGCAAAAAGAAATGTCCTGATTTTACTAATGTAGGAGGAAAAGTAAAAGTAGATAAAAATGGATTAGCAAAAAAGAAAAAGTTAAAACCAATTAAATCCTCTCAAGGATATTAATTTTATTGTTTTCAAATTCAGTTTCTTTACCTCCTCTTATATATTTTATTACTTTAGGGAAGAATAAGTAACTAAGTACACTTACCTCTAGTATCATTGAAACAGAAATGATAATGATGTAGAATATTATAATAAAAATAGCGCTTATTGATAAAAAAGTAGTTTTCATATATTATTTTTTATTAAGTAACTACTAAATACAAGCCATTAATTTAAACTCTTATGATATAGGCATATATATAAATTATAAATATTTTTTATTCCCTTAATGAAACATTTTTTTTCAATTTGAAAATTAAATTAACACAAATGTGAATAAGCATTTTAACAAGGTGCTTGTATTTTAAAATAAAAAATCAATTTTGCGATAAAATTTCATTTAGCTACAAAAGCTAAAATAATTAATAAAAATGAGTAAGAACTTAGTAATAGTAGAATCACCGGCAAAAGCCAAAACAATTGAAAAATTTTTAGGCGAAAACTATACAGTTAAAAGCTGCTATGGTCATATTAGAGACTTAGCAAAAGGAGATGATGCTATTGATATTAAAAACGATTTTTTACCTCATTACGAAGTAAGTGATGATAAAAAAGCGGTAGTTGCTGAATTAATAAAACTTTCAAAAGCTGCTGAAACTGTTTGGTTAGCTTCCGATGAGGACCGTGAAGGGGAAGCAATTAGTTGGCATTTAAGCGAAGTGTTAGGTTTAGATATAAAAAAAACCAAACGCATTGTTTTTCATGAAATAACAAAACCTGCTATTCTAAAAGCAGTTGAAAATCCGCGACTAATTGATAAAAACTTGGTTGATGCACAACAAGCAAGAAGGGTTTTAGATAGGTTAGTAGGTTTTGAATTGAGTCCAGTTTTATGGAAAAAAGTAAGACCAAGTTTATCTGCAGGCAGGGTTCAATCAGTTGCAGTAAAGCTAATAGTAGAAAGAGAAAGAGAAATCAATCATTTTAATTCATCATCTGCTTTTAAAATAACAGCAAAGTTTAATGTAGGTGGCAAACAAATGGATGCCGAATTACCAAAACGATTTGATACAGAAGCGGAAGCAATGGCATTTTTAGAAAAATGTAAAAATGCCACTTTCAATATTAAAAACTTAGAAGTAAAACCTGCTGAAAAATCACCTGCAGCTCCTTTTACAACTTCAACTTTGCAGCAAGAGGCAAGCAGAAAACTAGGTTTTGGAGTAACTGCCACTATGAGTGTTGCTCAAAAATTATATGAACACGGATTTATAACTTATATGAGAACCGATTCGGTTAACTTAAGTGAAACTGCAATACAAAACGCCAAAGAAAATATTTTGAATAATTATGGCGAAAGATATTCAAGCCCAAAAAAGTATACTACCAAAAGCGATAGCGCACAAGAAGCGCATGAGGCAATTAGGCCTACGTATTTTGAAAAACAGGAAATAGATGGAACTGCTCAAGAAAAAAGGTTATATGATTTGATTTGGAAACGAGCAATTGCTTCTCAAATGAGTAAAGCTCAAATAGAAAGAACTTTGGCTACTGTATCTATTTCAACAATGGCTGAAACTTTTACTGCAACTGGTGAAGTATTAAAATTTGATGGTTTTTTAAAGGTATATTTAGAAAGTACTGACGATGAAAGTGACGATGAAAATAGTAAAATGCTGCCACCTTTGAAAGTTGGAGAAGTTTTAAATTTAATTAATATTGATGCAACAGAAAGATTTTCTAGGCCAGCCCCTCGTTACACAGAAGCAAGCTTGGTGAAAAAATTAGAAGAATTAGGAATTGGAAGACCAAGTACTTATGCGCCTACTATTGGCACTGTTCAAAAAAGAGGGTATGTTGTAAAGGAAGACAGAGAGGGTAAAGAAAGAAATTTTACAGTATTATTTTTTGAAAATAATACCATTTCGAGAGCAGTTAAGAATGAAAAATATGGAAGCGAAAAATCGAAACTTTTTCCTAGTGATATTGGAATGGTTGTTACTGATTTTTTAGCAAAACATTTTGAAAATATAATGGATTATGGTTTTACTGCCAGTGTGGAAGAGGAGTTCGATAAAATAGCAAGAGGTCAGTTGGTGTGGAATAAAATGATATCTAAATTTTATACTCCATTTCATAAAGAAGTAACTGATACAAGTGCAAATGCTGAAAGACAAAATGCAGAACGCTCATTGGGAATAGACCCTGAATCGAAAAAACCAGTTATTGTAAAAGTAGGCAAATATGGACCTTATGCTCAAATTGGTGAAAATGCTGATGATACAAATACTGAAAAACCTCGGTACGCGAGTTTGAGAAGTAATCAATTAATAGAAACTATTACTTTAGAGGAGGCAATAGATTTATTTAAATTACCAAGAGTAATTGGACTTTATGAAGAAAAGGAAATGAAAGCTGCAATTGGAAGGTTTGGTCCTTATATAGTTCATAACAGTGTTTTTACAACAATACCTAAAACAGATGATGTTTTTAGTATTACATCTGAAAGAGCCATAGAGTTAATTGAAGAAAAGCGATTAAAAGATGCAAATAAATTAATAAAAGTTTTTGTAGAAGATGAAAATTTGAAATTATTAAATGGAAGATGGGGACCATACTTAGCTTATGGAAAAGATAATTATAAATTGCCAAAAGGTTCCGATGCAAATACATTAACTTTTGATGATTGTATTAAATTAGTTAAAATACCATCGAGTGATAGTAAAGCAGCTGCAAATAAAAAAGTAGCAAAAAAGGTTGCAGTTAAAAAAGTAGCAGCTAAAAAAGTAGCACTTAAAAAAGCAGCAGCTAAGAAAAAGAAATAATAAAATAATTTAACGAAATACGTTTAAATTTTTAAATGTTTAGCTACTTAAACAAATAATTATATTGTTTTTATAATAGACGAAGGCTGTTTTAATTTATTAAAACAGCCTTCTTTTTTTATTTTAAAGTTAAATTTTCGGAATTAATTACTTTCTTAAAACTAAGTAAATAGGTTTTAATAAAGGTTTTGGTTTAATCAAAATTAAGTCATTAATTTTTGAATGTAAGGCGTTTAGTATTTTTTTCATTTTATTTTTTAGTAAGTACTAAATACATTTCAAAAAACTAACCAGTTTTTTAAAATACTGAAAATGTGTTTAATAATTTTAGAATTTAGTCGTTAAAGTTTCAGATTGGGATAACTTAGTGTTTTTTTGCAAAAAAAATAAGCCATAAAAAATTTTATGGCTTATTTTAAAAGTTGTTTTAAAATAGTATTTACTCAGCAATCATTTTGCCAGTAGTTTTAAAACCATTTGCTTCAATGCTATAAAAATAAACACCAGCAGGTAAATTACCTAAATTTAACTCTAAGTTATTTAAGCCTGCAGGAATTTTTTCATATGATTGATTAAATACTTCCTGACCAGTTACGTTTATAACTTTTACAACTGCATTGGTTGTTTGGTTAAATTGAACTCCAATATTTGTAGTTCCTTTAAATGGATTAGGATAGTTATTTACAATAGTAAATACTTCATTTTTAATGGTATTAATACCAACAGTATTTTCAAAAATATTTGCTTTTGGAACTGATAAATGAACAATATCGTAATTTACCAAACCTGCATCAGGATTATCAGTTGCATCGTAAGCACCAATTGAAGTACTTTGAGTAAATACTAAATGAATATTTTCGTCACTTGTAGGTGATATACTTGCATAAATTTGCTCAATGTTAAAACCAATAAATTGAGTTAAATTAATCATACTTGACCAAGTAACACCTTTATTAATAGAATATGTTAAAAATACATCTCTAAAGTTTTTACCATTTGCATCTACATCTTCTTCAGTAAATCCTGAAAAAATCATAAATATTGTATCACCAGAACTCATTGAGTGTGGCATAGTAGCCATTGAATTACTAAAATATCTTGTACCGTCTGCTCTCCAATTTGTACCTAAATCTAGTTGGCCATTTCCATTTATATCAGGGCAAAAACCTATAGTTTTTATACTATCAACAGGAGTACCTTCTCTCCAATAAACTATTTCATTTTGACCTGGGAAATAAGAATATGAACCATTTGCAGTTCCAGCAGTTCTTATCATTCTTCCTAAAGCCCAGAAGCAATGAGCATTTCCATTTCCATCTAAAGTTACACTAACACTTCCGTCATTTGCATAAGTAGTGTCAATAGTTCTAATAAAATCAAAAGCAGGATCTGGAAATGAATCAATGATTGTTTTTGTCCAATTAGTTCCATTATCGCTTGATTTGTATAACTGTAAATCGTCTGATAAACCACCTATTAAAATAGCTACATTAGATCCTTTAGCATCTATTGCATAATTATCAGCACCACCACTATAAATTCTATCAGCAGTATAACCTGGTAATAACAGTTTCTTAATTTCCCAAGTATTGTTAGTTAAATTAAATCGTGAATATACTTGAGGGGTTCTAATTCCGTTAATAGAAACTCTATTTGGTTGAGCTGAACCTGAATCGGTAAATGAAGCAAATACATGTAAATAGTTTCCTGATATAACACTTCTATTCCACAATACTCCTGGTATTAAAATATTTGAGCTATCTAAAACTGGAGTTCCGGTCCAAGTTCCTGCGCCAATTCCAGTTTTACGGTTAAACATTAAACCAGTTGCAGCACCAGCATTAGGTGTACCACTTGCTTTAACTATATGCGATAAAATTACTTCTTCGTTTGTGCCTGCACTATAAGCAAAACAAGGAAATCCAGTTCTTTCAGATTCTATACGTAATGAACTTTGTGCAGAATTACCCCAAGTTGTTCCGTTAAAATGATTGTAACCTGAACCTCTTGAAATTGATCCATCAGCAGGTCCTTCTTGAGATGAAGTCCAAGTAGCAGAAACTTTATTACCCGGGTATGAATATACACGAGTGTAGATTGAAGCATTGGTTTGTTGATTATTTCTTGTTTGCCCAATAGTTGTGAATTTAGAAAAAGTTGCACCTTTTCCTACCGAACCAGAGGTGGCAATAACTTTTTTACTAACTACTGTTCTAACAACTGATGGTTTTACAAACTCATCTTTAACAATTTTTGCAGGCACAGCAATATTTGCGTTTGCTGGTAGTGTGATTTTTTTTGGGGCTTGTGCCATTGCGCTTAATGTAGCAATGGTTAAACCAAATAGTAAAATTCTCTTCATTTTTTTTATTTATTTATTTATTTATTATTTAAAATTTATGCATATTTAATATTTACCTAACATTATTGCAAATAAAATAGTTTTTTTATTATAAAATTTTTATTAAAATTTCTTTCATCATTTCTTGGTTAGTCATTGAAACAGAGTTAATGCCTTTACTTTTTAAATCGTATTGAGCACAAATATTAATTGTTTTTTCTATTTCGTTTAAACTATAATTTCTAATTAAATTTAAATAATCGGGTGTAGAAAAATAGTTTAAACCAAAAGCCCTAGCTATAGTATCTTTATCAGTAGTATTAGTTTTTTTTATTAAATATCCTTTTGAAAACATGTTGTTTAATAATGCTACAAAGGGAATTATTGAAAAATCTTTATTTTTAGATAATTGATATCCAATTTTAAAAGCCCTATGAGAGTTTTTGGCTGAAATAGCACTTAATAATTCAAAAGCATTAAACTCTTTACTTATACCAATATAGTTTTCAATGTCTTTATCAGTAATTTCTGTATTACCAGCTATTTTATTTATAAATAACTTTTCAAGTTCATTTACTATTTTCGGTAAATCATTGCCTAATGAATCTGCTATAAGCTGAACCGATTTATCGTTTATTGAGTATTTTTTTGATTGAATATAACTTTTAATCCAATGTGGGAGGTCTTTATCATTTAATTTAGCACTTTCAAAAGTTACGTGTTTGGTTGCATCTTTATAAAATTTAGTTCTTTTGTCTAACTTTTTTCCTTTTAAACAAATAACTAAAATTGTGCTTGGGACAGGCTTTTCTAAATACTTTTCAAAATCATCTAATTTCTTAAATCCTTGTGCTTCTTTTACAATAATTACTTGTTTTTCCGCCATCATCGGAAATCGTTTAGCAGCTTCAATTACTTGGTTTGGTTCTACATCTTTGGCATAAAACACAGTTTGGTTAAAACCTTTTTCGCTTTCGGTTAATAGATTATGTTCAATATAATTGCAAATTGAATCAATGAAATAGGTTTCTTCACCATGTAAAATGTATATAGGTGCAATTTTTTTTGCATGCAAATCTTGCATTATTTTATTATATTGATTGTTTAATTCAGCAGCCACTTCTTTAAAAATTTATGTTTGCAAATAATTAAATTTTTCTGAGGGTTTTTACTTCTTTTGTAAACATTTGTATAAAATTTTGAACTTAAATTTACCAACATATCATTTTAAAATTAAAAAAGTAGAAAATAAACATCAAATTTTTGATGAAATTAGAAGGAAATATGTAAGCTTAACGCCAGAAGAATGGGTAAGACAACATTTAATACATTTTTTAATATACTCAAAAGAAATTAACAAATCGATGATAGCTGTAGAAAGGAAAATAAATTATTTGGGTACATTTAAAAGATTTGATATTTTGGTATTTAATAAAAATGCGGAGGCTGAAATTTTAATTGAATGTAAATCGCCTACTGTTCATTTAACATCTGAAACGGCTTTGCAATTGTCGTTATATAATCAACAATTTAATGCAAAACACATAATTATAAGCAATGGATTAATTCATTTTTCATGGAAATTGAATGATAAAAATGTATATGAAGATTTTTCTTTTTTCGATAAGTAGTGTTCAAATTATTATTTTTTTTAGTTTTGCTTTTTGAATTATAAAATAAGTTGAAAAGTAAAATCTGTCATTTTTCTTCGGTACATAGCATTATTGATACGAGGGTTTTTTATAGGGAATGTGTTAGCACCGCTATGTTTTTTGATGTTACATTAATTGCAATTGGAAATTTTAGTGGAAATAAAAATGGTGTAAAAATTATTGGTATTAATAAACCTAAAACAAGGATTGAACGTGCATTTGGGACTATTTTTAAAGTATTTTATTTGGCTTTAAAAGTAGATGCAAATATTTATCATATTCACGATGCTGAAATGCTTCCATTTGGTTTATTGCTTTCTATTTTAGGAAAAAAAGTAATTTACGATATTCATGAAAACACCAAACAAGATATTTTATTAAAACCATGGATTCCAAAAAGCAAATTAATTGCAACCTTTTACGATACTTTATTAAAATTTAGCAATCATTATTTGCATTACATTCCAGTGGTAGCTAATTCATCTTTTTTACCCATTTTTCATGTAAATCCAAATCAATATACTGTTATTCAAAATTTTGCTGATTACCAACAAATGCTTAAATACAAGGTAAGTAAAAGAGATATTTTACACGGAAATCACATATTTTATGTTGGCATGATTAAAGATATGTATTACGATATAAATGTATTGATAAATGCGTTGAATAGTTTAAAAAATAATGGAAAAATTTACTATTTACATTGTGTTGGGTATTTTGGATCCAGAACAGATAATGGATTTGAAAGTAACCCTAATTATTTAAATGTAAAAAATCAAATTCACTTTTATGGGTATTTAGATTTTGATACCGCATATAAAATAAGTATGCAATGTAAAATAGGAATATGTTTAAAAAATCAACCAGAAAGCATGTTGGTTAGCCACGAACGTAAGTTTTTTGAATATATTTCAATTTCTTTACCATCAGTTTTTTGTAATAGTAAAATTTATACCGATGTGTTAAATAAATATCAAATTGGAATTGCAGTTAATTTAGCCAATTCAAGCGAGATAGCATTAGCAATTGAAAAGTTGTTTGATGACATTGAATTTTATAAAAATTGTTTATTAAGCTGTGAGCAGGCCGCACATAATGAGTATAATTGGGAATTTGAAGAGCTCAAATTGATTCAGCTTTACAATAAATTACTATTAAACTAATATCATTAATTTTAATGTGGCGAATATTGATTAAACAATTATTTTCGCTCAATATTTATAAGTATGGAAAGAATTTACTTTGATAATGCTGCAACTACCCCATTAGATAAAGAAGTAGCCGATACAATGTATCAGGTTATGTTAAATAATTTTGGAAACCCAAGCAGTACACATTCTCACGGAAGAACTGTTAGAACAATAATTGAAGAATGCAGACGAACAATTGCTAAATTAATTAATTGTTCACCTGGCGAAATATTTTTCACTTCAGGTGGAACTGAAGCTGATAACATGGCTTTAAGAAAAACAATTTCCGATTTTAATATAAAAAATATAATTAGTTCTGCTATTGAACACCATGCGGTTTCCCATACATTAGAAGAACTAGCAAAACACGATGAAGTAAAATTACATTTGGTTAAACTAACTGAAAATGGACATGTAGACTACGAAAATTTAGAATATTTATTGCAAAATAACCCGAATGCTTTAGTTAGTTTAATGCATGCCAATAACGAAATAGGAAACTTGTTGGATGCCGAAAAAGTGGGTGAGTTATGTGAAAAATACAATGCATTATTTCACAGCGATACAGTTCAAACTGTTGGGCATTACCCAATTGATGTACAAAAAATGAAAGTACATTTTATAGCTTGTGCAGCTCATAAATTTCATGGTCCTAAAGGAATTGGATTTATTTACATAAGTAGTAATTCGAAAATTCATCCGTTTATAACTGGAGGAGCTCAAGAGCGAAACATGCGTGGAGGCACAGAAAACGTATATGGAATTGTTGGTTTAACCAAGGCCTTAGAAATTGCTTACAACAATTTAAATAATGAAATGGAACATATAAAATCATTGAAATTTTATATGTTAGAACAATTGAAAAAAAATGTTCAAGGAATTGAATTTAATGGCGATGCGGAGGGCAACTCGCTTTACACAGTTTTAAACGCATCTTTTCCACCAAGTTCTATTGGCGAAATGCTATTATTTAAACTCGATATTGCTGGTGTTTCGGTTAGTGGAGGCAGTGCTTGCAGCAGTGGTTCCGATGTTGGAAGTCACGTGCTAAAAGCTTTAAAAACAGATAGTAATAGAGCTGCGGTTAGGTTTTCGTTCGCTAAGCAAAATACTTTTTCGGAGGTCGACAAAGTAATAAATGTATTAACGGAGATGTTAAACCAGCCAAAAATGAATGTTGGTTAATCAAATCTTTTTTTCTTAAACAATGTTAATAATTAAAAATACTTAAATTTTTATAAATAATAAATCACACTATTTTCGCAAATCTAAAAAAATAAAATGTCAGTATCAGTAGATTATTTAGCAATATTTTTTCAATTTTTGGTTGGTTTTGGTTTTGTAGCTACTACTATGGTTGCCACTCATTACTTAGGTCCTAAAAGAAAAACCAGTGATAAGTTAGCGATTTTTGAATGTGGAATAGATAGTCAAGGAAATGCTCGATTGCCTTTTTCAATTAAATATTTTTTAACTGCAATA
>CAMCEM010000017.1 GCA_945873755.1 Chitinophaga pinensis | reverse complement strand
ATTCCAATTTAATATGAGAAACAGTATTTTTATCTCCAAAAATATTATTAAAAAAAGAGATTTGTTTTAGAAATTGGTCTTCAATATTTTTCTCATAGTCATATTCAATATTTGAATTATCAATCTCTCCGGGTAATACAAGTTTTTTTGATATCTTGTTTTTATCAATAAAATAAATTCCCTTTAAAATATTATTTTCATATAAAAAATTAATTTTAGTTTTTAATTTATCTTTATTCGAATAGTTAAAAATGTAAAAATAATTACTATCAATTCCATTTGAATTATCAAATAAAAGTTTATTCCTTTTTACATTAATAATATTTGTAATTTCAACTAATTCTTTTGGCATGTCATACCAATAATTTTCAAAAATTAAATTATCACTATTTTTCATACTTTGCATTATCGAAAACAAACTATCTTCTGTTTCTTTATTTAATTCTTTCCAAGTAAATTTTTTATTTTTCTCAGAACATGATACAAAAAATAAAAACGAGAGAATAAAAATTGTTGAAAATATTCTTCTTTTTAAAACTACTATTATATTTAAACATTTCATTTTTTAAGAAATATTATTGTTGTAAAATTATGAAATCTGTGGCTAAAACTAATTAGTTTCCCAAAAACGATACTGTTTGGTTTCGTTAAATATAAAAGTCAAAATATTTTTATCGTCCTCGGTTAGTTCAACGTTTCTGCGTTTGTAAACCGCTTCGGCAGTTTTGAAAAATTTATTAATTACAAAAGTTTCAAAACCTTGTGCGCCACCCCAAGCAAAATCGGGAATAAAATTACGCGGAAAACCTGCGCCAAAAACATTTGCGCCCACTCCTACTACTGTTCCTGTGTTAAACATTGTATTGATGCCACATTTAGCATGATCGGCCATTATTAAGCCGCAAAAAGTTAAGCCAGTTTTTTCAAATTTTTGTCTGTCGTAACTCCACAGTTTTACTTCGTCATAAGTGTTTTTTAAGTTGGAGTTATTGGTATCGGCACCCATATTTACCCACTCTCCTATTACTGCATTGCCTACAAATCCATCGTGTCCTTTATTGCTATAAGCAAAAAATACAGCGTTATTTACCTCTCCTCCCACTTTGCAATGTGGACCAACTGTAGTTGGACCATAAATTTTTGCATCCATTTTTAAGCCTGCATGTTCGCCCAAAGAAAAAGGTCCTCGTATTTTACAACCTTCCATTACTTCTGCATCCTTGGCTATATAAATTGGGCCAGCAGTAGCATTTAAAATACTACATTCAACAATTGCACCTTCTTCCAAAAACACATTTTCAGGTTTGATAACTTGGTTGGTATGTGAAATGGGATTTGATTTTCTACCTGCAGTTAAAAACTTAAAATCTTCTTCAATGGCTTGACCGTTTAGTGAAAAAATATCGTAACTGAATTTGATATGTATAAAATTTTCAGCTTTTGATTCAATCAATTCAAATTGAGTGGCAATGTTTTTAAAATCAACAGCAAGTGCGCTTTTAAAGGCAAGCATCACATCATTTTTGTATAAAGCTTGCCCCATTTGAAGGTTCAAAATTTCGTTGATTAAAACCTCATTCGGACAAATACTTCCATTGATAAAAACATTTTCATTTTGCAAAGTAATGGGAAATTTGTTTTGCAAATAATCCATAGTTAAATAAGAAACAGTAGATTTTAAATGCTTTTCCCATTTTTCGGCAATGGTTAAAATACCTATTCTAATATTTGCAACGGGCCTAGTAAAAGTTAAAGGCAATAGGTTTTGTCTGTCTGTTGGGTTGTCGAATAATATATAATTCATAGAAAAAATTTGTTTAAAAAATAAAACTGCAATAAGCTAAAAATAAAAAAGCCTTCCAAATGGAAGGCTTTAAATATTATAAAAAATATAAAAATTATTTTTTTGCGTAACGTTTATTGAACTTGTCAATACGTCCTGCTGTATCAATTAACATATTTTGACCTGTAAAGAATGGATGAGATTTATATGAAATCTCTAATTTGAATAAAGGATATTCAATTCCATCTTCTAATGTAATTGTATCTTTAGTATCTACTGTTGAACCAGTTACAAAAGTATATCCATTACTCATATCTTTAAATGCAACTTTTCTATAACTTTCTGGATGTATTCCTGCTTTCATTTTATTTGTTATTTTGGAGTGCAAAAGTAATTTATTTTGAAATAAATGCAAATGTTTTATTTAAAAAAAAATTATTATTAAAAATACCTATAAAATAGGTTTATAAAGTTTAATAATAAATATATTTGCTTTATAAATTTACAAAGTGAAAACAAAAGTATTAAATCATACCGATATAGAGAGTATTCTAAAGCGAATGGCTTATCAAATTTATGAAAATAATTTTAATGATAAAAATATAACGCTTGTAGGAATTAGTTCGCGGGGTTTTGAAATAGCAAAATTATTAAAATTACAACTTGAAGAAATAAGTAATTTAAAGGTTAATCTTTTTGAATTAACAATTGATAAAGTATCACCTGCTGCAGAAAACATAAAGATAGAGCCTTTATTGGTCAAATTGAAAGGAAGCGTAGTGATAGTTGATGATGTATTAAATACTGGAAGAACTTTAATTTATGCCGCACTTCCATTTTTAAATATTAAAATAGAAAAAATACAAATTGCTGTTTTGGTTGATAGAAACCATAAAAAATTTCCTGTTTTTGCAGACTATAAAGGCATTGAATTAAATACCACTTTTCAGGAACATGTAAGTGTAGAACTGAATAAGAAAAAGCAATTTGAAGTTTATTTACAATAAAAAAAAAGCGATTCTAAAATTAGAATCGCTTTTTTTATTTCTTTGCTTAATGAAGTTAAATTATTTAACTTTAGCTTGTAAATTAGTACCTGCTTTGAATTTAACAACCTTTTTTGCAGGAATGTTAATTTCTTTACCAGTTTGAGGATTGCGTCCTTTACGAGCAGCACGTTTAGTTACTGAAAAAGTTCCAAAACCTACTAAAATAACTTTGTCATTTTTCTTTAATGCACCTTGAGTTGATAACATAAATGCATCTAAAGAAGCAGCAGCTTGAACTTTAGTAATACCGGCAGCTTTTGCCATTGAATCGATTAAGTCTGATTTGTTCATATTATATTTGTTTAAAAATTTTACATAACGAAAATAGCGATACTATTGAAAAAATCAAGGGTTGAGCTAAAAAAAATAAAAAATAAATTAAATAAATTTACACATATTGTTAACAAAAATAAAAAATTACGCTTTTTTTTACTTATTTTATTTGTTTTGTTCAATAAGCTGAACTGCACTGTTTACAAAGGTTTGAACCGATTGGAGAGGGATATGAAATGAATAAAATGCATTACTATAAAAAGGTTCTCTAATACTTAAAATTTTTTCAATTTTTTTTTGAATTTGCTCTTCATTTAGCCCTAAAAATAGTGGTCTTTGTTTTTTTCCTTTTAAAATTCTGTCCTTTATTATTCCAATATTTGCATTTAAATAAAGTGTAATTCCATGTTGATTCATTAATTCCATATTATTAAAAAAACAAGGTGTACCACCACCTGTGCTTATTACTACATTACTAAATTTTAATGTATCAGTTAAACATTTGAATTCTAATTCTCTAAAATATTCTTCCCCTTTCTTATTAAATATTTCGGAAATAGAACTCTTTTCAAATTGTTCAATTAATTCATCTAAATCTACAAAATGGTATTTTAAAGCAGCTGCAAGTTTTTTACCCCAAGTACTTTTACCTGAACCAGGCATTCCAACTATATATATTCTCTCGTTTTTAATAACTTTTTTTAAATATGAAGTATGAAGTTTTAAGTATGAAGTTTAAAGTTTTAAGTTTAAAGTTTTAAGTATGAAGTATGAAGTTTTAAGTATGAAGTTTAAAGTTTTAAGTATGAAGTTTAAAGTTTTAAGTTTAAAATTTAAAGTCTTTTAATTTTTCAATCTTTTAATTTTTCAATCTTTTAATTTTTCAATCTTTTAATTTTTTAATCTTTTAATTTTTTAATTACAGAATTCTATTTCATATAACGAGTTACAATTTCATAATTAGGAAAATTGTAAGCACTCCATTTTTTAACAACTACACTTCCTTTCATCAATATTAATCCGGGATTAGAGCGAACCATTGATTTTAATGGAACTCCATCTACAATAAAATAATTAAATGGCAATTGATTTTCGTGGCGATATGCTTCTAAAACTTCTGGAGAAGTAGCAGTTAAAGCCCAAAATTCTTTTCCACTTTTTTCCCAATCTTCACCTAATAAAGCAATTTGTTTTTCTAATCCTTTTCTGCTTTCTGTTACCGATTTTTGAACAAGTATTAATTTGTATCCTTTATTAGCAAATAAACTATCGGTATAATTAAATCCGTCATTATTTGCTAAACTAAAATCGTGAATTGGAGGCTTGCAACCTTCTCTTACTACTTTATCTATTCTATCTACATATTTGTAATTGGTATCGGAAGGCAAATGGTTTACATCAAACTCTTCATTTACACCATTTTTTGCATAAATAAACATCATAACTATTGAATCGGTTGGAGAACCTGGAGGGCAAACCATTTGTTCTTGAATATTATTCCCAATTTTATAGGGTAAAAAATCTTTTAACGGTAAAAACATATAAGTATAAAAAGTAAAAAAACTAACTACCAAAAACACTACTGAAAGTGCAATGTTTTGTAACGTTTTTTTCATTAAAGGATTTATATATTTTTGGCCTATAAATATTATTAAAATAAACACCAAAAGTACAATATCTTTATAAAATGATTGAACCGGTTTTAGTTTAATGGCATCCCCAAAACAACCACAATCTGTAACTTTATTTGTTATAGCCGAATAGCCTGTTAGTAGTGTAAAAAATACAATCATTAAAAGTAATAACCATGCGTTTAATTTATTAAAAGCACCTAATAATAAAGCTATCCCACTAATAATTTCGAAAATACAAATAAACATGGCCATTGCCACTGCATAAGGTATAAAAAATGGCATATGAAATACCTCAAAATATTCTTCTAACTTATAACTAAAACCTATTGTATCGTTGGCTTTAATTAACCCCGAAATAATAAATAATATGCCTACGAAAATACGGCTAATTTGAACTAAAATTTTCATGTGTTTTATATTGATTAATTGTTGGATGGTTATATGGTTGGATTGTTGTGCTAGTTGCCAGGAGCTAATTTTATTAAAGCAAAAATAGAATAATTTATCATATCCATTAAGTTACTGTCTATTCCTTCACTGTCAATAGTATTACCTCTATTTTCTAGTATTTGTTTCATTCGCTGAATACGCATTAAAAGCATATCGGTAAAGGTTGTAACCAACATATCGCGCCAAACTTCGCCATAATCATGGTTTTTTTCCTCCATCAGTGTTTTGGTTTGTAAAACGTATTTATCGTATAAAATTTCTACAGCATTTATTTCTAAGTTTAATTCTTTATGTTCAACTAATTCTAGCTGAATTAAGCCCATAATACAATAATTAATTATCCCCATAAATTCAGGTTCTATACCTTCATTTACCTTCATATTTCCATTGTCTTCAATGGTTCTAATTCGGTTTGCTTTAATATAAATTTGATCAATAATACTGCTTATTCGCATTATACGCCACGAAGTACCATAGTCAGTATTTTTGTTTAAAAAAATTGTTTTGCATTTAATAATTACAGTATCGTATTGTTCTGAAGTTTTGTTCATTTTGTTTTTAAAAAAACTAATTATGAAAGGTTTTTTATATTGCGCAAAATTAAACCTCATTTTCACATTGCAAACATTTAAATCTAAAAAAAATATTAATTGTAAAGGAAAATTGTTAAGCCTTGAAAAACCCACTGTAATGGGAATTTTAAATATTACTAACGATAGTTTTTTTGATGGGGGTAAATACAATTCAGTTGATAACGCACTTTTTCAAGCTGAAAAAATGTTAAATGAAGGTGCAACTTTTATTGATATTGGTGCACAAAGTACAAGGCCTGGTGCCGACATGATAGGACAAGAAGCGGAGCTAAAGGTTGCTATTCCAATAATTGAAAAATTAGTTGAAAAATTTCCTGAAATCATAATTTCTATTGATACTTTCAGGGCCGAAGTAGCCAAACAAGCTATTGAAGCTGGAGCAGCAATTATTAATGATGTATCGGGTGGGCAAGACGACCCACAAATGTTTGAAACTGTAATAAAACTTAAAGTGCCATATATTTTAATGCACAAACAAGGCGATTATAAAACCATGCATCATAACCCAACCTATCAAAATGTGGTTAGCGATGTTATGATTTATTTTATTCCAAAAGTTGAATATTTAAAACAAAATGGAGTAGCTGATATCATTTTAGATTTGGGTTTTGGATTTGGAAAAAATAATGAACACAATTACGAATTATTAAATAAAATGGATCGATTTAAAATTTTCGAATTGCCTATTTTAGCGGGAGTTTCGCGTAAAAAAATGATTCAAAATGTTTTAAATGTAAATGCAGAAAACGCATTGAATGGAACAATAGTAGCTAACACCATTGCACTTATGAAAGGTGCAAAAATACTAAGAGTGCACGATGTAAAAGAAGCGGTAGAAGCAGTGAAGATAATAATGAATGTTGGATTGTAATTGTTGAATTGTAAATTGCAAACCATTAAATCAAAACAAATGAATATAATTAAACCCAATTGACCTTATATAAATGGAAATTTTAACATATAATTTTAGTTGGATAAACATTGTTGATTTTATATTAGTTTTACTAATAGGTTGGCAGCTTTTTGTGCGTGTTAAGGGAAGTTTAGCCTTTAATATTATGATTGGTTTGCTTACGCTTTATGCATTTTGGTGGGTGGTAAAATATTTTGAAATGCCATTGCTTGAAACCATATTAGGTGGCTTTGCAAAATTTGGTGTGGTAGCGGTGCTTATTGTTTTTCAGCAAGAAATTAGGCGCTTTTTATTAATAATTGGAAGGAACTCATTTTTAGGTGAAAATAAAAAATGGTGGAATATTTTTCCTTGGAAATGGAATTTAGATGAGCCAGATGAATTAGATTTTGAAACCATTGTAGATGCTTGCCAAATATTGGCAGAAACAAATACTGGAGCTATAATTATTTTTCCTAAAACCAGCGAAATGCGATTTTTAGCTGCCAGTGGCGAAAGCATTGAAGCAAATGTTACCAAACGTTTAATCCTTTCTATTTTTAATAAAAGTAGTCCGCTGCACGATGGAGCAATGATTATTGCTAAAGCAAAAATTAAAGCAGCTAACTGCGTTTTACCCGTTAGCGATAATCCTGATTTGATAAATAAATTCGGTTTGCGCCATTTAGCAGCCATTGGTATTACTGAACAAACCGATGCCATTTGCTTAGTTATTAGTGAAGAAAGAGGTTTAATTAGTTTTGTAAAAGAAGGTAAAATTACCGAGGCAATTGACCGAGAATTGTTAATTGGCTTGCTAAATTTAGAGTTTAAAAAGAAAATTTAAACTAGTCTTCTTCTTTAGAATTGTCAATATCTTTTAAAAATTCTTCATCTGTTTTTCCTAAGTTATCAATTGATAATTGTGCATCATCTTTTAACTCACTTTTTGGATATTTTTGCAAAAAACTTTCATAGCTCTTTTTTGCATTTTCATAATCGTTTAAATTGTTTTCGTAACTAAAGGCAATTGCAAATAAAGCCTTTTCGCTAAAATTAGAATTGGGGTAATCAATTATTATTTTGTTTAGCAACGCAATCCCTTCCTTCGATTTGTTAATAAAATTAGACTGCTGAGCAGCTTTAAACAAAAACTCAGGTGTTCTTTCATCATCGGGGTATTTGTCGGCAAATAAACTATAGTTATTATATAAATCGGTTATGTTACTAATGCTGTATGAACTGTCACTATTTTCGAGCTTAGTAATTTGGGCAATCATTTCTTCTTTTGGCGATTTGCAAGCAAACAAAATAGATACAAAACCAACTAACAATAATATTTTTTTCACTTCTTTATTCTTTTAATTCATTACAAATTAAATGTTATATCGAAGCAAATAAAAATAAATTTTAAACATATTTAATCGCAAAAACATTATTTAAAAGTGAATATGCCGTTTTTATTGTTTTTTATGTATATAATTATTATTTAAAAAAACTTTATTTTTCTATTTGAAAGCATAGTAATCCGATTATTTTTGCAACACTTTAAAAAAAATAAATGAGAGTAATTCAATTTAGAGAAGCACTTCGCGAAGCAATGAACGAGGAAATGCGCAGAGACAAAGATATATTTTTAATAGGCGAAGAAGTAGCCGAATACAATGGTGCTTATAAAGTAAGCCAAGGTATGTTGGAGGAATTTGGAGAAAAACGAATTATTGATACTCCAATAGCTGAGCTTGGTTTTGCCGGAATAGCTGTTGGTGCAGCCATGAATGGTTTAAGACCAATCGTTGAATTTATGACATTTAATTTTTCATTGGTAGCTATTGATCAAGTTATAAACTCAGCAGCAAAAATGTATCAAATGAGTGGTGGACAATTTAACATGCCAATGGTATTTAGAGGACCAACTGCTAGTGCTGGACAATTAGGCGCACAACATAGCCAAGCTTTTGAAAATTGGTATGCCAACTGCCCAGGGTTAAAAGTGGTTGTACCGTCAAATCCATACGATGCCAAAGGTTTGCTTAAAACTGCCATTAGAGATAACGACCCAGTTATTTTTATGGAAAGCGAACAAATGTATGGCGATAAAGGCGAAGTGCCTGAAGAAGAATATTTAATTCCAATTGGAAAAGCAGTAATTAAACGCGAAGGAACTGATGTAACTATAGTTTCGTTTGGTAAAATTATAAAAGTAGCTTATGCCGCTGCTGATGAATTGGCAAAAGAAGGAATAAATGTAGAAATTATTGATTTGAGAACTGTGAGACCAATTGATTATGACGCTATCATTGAATCAGTAAAAAAAACAAATCGATTGGTAATAGTTGAAGAAGCTTGGCCTTTGGCAAATATTAGTACCGAAATTACCTATATGGTTCAAAAACGTGCATTCGATTATTTAGATGCACCAATAATAAGAATAAACACAGCCGATACTCCACTTGGCTACGCTCCTACTTTTGTAGAAGCATTTTTACCAAGTGTAAAACAAGTGATGGATGCTGTAAAAAGTGTGATGTACAAATAGTTGTCGATAGTTATTAGTTGATGGTTGTCATTTGATAGTCATTACTTTTTAAAAAATAGTTCAATTGAATTTCAGTTGAGCTATTTTTTTTTATGGTTTGCTTTAAAATTTTTGTTAAATCTTTTTGATATGTTTGTTTACGATAAGGTTAATTATTGTTTTGTTATTGTCGTTCGGTTTCCAATCAACCATTGCTCAGCAAATAATTGCATTCAATAACAATAAAGACACTTTACATTATTTTATTCCAATTAAAGTTTTTTGTAAGCTAAACACTGGTGACAAAAAAGAATTAAAATTAAATGCTGTAAAGAATGACACTTTTTACTTTGAGAATTAAAAAAATGGAAAGAAATATAAAGTAAACTATAACCAAAATAATTACTTAAAATTCAATGTTTATAATCAAAATTTGAATCAAGCTGGAGCCATTATATTTGGAGCTTTAGGTTTTACAAGTGCATTTTATTCATTATTGTTTTTGATAGCAGGTGAACCTGAATTAAAACTAATGGGGAAAGTTGGTTTAGCTTTTTCCGTTCCACCATTGATTATTTACTCTATTTTTAAAAGCAAATTACCTAAAAAAATAAAAAGTAAAAAATTCCATTTCACTCTTAATCATTAAACTAAAATCTAAAACCTCCTCGGGCCGCCCTTTGCCACCGCTTTTTCCGTCCACGGATCATCAGGCCAAGCGTGTTTTGGATACCTTCGCTTCAATTCTTTTTTTACTTCAAAATAAGTATTGTTCCAAAAACTTCTTAAGTCGGAAGTTACTTGCACTGGTTTAAATCCTGGCGATAATAAGTGCAACACCAAAGGTATTTTACTGTTATTAATCGTTGGCGTATCAGCCATTCCAAATACTTCTTGCAAGCGTACAGATAGGATTGGTGTTTCTCCATTTGCCAAATATTCAATGCCAATATTAGAACCACTAGGCACATTTATTTTTGAAGGTGCTAACGCGTTTAAAGTTTGCTGCTGATCCCAAGTTAAATATTGAAGCAATGCTTCACTCAAATTTATTTTCTTTAAATCATCAGGTCGTTTTACTTTGGGCAAATAAAAACCTAACCAATCCATGTTGTTTAATAATAATTCATCGGTGCTAACGTCTGGCCAATCCTTGTATTGATTCCATTTGCATACACACAAAATTCTATTTTGTAATTGGGTAAAAGCCTCATCAAAATTCAATAATGCTTCGCCTTCATTTTTTATTGCTGTGCAAATAGCTGCAACCAAATGTTCTTCGCTTGGCGCTGCCAATGGTTTCGATTGCAAAACAATGCTGCCAATTCTTAAATCTTTAGTAGCAATTAAACCACCTTTTCGGGTATCCCAAGTAATTACTTCACGCTCTTTTACCAATGGCAATAAATCTTTTGGATTCAATGGCGATGCCATAAATATTTTACCCAAACCATCTCTGGTATCAATATGAGCCACAGCAAGCCAAGGTTCATTTGCCAAATTATCTCTATGCCCAATGGCTGCTATTTTTCCGTTTGCTAATTGAAACTGTGCATTATTTCCTGGCCTTGCAAAAGCAATGCGTTCCGGATATGTATAAGCCAATAACAAACCTGTTTCATGGTCATCAACCGGACCGTTTTCGGCTTCTTGGTTCAGCATTTTTCGGTACGATTCTGCTACCTTTTCTATTCTTCCAAATCTATTGCCTGCACTATTATTTTGGCGGCTTCGCCTCAATGCTTCTATGCGTAAATTAATATCTATTCCACTGTCTTTTGGCAATGGATCTCGTTCTTCTAAAATGGCTGCTATGTCAGTTGCTAGTGCAATGGCATTGTCTTGTTTTGCTTTTAAAAGCATGTGCGCTATTCTGGGGTGACAGGGTAGCTGATGAATTTCTTTTCCATGTTCTGTAATGCGATTGTTCATGTCCAAAGCATTCAAATTAGTCAACACATCTACAGCTTGCATTACCGCTGCTTTTGGAGGCGGACTTAACCAAGTGAGTTGGTTCAAATTACTAATTCCCCACTTAGCCATGTCGAGCACCAAAGCAGCTAAATCAGCTTCCATTATTTCAGGAATTCGGTGCTCAATCATTCGTTCCTGATTGGCTTTGGTCCACATTCTATAACAAACTCCAGCACTTAACCTTCCTGCTCGTCCAGCCCGTTGGTCAGCTGAATCTTTGGTAATTTGAACGGTTTCTAATCGTGATAATCCCGACTTAGGATCAAACTTCGAAACACGTGCAAATCCTGAATCAATTACTATTTTCACCCCTTCAATAGTTAAACTGGTTTCGGCAATGGAAGTGGCTAAAACTACTTTTCTTTTGCCATTTTTATTAGGCATAATGGCTGCAAATTGCTCCCGTTGAGGTAATTGTCCGTATAACGGATGAATGGCAAAGTCCAATAATTTACCTTTCAATAATTCAGCACATTTGCGTATTTCACCTTCGCCAGGCAAAAATACCAATACATCGCCTTCATTTTCTTTTACTGCTTTTACTATTACTTGAGCAGTAGTTTCGGGCAATAAAAAAGCATCTCCTTCGCCTACATATTTTACTTCAACAGGATATTGTTTTCCTTCACTTACTGCCACAGGGCAATTTAACAAAGCTGTTAATTGTGGCATGTTCAGCGTAGCCGACATCACCATCATGCGCAAGTCAGGCCTTAAAACTTGTTGTGCTTCTCGGCATAAAGCCATGGCTACATCGGCAAATAAACTGCGTTCATGGAATTCGTCAAAAATTACCAAACCCACATTTTCTAGCGCATTATCGGTATGTAACATGCGAGTTAAAATACCCTCAGTTACTACTTCAATTTTTGTTTGTGCGCTTACTCTATTTTCAAACCTGATGCGGTAACCAATGGTTTCACCCACTTTATCGCCCCAAAGTTCTGCCATGCGGGTGGCAATGGTTTTAGCAGCTAACCTTCGTGGTTCCAACATAATAATTTTTTTGTCAGCTAACCAATTTTCATCCAATAAAGTCAAAGGCAAAAGCGTACTTTTTCCCGCGCCAGGTGGCGCATTTACTATTAAAGTATTATTATTAGCTAAATGGTTTTTTACCTCGTCTATAATATCCGCAACGGGTAACTGATATTGGAATGCATTGAAGTTCAATTTTAAATTTTGTGCAAGAATAACGAAATGAAAACTGATTTATTTATTATACTTGAATTTGTTTATATTGTTTTTAATAAATTAAATATGAAAAAAGTATTTTGGATTTTTGCAGTTTCCATCGCCCTAAACATATACAGTTGTTGTAATTGTGATGAGGTAAAAAAATATTTTGATGTAAATGGATTTTCTGCTAAAGGTTACAAAATGGGTCAAACTGGTTCATTAGATTCTACTGCAAAAGTAAATTTAGAGGAATATTACATAGATTTAACATTTAACAAAACATACTACAGTGAATGTAAACAACAATTTGATTTTTCGAACTTATTTTTCACCAATGCTTATGCATGCAAATGTGCAATAGATGGTAGTTATGGCTCTTCAGAAAAAATAGATAGTATTCAAATTTTCAGTTCTTATTTATTTGATAGTTCAATAGGTATTAATGAAAGTATTTCAAAGTATTTTACAGTAGTAACTAATGTTGGTAGCCAAGTAAATTTGATTGAATACATGCAATCAAAACCTAATCCTTCACTGTTTTATTTAAGGTTAAAGTTAAATGCAAAACCTACTTCATCTTTAAAACATCAATTTACAATTGTTTACAAGCAAACAAATGGAGAAACATATATTGATAAAACTCCATTAATTGAATTTATTGAGTAAGTGTTTTAAAGTTTAAATAAAATCCAAGCTAGAAGCTCGTTAATAGTATCCACCAACAAGATGTTGGCGGAGGCGTTAAAACAAATCTGTGAAATCAGTGGCAGCTCTTCTTTGCGAGCTTTGCGAAAACCTTTGTGATCTTTGCGGTTACCTTTTTAGTGCAATCTGTAGCAACTTTCCTTTGTGTACTTTGCGCAAACCTTTGCGAACTTTGCGGAAACTTTTTCTGTGTAATATGTGGCAACTTTTGTTAGGTTTTATCCAATACATAATTATATTTGAATTATGTTAAAACTATTTTCATCATGTGTTTTTTCCGTTTTTCTTTTGCTTTGCAATGGGCAGCAAACACTAATCATAGAAAAAATTAGTAATGGAAATTTAAAGTCAATTAAATTACCTGCTGTTGTTAACATCAATTTTAAAAATGTAGGATTTAAAAAACTATTACTTGAAAGAGTAAATAATGACAGTTTTTTCTTCAAAAAATATTACAATCAACCACAAAATTATGATTGCACTTTAAGTGATATTTCAGTAATTAATTTTCCTAAAAAAAGTGATTTTATAGTTCAATCAGCATTCACATTTTTTACTTTCATGGCAGTGTATGTAACACCACTAACTATTGGTGGTTTTTTTCACCAATCAACTGATGCAGGTGATCCAACTAAATTTTTAGCTATTATCTTTGGTGTCCCGATAAGTGCAATTTCTATTATAACTTCGGTATCATTAATAAATAAACTACCAAAAAATTTTAGCACAAAAAAATGGAGGATTTATGTTAAATAAATTGCTTTTTTTTATACTTTTTACCTCTAATTGTTTTATTTTAAATGGACAAACAATTACTTTAGAAAAGAATAATTCTTTAGATAAAATTGAAATAAAAATACCCAAAAAATTAATATTTAAATATCAAACAGACAGTGGATTAATAAAAATCAAAGGTAATGTTTTAAAGTATCAATTTCCTTATTTAACAGTTTTAAAAAAAAATGATACTTTGAAAATTGATGTGAAAAGTATTTCGTTGGTTAAAATTCATTCTAATTATACAACCTCATTATTATATACTGGTTCTTTTGTAACAAGTTTACTTTCTTTTGCATTTTTTATGGATGCTGGACAATCTGGAGATGTATTAGTTTACTTAATTGCCAGTGCTACTTTTGGAAAATTAACTAGTTATCAGTTAAAAAGTGTTAATAAAATATACAACACCAAAACCAAATGGAGCTTTTATTAATATGAAATCAGCAATTTATTTTTTCTCATTTTTATTACTTTCACTGCTTTCCAATTCTCAACAAAGTATTCTGTTAACAAAAAATACAATCGGTGAAATATCTAATGTTCAATTGTTCAAATTGCCAATAAAAGTTACTTGTAAAATTAAAAATAAAAGCTCCAAAACATTGGTTTTAGAAAGAGTAAATGAAGATTCATTAATTTTTGAATCTCAATTGAATCAAACAAATGAAAACAACTGTTTATTCAGTGATTTAAAATTTATTCAATTTCATAATAACTCATACCATTCAAAACATTTATTTGCTCGTTTTTCAACTGCCATTGCTGTATTTTCAACTGCAATTAATATTTATGCCATTAGTAAAAAAAATACTCCTAATAACGAAGCAACCCAGTTTGCTGCATTTATTACTTTTCCCGTTGCACTAATAAGTATTAGTTTAAGTATTATTTCAATTGCAAATTTACCACCAAAATATAATTATATTAAATACTCTTTATCTGTAAAATAATCTTTGTTTTCTCTTAAAACTGTGGCAACTTTTCTTTGTGTTCTTTGCGCAAACCTTAGTGACCTTTGCGGTTACCTTTTCAGTGCAATCTGTAGCAAATTTCTTTGTGTTCTTTGCGCAAACCTTAGTGACCTTTGCGTTTAATTTTTTAGTGTAATCAGTGCAATCTGTGACAAATTTCTTTGTGTTCTTTGCGCATACCTTTGCGAACTTTGCGGTTACTTTTTCAGTGTAATCAGTGCAATCTGTGGCAACTTTTCTTTGTGTTCTCTGTGAAAAACCTCTGTGAACTCTGTGGTTAAATATTCAGCGTAATCAGTGCAATCTGTGGCAACTTTTCATTGTGTGCTCTGTGAAAAACCTCTGTGAACTCCGTGGTTAATTAATCTGTGTATTCTGTGCAATCTGTGGCTATTTTTTTATCCAAAATTCAACATCCAAAATCCAACATTCCTATTTATTATTGCACATGGCACAAACTAAAATCCCTTTTACCGATTTATTAAATCAATTGAATGCAGAGCAACGCAATGCTGTAGAACAAATTGATGGTCCTATGCTGGTGATAGCAGGTCCTGGAACAGGAAAAACACAAATATTAGCAAGTAGAATTGCCAATATTTTAACCCAAACCGACACCACAGCCGAAAGTATTTTGTGTTTAACTTATACCGATGCAGGAACCATTGCCATGCGCAAACGCCTCATTGATATTATTGGAACTGATGCGTATAGAATTGATATTTTTACTTTTCATGCTTTTAGCAATGCCGTTATTCAAGAAAACTTAGACTATTTTGGAATAAGAAGTTTGGATGCCATTAGTGAGTTAGAACAAATAAATTTGGTGCATGAAATCATTGAAAAGTTTGACGCTGAAAATCCGCTGAAACGTTATACAGGCGATATCTATTATGAAACAAATAGACTGTTGAATTTGTATCAAGCCATGAAGCGCGAAAACTGGAGCGCAGCTTTAATTAGTAGCAAAATAGATACTTATTTAGAAGACATCAAAACCCGCGATGAGTTTGTGTACAAGCGCAAATACAAAGAGTTTAACGCAGGCGATTTAAAGCAAGCCGCTTACGATAAAGAAGTTCAGAAAATGCAAGTTTTACGAGCTGCTTCTGCCACTTTTGAAACCTATCAAGCCAAGTTAAAACACACCAATCGTTACGATTTTGCTGATATGATTTTATGGGTGATTGAAGCATTTACCCAAAAACCAGAAATGCTAGCGCAATACCAAGAAAAGTATTTGTACTTTTTGGTAGATGAATACCAAGATACCAGTGGTGCGCAAAATGATTTGTTGTTTCAACTATTAAAGAACAACGAAAAACCCAATGTATTTGCCGTTGGCGATGATGATCAATCTATTTATAGGTTTCAAGGTGCAAACGTAGAGAACATCAATTTTTACATTAATAAATATGCTGCGCAAGATTTAAAAACCATTTCGTTGGTGCAAAATTACCGGAGTAGTCAAGTAATTTTAGATGCAAGCAAAGCGTTAATTAGTCAGAATGGAACAAGGATAAATCCTGATAAAACATTACTGGCAAGCAATGAGAAATTTGCATCTTTAACATCACAACCAAACATATTTGCATATCAAAACGAAACACATCAAAGTACGCATATTGCCATGCAAATATTGGCTTTAAAAGAGCAAGGTGTTCCTTTAAATGAAATTGCTGTGTTGTTCCATAACCACAAGCAAGCCGAAGATTTAATTGCTTGGTTACAGCACCACAATATTCAAATTAACACCCGAAAAAGAGCCAATGCTTTTGATGAAATGTTGATCAAAAAATTGGTTACTATTTTACGTTATATCAATCATGAACTAACAAAAGCGCACAGTGGCGAATATTTGTTGTTCGAGATTTTGCATTATAACTTCTTTCGTTTACCAACCATTGAATTAGCAAGGTTTGCTAATAAAATGAACGATTTGAATAATCAAAAAGATGTGGTTTGGGAAAAAACTGGTTGGCGACAAGGTTTAAAACAAAACTTTATTGACCCTAAACCAAGCATTTTTATTGAAGATAAAAAAGTAAATGAGCTTTTTGTAAATGCTTCTACACTGATTGAAAAATGGATAAGTAATGCTGCAAATTTAACTTTACAGCATTTAATTAAAGAAATAATAAACGATAGCGGTTTGCTTTTTGAAGCTTTGCAAAGTGATGAGCGGACTTATAATATGCAGTTGCTTCATACTTTTTTCGATTTTGTAAAAAGTGAATGCGTGCGCAATACCAAAACTGCTTTAAAGCATTTGGTAAATACGATTGACACCATGGAAAAAGAAAAAATTCAATTGCCATCACAGCGCTTGATTTATAATTTGGATGGTGTAAATTTTATTACTACACATTCATCAAAAGGATTAGAATTTGAGCATGTTTTTATCATTGGTATTAATGCCAATGTGTGGGAAAAAGCACGTAAACACAGCAGTTATTCATTGCCTGATACTTTATTTGAAATCAATAAGGAAAATGATTTAGAGGAAAAACGCAGGTTGTTTTATGTAGGAATGACACGTGCTAAAAAACAATTGAACTTAAGTTATTTAACACACGATAACAATAGCAAAGAGCTAGAAAAAAGTCAGTTTTTAGCCGAACTAGAAGAGTTTGCAGGAATAAAATCTAGCGAATACGCTGTTAATGATAATGATTTAACAAACTTTGAATTAATAGTTTGGCAAAGTCAAAAACACCAAGCTGCCGACCAGTTATTTAACAATGATTTTGTAAATGAATTATTGGAAAAATATACGTTGAGTGTAACGCATTTAAGTTCGTATTTAAAATGCCCTACTGCGTTTTACTTTAATAGTTTAATAAAAGTACCTGCGCCTTTAAGTGCCAGCATGACTTTTGGTAGCGCTGTTCATTATGCATTAGAAAAATTGTTTCGAAATATGAACAGCAATGACGAGAAAACCTTTGCTACTGCTGAAGAAATGTTAAAGGATTTTGCATGGTTTATGCGCAGAAATGAACAAAATTTCACTCCGCAGGAATTTAAACTTCGCATGGAATATGGCAATCTGTTTTTGCCAAAATATTATACTAAATACATCAATGAATGGAATAAAATTACCAGTGTAGAACGTAGTTTAAAAAATGTAGTGGTAAAAAATGTTCCATTAAATGGAAAGTTAGATAAATTAGAATTTGCAGGGAATGTTGTAAATGTAGTTGATTACAAAACAGGCAATATTGACAATGCTAGAGAAAAGTTTAAATCACCAAATCCTGAAAATGTAATAAAGGACGAAGCAGAAAATAAAGAACCAAAATTTGAAGATAAATTTGGCGGTGATTATTGGCGACAAGCTGTATTTTATAAAATATTGATGGATTACGATAAAGACCCAAAAACACAAAATTGGGAAATGCGTACTTGCGAGTTTGACTTTGTAGAACCCGATAAAAAAACCAATAATTTCAATAAAGTAAAAGTGCCAATTTCGCCATTAGATATTGAAACAGTTTTAGGACAAATAGATTTTGCTTATGCTAAAATAAAAGCCAAAGAATTTAGCAATGGTTGTGGCAAAGCCGATTGCCATTGGTGTGAGTTTACCAAAAACTATTATGCCAGCGCCGATTTTAAAATTGAAATGGAAAAAGTTGGAGAGGAGGAAGAATAAGTCAGTTCGAACTTAGTCGAGAACAAAGTAGGTTCTTAGCTACACTAACAATGACTATTTATGCAAACAACTAATTTTAAGAGAAAAAAACCACATAGATACATAGATTACATAGTTTAAAGGCTATGTTTACTATGTGCCTATTTGGTTCAAGATTTGTTTTTTAACAAGGACTCATAGCATTACACTTCATTTTAAAACGTTTTTTTTGAAAAAAATTAACACTAAAATTAATAACATCAACAAAAAAAATCCGTAAAGCCTGAACTTTACGGATTTTATATTTTTAATTTCAAATTATTGATGCCATTGTTGGTGTTTAAGCGGAGCGACACCAACAATCAAATATTTAAAATACTACTGCTTCACCGTCTTTATCAATAAATCGGTAATCAACCATAGAAAGGGTATTTACTTTGTTTATTTTTATCCAACGTTTATATTTAATGAACCATTTCATCCGTGGCGATTTTAAACCACCATGAATAAAATAGGCAGCTAAGTATGGATTTAACTCCAAGCTAAATCCTTTATGACGTACATTTTCAATCAAATATTTCACTTGATTTTCTATTTCATCCAATAATACTACACTGTTTTGAATTTCGCCTGTTCCATTACAAGTTGGGCATTTTTCAGTGGTCACTACATTCATTTCAGGTCTAACACGTTGTCGAGTAATTTCAACCAAACCAAAAGGACTCATAGGCAAAATTTTATGTTTTGCTCTATCGCTTCTCATTTCCTCTTTCAGCTTTTCGTAAACCAATTTTCGGTTACCCGCAGTTCTTTGGTCAATAAAATCAACAACAACTATCCCACCTAAATCTCGCAACCTTAATTGGCGAGCAACTTCGGTAGCCGCTTCCAAGTTTATTCTTAAAGCATTGTCTTCTTGGGCTTCATTGCGCGCACTTGTGTTTCCACTATTAACATCTATTACGTGCATAGCTTCAGTATGCTCTATAATTAAGTAGCAGCCACCCATAAAATTAGCTTCTTTTCCAAAGCTTGCTTTAATTTGTTTTTCTACATCAAAATGATCGAAAATGGAGTTTTTGCCTGTATAGTGTTTTACAATTTTTTCTAATTGAGGACTTTTAGATTTAATATAGTTTTTAATTTCACCATATAAATAGCTATCATTAACATGAATTCCTGTAAAATCTTCATTTACTAAATCTCTTATTAAAGTCAAAGTTCTTTCACTTTCACCTAAAAGTTTTTGTGGAGGGCTTGCATTTTTTAATTGTACAAAAACCACTTCCCATTTAGCCATTAACTCCTCTAAATCTTTCTGTAATTCTTCAACACTTACACCCTCTGCATTGGTTCTTATAATTACACCAAAGTTAGGTTGCTTAATGGTTTGCATCAGCTTTTTAAGTCTATTGCGTTCATCGTGCTTTACAATTTTTTTGGAAATAGAAATATTGTTATCGAAAGGTATCAATACAATAAATCGTCCAGGTAAACTTAACTCGCTCGATAAACGAGGACCTTTATTTGATATTGGTTCTTTTACTACTTGAACAACAACTTGCTGAAATCTGTTAAGTAAAGTACCAATTTTACCATGCTTTTCTATATCAGGTTCCATTACATCGTTTTCAATACCAGATGTTTGCTTGCCATTTCTTACAAGCTTAATCCATTTTTGAAGCGACTGAATTTGTGGTCCTAAATCATGGTAATGTAAAAAAGCATCTTTTTCGTGCCCTACATCAATAAATGCTGAGTTTAACCCAGTCATTATTTTATTTACTGTTCCAAAATATATATCACCTACCAAGTAAGCATTGTCTGCTTTTTCGTGGTGAAGTTCTATTAATTTCTTATCACGCATTAAGGCAATATGAACATTGCCTGTTTGGTCTGCGTTTATTATTATTTCGTTACTCACTTTTTAATTTGTTCCCTTTTTAATAAATTCAATTACTTAGGTTGAGATTTTTTCGATAGTTAGTTGGTAATTGATTGGGAAGATTTGTTTAATAAATAATAAAGTTAAACTTACTATTTAAAACAATAAAACTTAATCAAAGGTAAAAATACACATTTGATTAAGTTTTAATAGTTTGAAGCCATTAACCGGTTTACCCGAAAGCGGTTGGCCATTAAGATTACAAAAAAATAAAATCAATTATTTTTTCTTATGTCTATTTTTTCTTAGACGTTTTTTACGTTTGTGCGTTGCAATCTTATGTCTTTTTCTTTTTTTACCGCTTGGCATATTATTTATTTGTTTGTTTAAGATTTTCTATTAATTTTTTTATTTCATTTTTTGACTCTTCGTTAGGAATCAAATTCATACATGTTTCGTAAGCAATTATTGCTTCTTTTTTCATGTTTAAACTACTGTAAGCTTCACCCAAGTAAAAATATGCTTCACTATTTAAAGGATCTAGCTGAGCCAATTTTTCAAAGCGTATTTTAGCTTTTTCCCATTGTCCACTTCTTCTGCTTAGCATGCCCAACGTGTAATTAGCTTGCACATTATTAGAATCGCGTTTAATTACATCTTTTAAAAGTTGAACACCAGCCATTACATCTAAGTCGTTTTGAACATAGCATATAGCCATAGCATTTTTAGCTTCTAAATTAAGGTCATTTATTGCAATAACTTTTTCAAATGATGCAATGGCTTTTTTAGATGCGTAAAGCTGAGCGCTTGTATCAGAAGTATTTGCTGCAAAATCATAAAACTTAAAGCCTGAATTAAACCATGAACGTTCATCATTTAATTTTGTGGCAATATCTGTTGCATAATGTGCGGCTATTAAACCTAAACCTGCTTGTTCATATAACCTAACCAAGAAAATATTAGCTTGGTAATTTCCAGTATCAACTTTAATTAATCTTTCTAAACTATCAATTTTACCTTTAAACTCAGGTGCTATTGTATCTCTTACGGCTATGTAATATTCATCGTAATCGAAAGGTTTTGAAATTACAGTTGTGGAATCGCTTATTTCAATTGGTAATTCATTACCAGGAGAACTAAAGTTTAAATATGCAAGCCCTGACGCTAATACAATTAGCGAAATAATAATAACTAAATACGATTTTTTGGTTTGCATTTTTAATTAAATTTAGTCTTCTTTCATTGCTAACTTAGCTTCTCTTTCACGCTTTACTGCGTTTACTTTAACAGCTTCGCTTTTCTTTATTTTATCGGTAAAACTTTTAGCAGGTTTGAAAGCAGGGATATAATGCTCGTCAATTACCATTGCAGTATTTTTAGAAATATTACGAGCAATTTTCTTAGCACGCTTTTTTAATATAAAAGAGCCAAAACCGCGGAAATACACGTTTTTACCTTCTATCATGTTGTTACGTACTACTTTAAAAAATGATTCTACTGACTCTTGTACTTGCAATTTGTCAATTCCCGTTTTTGTTGAAATCTCTGTGATAATTTCTGCTTTTGTCATGTTATTTATACTATTGATTTAATGAATTTTATAAGTTTACTTAATTAAACAAGGGTTGCAAATGTATAAAATTGATATTTAATTTATTGAAAAAAAATTATTTTTTTTTTATTTACTTGTTTTATGCTCTATTTTACTGAATACTATATTATTACAAAAGCGAATTTAATGTTTTTTATTTAACCTTTAACAATTATTAATCATGTAACTAAAATTTATGGTTATTTTGTAGTCGTTTTTTCTTAAAAATAAATAACAAAAATAAATGCATAAAAGCCTGTACAATTGGTATAATATTAATAAAAGAGATTTGCCTTGGCGAAATACCAAAGATCCTTTTAAAATTTGGCTGAGCGAAATAATATTACAACAAACAAGAGTAGAGCAGGGTTTACCTTATTATATTAAATTTACTCAAAACTTTAATAATATAAATGAGTTTGCCAATGCTAATTTAAACGATATTTTAAAACTATGGCAAGGATTAGGATATTACAGCAGAGCAAGAAACATGCATTATACTGCACAATTTATTAGAGATAATTTAAATGGTGTTTTCCCAAATTCATACTCCGAATTAATTATATTAAAAGGAATTGGCCCTTATACTGCAGCTGCCATTGCATCATTTTCGAACAATGAAAAAAAAGCTGTGGTTGATGGCAATGTATTTAGGGTATTAGCCAGGTTAACGGGAACTTATACCGATACAAATTCTAATTCAGGTAAAAACGAGTTTTCGAAAATTGCACAAGACTTTTTATTAGAAAACAATGCTGCAATTCATAACCAAGCAATGATGGAATTAGGTGCTTTAATTTGTAAACCACTTAATCCAGATTGTTATAATTGTCCTTTACAAAACAATTGCTTTGCTTTTGAAAATAATGAACAAAAAAATTTACCCATTAAAATAAAAAAAGTAAAAAATAAAACTAGGTTATTCAATTATTTTATATTTGAATATAATAATACAACTTATATCACTCAGCGAGGGCCAAACGATATATGGGAAGGACTTTTTGAATTTCCATTACTTGAAAACATTTTGTTTGAAAACGAAAACGAGGTTTTCAATTATTTAATAGAAAAAAAAATTTTTGATAAAAAAGCTAAATTAAACATTAAATTTATTACTAAATACAAACATATTTTAACTCACCAAACTTTAAATGCTTCATTTTGGAAAATTACTTGCAGTTTAAAACCTAAATTAGCTGCAAACTATATTGAAGTGCCAATAAGTGAAATAAAAAAATATGCTGTTCCTCGATTGCTTGAAAAATTGATTACAAATGATAAATTGCAACATCAAATATTTTAATTTAAACCCTTACAATTATGTCGTACAACAAAATTATTTTAATTGGAAATTTAGGCCGAGATCCTGAATTAAAATACCTAGACAACCAAAAAGTAGTGGCTACATTTTCGTTGGCAACAAATGAAACCATTACAGATAAAAACGGTGAACGAAGATCAGAAACTGAATGGTTCAATATTGAAATGTGGGATAACCAAGCTAAAGTAGCCGAAAAGTATTTAAAAAAAGGAAATCAAGTTTATGTTGAAGGGAAATTAAAAACTGAAACTTGGAAAGATAAAGAAGGTGTTGAAAAAACAAGAATTAAAGTAAGGGTTCAAAACTTTACTTTATTAGGTGGTAAAAACCCAAACGATTCTTCGCCAACTGTTCCTCCTACAACTACAAATTCAAATCCTACTCCTAGTGATGTAATGAATGACGATTTACCTTTTTAAAATACTAAATATATTATTCATAAAGCAGAGTTATAGCTCTGCTTTTTTTATTTAAAAATATGGATCCAAAAGAATTAAAAATAAAAGATTTCAGTTACCATTTACCCGAAGAAAAAATTGCCCAACATCCATTAAAAGAAAGAGATAAAAGTAAATTATTAATATACAAAAATGGACAAATAACTGAAACCATTTTTAATAAAATAAGTAATTTAGTAAATGAAAACGATGCTTTTATTTTTAACGATACCAAAGTTATACATGCACGCATTTTATTTCAAAAAGAAAGTGGTGCAAAAATAGAAATAATGTGTTTAGAGCCTATAAATCCTGCTGAAGCAGTTTTAAGTTTTACGCAAACGGAAAGTTGCGAATGGGCTGCATTAATTGGTAACAATAAAAAATGGAAAGAAGGTATATTAAATAAAACATTTTTAATAAATAATACTGAAGTAACTTTAATTGCCGAACGAAAAAAACAATATTTAGATTCATTCATTGTAAAATTTTCGTGGAATGGAAACTTTGCTTTTGCCGATGTAATATACCATGCTGGTTTACTTCCGTTGCCTCCATACATGAATAGGGAAGCCGATGAAGAAGATGAAAATAGATACCAAACCATTTATGCAAAATTTGAAGGTTCGGTTGCTGCACCAACTGCTGGTTTACATTTTACTAAACAAGTTTTTGAAAAATTGCTTAAAAAAAATATCAATGTTGATTATGTAACACTTCATGTGGGTGCAGGAACATTTAAACCTGTAAAAGCCGAAAGAATGGCCAATCATTTAATGCATGAGGAAAATGTAGTAATTGAAAAGAAGTTGCTTCATACATTGCTTAAAACAGTTGAAAACAAAGCAAATATTATTGTAGTAGGCACCACCTCGTTAAGAACAATAGAAAGTTTGTATTGGTTTGGAGTTAAATTAATTGAAAATAAAAACAATTGGGATAATATTAACTCACTTGAAATAAGCCAATGGGAACCTTATGAAACCACAAAAAATTTACCTTCAAAAAAAGAAGTTTTAAATAATATTATGAAATGGATGGAGTTTAAAAAAATAAATTCAATTGCTGGAAACACACAAATAATAATAGCACCACCTTATAAAATAAAAATTGCCGATGTATTAATTACCAATTTTCATCAGCCAGAAAGTACACTTTTACTTTTAGTTTCAGCTTTTGTAGGTGAAGATTGGAAAGATTTATATTATTATGCTTTAAACAATAATTTTAGGTTTTTAAGCTATGGCGATAGTTCTATTTTGTTTAGAGATTGATTTTTTATTTCGGGTTGATTATTACGGGTTGATTATTACGGGTTGATTATTTCGGGTTGATTATTTCGGGTTGATTATTTCGGGTTGGTTATTTCGAGTTGGTTATTTCGAGTTGGTTATTATTGGTTAACCTATGTTCGGGATAAGAATTTGGCTAAAGCCCAGTAAATACAACGATTTTATAAACCCTCAGCTAAAGCTGAGGGCAATACAGCCTATCAATTGCCCTTTGGCTTTAGCCAAGAAAAAAAATAGTCCCAAAATTAGAAGGCTTTAGCCAAATTTCCATCTTTCCTTATCTCGAACTCAGGTTGGATAATAATCTATAGATATAATCTTTATCCAAACAACGGGTAATTCAGAAATACCGCTCTAGCGCTACCCTTTCCTTGGATACCAACATTGAATTAAACGATTGACTAATGTTTAAAGAAGACACTTGATGCAAAACGTTTTTTTGTAATTTTTATTCAGCAAGGTTAGCTAATGGAATGCAATCATTTATAGCCAAGAAGATGCTTACAGCATGAACCTGCTTTTGCAGGGTTCGTATTGTTTTTCTATGGTCCATGGTCCAGTTGCTATCATCCAGATGCTTTCAGCATGAACCTGCTTTTGCAAAGTTCGTATTTTTTTTCTATGGTCCATGGTCCAGTTGCTATCGTCCAGTTGCCAAAAGCCCTTCCCAAACCTCTAAAAAACAAAAAGGCTGCTGTATTACTACAGCAGCCTTTTTTGGTTTAAGTTATTATACTTATTTTAGTTTTTAACCATTTTAAATACTTGAGTACCTAAATCAGTTGAAACTCTTACAAAGTAAACACCTTGCTTTAATTTTTCAATTCCATCAACATTAATTGCCGATGTACCTTTTGTTACATTTACGTTTTGAGTTAATGTTACTTTACCATTAATATCAACTACTTCTAATGTAGCTTTAGAATCAACTAAAGTTTCAATAGATACAGTTAACTCGTTAGTAAACGGATTTGGATTAACCTTAACACTTTCTTTAGTATCAGCATCAGTTTTAACTTCAATAGTTTTTGAATATTCAAATGAACCATCGTTGTCAACCATTTTTAAACGGTAGTAAACAACACTAAATTTATTTACTAAAGCCAAAGCATTAACATCAGCATATTTGTACGATTTTAACGATGATGAATTACCAGCAGCTTTCACTTTTCCTAATCCTTCAAAGTTAACACCATCAATAGAGCGTTCTACTACAAATGAATTTGAATTTATTTCACTAGCAGTATTCCAATTTAAAATTGCATCAGCATTTACTAATTTACCATTGAAAGTAGTTAACTTAACAGGTAATTGGTTAAATAAATCAGAACCAGTAAACCAAGAGAACTCAGTGTATCCAGATCCAGTTAAAGTATTTAATGATGAATCAACAACACTACCTGTATTTGTACTCCAAGCTGTAGCAGCATCTTTCTTAGCTAAACGTAAGTCTGCTTCAGTAAATCCAAATGTAGTACCCATAGTTCCCATCCAATTATCACGATAATTTAATTTGATATCGTATAAGTAAGTTCCAGTTGGAGCTTGAATATCAGTATAAAAATTCATGTAATTAGCTACAGTTCCAATTAATTGAGGAGCTCTACCAGCATATTGACGAACTGCAATAGAAGCAGGAGGAGTAGTGAACGCATCCCAAGTAATGGTAGCAACAGTATCAAAGCCTAAAGTAAATACTTGGCTAGTTCCAGCAGTTGGAGCTAATGGATTAGCAACAGCTCTTGGAGCTAATGTATTTGCAGCTGGAGTTACATTGTAAGCACCTAAATCAGGAGCACCATCAACAACTGAAGCAGGACGTGCAGTTCCATTTATATCAGTTGTTACTCTAGCTTCTATATCACCTCTACCATTCATTAACCATACCGCTGTATCGTTAACATTAGGTGTTAAATTCGTTGCAGATGTATAAGCAGGTCTGTAACTAATAGACATTCTATCAAATAAAGGATAAAGTGATCTATGCGTATTCAAACTTCTTGCTGCTGCAGAATAAATTGGTGTTAAAGATGTAGTAGAGAAATAATTGTTGTAATCGCAATTTAAAGTTGCAATATTTGGCGCTGCAGTTATGTAATAAGCATAAGCACCAGTAGAAGCAAATATGTTATTTCTAATTCTAACATTTGTTAAACCAGTATTAGCCATATAAAAATAACCATTACCCGTGTTAAAACTATTGTTATAGAAATCAATATTTGAAGTAACATTATTACCCCAATACCAAATTAATGAAGTAGCGGCAACAACACTGTTATTAGCAACTAATCCTCTTCTTAATGTAGTACTTGCGTTATAGTAATTATACCACTGTGCTGTTACACCACTAGCAAAATCAATTTTATTATTAGTAAATGTATAAGCCGAATCGTTGTAATAGAAATACATGTAATTGTTGGTACTTGAAACAGATGTTCCTCTAGCTATAAAGTTGTTGCCATCAAAAGTAGTATATTTAGTATAATACATGTAATAGAATGGTGAATAATTACAACTATCGAACGTATTGTTTTTAAAGTAGGTATAACTAGGACGGTTAGCACTGTTTCCAAAATAGTAAACACCATAATAAGAACCTGTAACATTGTTATTAACAAATGCCATACCTGTTCCACCTACTCCATTTGCGTTAATTGAATATTGACAGAAAGCAAAAGTTGAAAGATAAACCGGCATTCTTACATGACAATTGCTTAAAGTATCGAACGAAGCATTACCAGCAATATTAACACCATTGGTAATTCCCACAGTAGAACGAATTGTCATTGCATTTACAGTATAAAAATTACCAGCAAATTGTAATACAAACGGATTTCCTGCAGTCGAATTCCATTCCATTCTAACTGAATCTCTGTTGTTAGCCAACGAAGTGAAAGTTACTGTATTAGTAGCCGACATACCTGTTACTGTTGGTAAATTAACCGATTCAGTATACACACCTGTTCTTACGTTAAATGTTATAGGACCAGCAACACCACGTAATTGTAATGCTGCAACAGCATTGTTAAACGTAGTATAATCAGATGCAGTAGCTCCAATTGTATAAGTTCCACTCATTGGAGTAGCTACAGTTGAAGTAGTTGTATCATTTCCTCTGTTTGGATCTAATGAAGAGTTAGGATTTGAAGTGTAAGCTTTTAATGCATATTGTACATTATTTACAACAGTAAATGAAGTACCGATATTAAAACTAACTGTATCGCAAGCTGCTAAAGTTCCGCTCCAAGTTGAAGAAGCTGGAGTTCCACCATTAATAGTGTAAGCAGCATCGAATGAAGATACTGTATTAGCACCAACATTTCTTATTCTTAATATTACATCGTTTGTTCCAGCTACTACTGGGAAAGAAGGACTTAATAAAGCATCAATTGCTATATCGTTATTTGAACTACCGTTAAACTCATAAGCTCCCATATCTGGAGGTGTGTTTCTAGTATTTCCTAATATATCGGTAGTAATACTCGATAATGTTACCCCTTTTCCACTACATCCATTAGTTAAAGCTAAATTTGTTAAGCTAGTAAATGGAGATGTAGTTCTAGTGAAAGATGAATCTCCACCACCAGTAGTTGTTTTATAGTTTAAATTAGTAAGAGTAGTACCTCTGTAAAGTAAATTAGTGCTAGCAGCATTGTAATATGTATTGTAATTAATATTAGTTCCAGTTGGATTAGTTCCAAAGTAAGCTGGTAAACCTGAACCAGAACCTGTCATTGCAAAAATATTATTTTTAACATTTACGTTTGCTGAAGTACCTGCGTAATAGAAAGCAGCATATTGCGCATTGGTAGTATTACCAGTGTTTACAAAAGAGTTGTTGTATACTTCAGTTGTTCCAGTTCCCATGTATAAATAGCAAGAATAGCCAGTTGCTCCACGAGTATTTAAAATAGCATTGTTATACAATTGTAATGTACCAGAACCACTAATAGGATAATAAACATACATACCATAATTTAATGCATTGCTAATTTTGTTACCATTTATTCTTGTTGGAATTGATGATGCATTTTGGTTGTAAAAATAATACAATCCATATCCTGTTGTACCAGTAGTGCTCATGTTAATGGTATTATTTAAAATATCCATAGCATTGTACACATAATAAATATACATACCCATGTATGAGATGTTGTTTAATGTATTGTTTCTAATTTTAGTTCCACGAACATAAAGAGCAGAAGCTGAACAACAGTTGTATAAGTTAATACCGTAATAACCATTATTAATAGTATTACTATCAATAACTAACGAATCGGTAGATATAACTGCTTGGCCAAAACCACTTGCAGTACTTGTTACATTGATACCATAACTTGTGTTAGTACCAACGTTAGGTAAGTTAATTATATTATTAACTAAACCACATCCAGTTCCTTCGTATCCTGTTCCAGTACTTATAATAGCAGCACCAGTTCCGTTTCCAGAAATAGTATTGGTAATAGTAAAGTTACGGAAAGTTACATACTTACATTTGTCTAATAATAAAGTAGCTCCTTGATTTATAGATGCAGTTAAAGTTCTGGTTGAAGATGAAACACCATCAAACACAATATTATTGATTGCAGAAGCTCCAACAATATTACCTCTAATTCTTACTTGTCCTGTATAAGTTCCTGCAGCAACTGTAAAGTATATTGGACCAGCAATACCAGCTTGTAAAGCAGTATCGGCAGCACCAAACGATTGGAAGTTAGTTGCACTAGCTGCAGCACCTGGATTAATTGTGTAAGCACCGCTCATTGGAGCTAAGTAAGTTACACTAATAGTATCGTTTCCTCTGTTTGGATCTAATGATGAATTAGGATTAGCAGTGTATGCTTTAATAGCATTTGTAGAACCTAAAGTAATTTGTTGACCTCCTGTAAAGGTAACTGAAACAGTATCGCAAGAGGCTAAAGTTCCACTCCAAGTTTGGTTAACTGGTGTTCCTGAATTTAAAGTATAATTAGCATCAAATGATGAAATTGCATTTGTTCCAATATTTTTTACTCTAAATACTAAATCTTGAGAACCTAAAGTAATAGGGGCAGCTGGAGTAATTAATCTATCCATTGATAAATCATTTAACCCTCCACCTTGAAATTCAAATGCTCCTAAATCTGGCGGAACATTACGTGTAAAACGAGTAATGTCTGCAGGAACTAATGAAGTTAAATCAACACCTTTTCCGAAACAACCGTTTTGTAAGCTAAAATTAGTAGTACTTACAAAAGGAGAAGTAGTAGTAAAGAATGAGCTGTCTCCTCCACCCGTAGTAGTTTTAAAATTTGAAGATGTTAGTGCATTAACTCTTCTTAGTAAAGTTGCATTAGCACCATTATAGTATAAGTTATAGTTTACTACGTTACCAGTAGGATTTGTAGCAAAATATGCAGGAACAGTTGAACCTGCTCCTGGCATAACTGCAAATAAATTATTTTTAACTTGGCAGTTTGTTCCTCCTGTGTAATAAAAACCTGTATAAGTTGTAGATGTTCCAGAATAAGTCATTCTTGTAGTGTTATGATATACTTCGCTTACTCCAGTAGAATATAAATAAATACCATAGAAACCACCGTAAGTAGTTGTACCATTGTTTATAAAATTATTATATATTCTTAATGGAGCAGTAGTTGTTCCTCCAGAACCATTGAAATATAAATAAGCACCATAACCACCAAAATTAGTAATTGTATTACCTATAAACTCATTTGGAACTGTTGTATTTGTACTTTGGTTATAATAATTGTACATACCATAATACCCATATGAAGTACTCATAGTAATATTATTATAGTTAATTTTCATTGGGTTATAAATATATTGAATTTGGAAACCCATATAATAACCCATAGTTAAAGTATTATTGGTTACTTCAATTCCTCTGTTATATAAACTATTTTGTGAACCATAAATAGCTATACCATAATAAATACCATTGGTAGTTGTACCACCAGTAATGGTATTACTATCTAAAACTATTGAATCGCAACGCATTGCTGTAGTTCCGTTTCCATTAGCAGAAGCAGTTACAACAATTCCGTAAGCAGTGCTTGTTCCAACATTTGGTAATAAAATTCTACAATTTCTAATTGAATTGCTTGAACCATTATTATTTGTAGCAGTACCAACAATGGCAACACCACTTCCACCTCCGCTTACTGTATTGGTTATGGTTAAGTTTTTAAACGTATAATATTTACAACCGTTTAATAATAAAGTAGCACCACTTGTTGTAGATGAAGTTAAAGTACGAGTTGTAGCATTTCCATTTCCACCATCAAAAGTAATATTATTAACTGCCGAAGCACCAGTAATTACATTATTAGGAATAACTACTTGGCCTGTATAAGTTCCTGCAGCTACGTTAAAAGTAACAGGACCAGCCACACCAACGTTTACTAAATCACTAACAGCAGCCGCAATTGTAGGATAGTTTCTTGAACCCGAACCACCAATGGTATAAACACCACTTAAAGGACCAGAAATAATTCTATAACCAGCAGGAGAAACTACAGTTGGAGTTCTTGTGATACTATCAGTAAAACTTGTACAAGTTCCATCTAATGTATCGCCTAAATTAGCAGTAGTAGGAATATCGTAAACTAACCAATAATAGTTAGCACCAGAACGTAAAGTATCACCAGCAGAAGTAAAAGCTAATGTTCCGCTAGGAGATGTAATGTCAGCTCCAAATTGGCGTATTACTGCACCCATTGAAAAAGTACTTGTGTTTCCAGTATATAATACCCTAGCTGCTGTAACGTTTGTTGTAATATTATTTGAACCAGCAGTATTAAAATCCATTGCATAAACTACTTTTGGGTTTAAGTTACCAGTAGTAGTAGCAACTGCAGCTAAAATTGGGTTATTATTTAAACCTGATGAAGCATTACCAATTGTTTGAAAAGTAGTAACACCATTAAATACCATTGGTAAATTTGCAAAAGTAAATGTACGTCCAGTATCAGGAAAGTTAGTAGAAGATAAAGTCATAGTTGCATTATTGGCAGTTGCAGCAGCATTATTTGCCCAAGTAGTATTTGAAGTTCTAATTTTATAATCAGCAGTAGTAGCACCAGTCATACCCATTTGAGGAGTATATGAATTTACATAAATACCAGGTCCGTATACTATATTAATAGCATTGGTTGTTTCAGTAAGTCTTATTTGGAAATTATATGTTTCAGAAGTAGTTCCATATCTTCCCCAATCTCTCCACTGAATAACGCAAACACGGTTAGGCGCAGTTCCAACAGTATCCCATCTAATATCACTATTTGTCAATCCTTTTCCTTGTAAATCCATACCTATTGCAGCAACGCAATTAGACATGCCACCAAGGGGAGTGTAGTTAGTAGTAGTAGAACCACCAAATACAATGTAACCATTTGAACTAATACCAATAGTGGTATAATTTGTTCCTGCATGGTTAAAAGTAAATCCGATGTTTCTAGTAGGCCAGTTGGTATCATCATCGGTTGATGATGTACCGCTAACCAATGTACCGCCAGTTATGGCTAAAGAAGTGTAGCTCTGCACGGATGTAGAGTAATCGAGCGTTGAAACTTGCGCGTTGGCATAATTAAATGCCATCAAACACAAGCCTGTAATTAGTAAGTTCAATAACGAACGTCCTAATCGTGGTTTTTTGTAGATTTTTGTCATACGTTTTTTGTTTAATTATTAATTTATTTTAAGAATTTTTCCAAGGGCAAATTATGTATTATCAACAATAAAAAAAATAATTCTTAAGCTTTGAATTGTAAAATATTTTAAATGGTGTTTAAATAATTAAGTAATTAATTATATTTCAATATTTTGTAAATAAAAAAAAAACTATTATTTGCTAAAAATTTTACAATTGCTCAAGTAATTTTTGATCATTTTTATTAAAAAATGATAATAATTGATTGAATAAATAAGTTAAAAACTATTATAATATATGCTAAAAACTATAAATTTAATACCAACTAATTAAAATAATAATTAGTAAATATTGAATTAATAATAAACAAAATTGAAAAATTAAAATAACCTTTTAAATACATTTTATTACCAATGTGAAATGCTAGTTATACCTTTTCTTATCTCG
>CAMCEM010000016.1 GCA_945873755.1 Chitinophaga pinensis | reverse complement strand
AAGTAAAATTTAACAATTTAAATATTCAATACAATTTTAGTAAAGTAGAGTTAGAACCTATTGCTAACCTAAATAAAGCTGCTAATAGTGGGGAACAAAAACAATTAACAATTGGCAAATCAGACATAGATTTAAATATTCCAACTACTTCCATGATTAATAACAATGGCATAGCAGTAATAATAGGCAATAGTAATTATACCAAAACAGCTAAAGTTGATTTTGCATTAAACGATGCGAGATTAATGAAAGAATATTTAATAAAAACATTAGGGTACAAAGAAGGAAACATATTGTACTACGAAAATATAGGATTAGATGAGTTCAATACCATATTTGGAACCAAGGGTAATGCCAGAGGTAGGTTATCAAATATAGTAAAACAAGGTATTTCAGATGTATTTATTTATTATGTAGGACATGGTGCACCAGGAATTAATGATGGAAAAGGGTACTTTGTACCAATAGGTTGCGACCCTAATTATGTAGAAAATGGAGGCTATCAATTAGATGTGTTTTACGATAACCTTTCTCAAATAAAAGCCAAAAGTATAACAGTAGTAACTGATGCATGCTTTAGTGGAGCTGACATATTTAAAAATATAAGTCCAATAGGTATAAAGATGAAAGATCCTGTGGCTAAGGTATCAAATATATCGGTATTTAGTTCATCAAGTGGAACAGAGGTAAGCAGTTGGTATAATGAAAAAGGCCATGGTATGTTTACTTATTTCTTCTTAAAAGCCATACAAGATAAAGCACGTAGCGATAAGAACAAAGATGGACAATTAACTTATCAAGAAATATATGATTACTTGGCTGATAATAATGAAGGAGTTCCATATTATGCCAGAAGTATTCACAATGCACAACAAAACCCAACATTAGAGGGTGATAGAAATAATCAAATGTTTATTAAATTTGATAGGTAATGAGAAAAGAAATTATTGTATTTATTTGTTGTTTACCTGTTATAGTTTTTGCACAAGAAACTATTAAAGTTAATGGAGTAAAAGGAAAGTATTTTTTATCTAATGATATTAGTCCAAAACAAGCCAAAGATTTAGCCATAATTGAAGCTAAAACAGAAGCATTAAGAGTAGCTGGTGTGGGCGAAACAGTGAGTTCAAGTAAAGTGTTAATTACTACAGAAGGCAATCAAAAGGTTGAACAGCTATTTAATAATATTGCTACAGTTGAATTAAGTGGGGCTATTACAAGCTATAAAGTAGATACAATCATTGAACAAAAGAATGAATTTAACCAAACCTATTACGAAGCGGTTATAAATGCTGAAGTAATTAAGTATAAAACTAAACCTGATCCTTCATTTAACATACAAATTGAAGGAATTGATAAGGTTTACAATAAAGGCAATGATTTAAAATTTGAATGCATACCTCACATGGATGGTTATTTAAAAATTTTTCAAATTGCCAATAATTATGCAGGATTGCTTTATCCTAACGAATATGAAAAAACTAACTTATTAGTAAAAGAGCAGCAAATAAAATTCCCTATAAAGAAGGGTTTAGCATATACACTTGATGATGCGGAGAGTAATACTTTGGTGTTTGTTTTTACTAAAAAAAATATACCATTCACAGGTAACCAAACCATTGAATCTATAACAGAATGGATATATAAAATTTCACCAGATGAAAGACAAGTTCAATCATTTTCATTTGTGGTTAAATGATAAATGGGATTTCGTTTAAGAAATTGTTAATCAAGCAAATTATGAGTTACTTGTTAGGTTAAGTGAAAAAAGTTTGTAGATTTAACACCCTAACTTCCGATTTATCGGGATTATCATCCAAAAATAATTCCCCTACACACTCAAAACCACACTCGCATTTCCGCCATCAAACTTTCCTGCTGGGTTGTATTTTGTTATTTTAACACTGATGTTTTCTAAATGATTGTAGTCATTTTTCAATTGATTTATAATGCTTTGTGCAACTGTTTCTATAAAATCTCGTGGCTTTTCCATTTCGGTTTTTACAATTGAATACACTTTTTCGTAATCCAACACATCGCTAATGCTTTCAAAGGTTTTGCTATCTAACACATTTTCAGTTAGAAAAACATCTACTTTAAATTTGCCTCCATTTACCTTTTCAAAATCGTACATTCCGTGATAAGCAAAAAATTCGAGGTTTTCTAAACAAGTTTGAACTTTCATGTGTTGTAATTATAATAAACAAAAAAACTATTTTCGCACCACAATAAAAAACTAAGGCAATAAAAAAAGCCATCGGTTAAATTATAAATAACATGACAACAAACTCGCAAGAATTTACAAAAGCCAACAAGCAAGATGTTTACAACCATCCAGATTATTATTTATTGGATGAATTATTGAGTGAAGAACATAAACTAATTAGAAGCACAGTGCGCGATTATGTTAAAAAAGAGCTTTCGCCCATTATTGAAGATGTGGCTCAAAAAGCAGTTTTCCCTCGTTTTATGGTAAAACAGTTGGGCGACTTAGGTTGCTACGCTCCGCAATTACCAGTAGAATATGGTTGTGGCGGTATGGATTATATTACCTACGGTATAATGATGCAGGAGTTAGAGCGTTGCGATTCGGGTGTTCGTTCTACTGCATCAGTTCAAGGTAGTTTGGTTATGTATCCAATTTATAAATTTGGTAGCGAAGAGCAAAAACACAAATATTTACCCCAATTGGCCAAAGGCGATATGCTCGGTTGTTTTGGATTAACGGAGCCTAACCATGGTTCTGATCCAGGTGGAATGACTACTAATTTTAAACCTGCTGGAGATGGCAAAAACGTTATTTTAAATGGTGCTAAAATGTGGATTTCAAACTCCCCTTATGCCGATGTTGCTGTGGTTTGGGCTAAAAATGAATTAGGAAAAATAAAAGGAATTATTGTAGAACGTGGCATGGAAGGTTTTACCACTCCTGAAACGCATAACAAATGGAGCTTACGTGCTAGCGCAACAGGCGAGTTAGTGTTTAACGATGTGTTGGTTCCTATTGAAAATATTTTACCCGGAGTGGAAGGTTTAAAAGGTCCATTGACTTGCTTAAACAGTGCTCGATACGGAATTAGTTGGGGTGCTTTAGGCGCTGCCATGGATTGTTACGATACCGCATTGCGTTATAGCAAAGAGCGTATTCAGTTTGGAAAACCAATTGCTGGTTTCCAATTACAACAAAAGAAATTAGCCGAAATGATAACTGAAATTACCAAAGCACAACTGTTAACTTGGCGATTAGGTGTGCTAATGAACGAAGGCCGCGCTACTCCAGCACAAATAAGTATGGCAAAACGTAATAATGTTGACTTGGCATTGAATGTAGCACGCAACGCACGCCAAATGTTAGGTGGAATGGGCATTACAGGCGAATATCCAATTATGCGCCACATGATGAATTTAGAATCGGTAGTTACTTATGAAGGAACACACGATATTCATTTATTGATAACTGGATTAGATATTACAGGCGAGAACGCTTTTGTGTAAGTGTCTGTAAGAAAACACCAATTCATTGAAATAAATACATAAATAAAAGTTTATAAAGGCTAAAAGTTTTCACTTTTAGCCTTTTTTATTTATAATTATCAAAATTGTTGTTATTGCTATTCCAAGTCAAAGCTTTGCGCATTTATTTGGGGTTTTCGGGGATAAAGGCCTGTTTGTTTTTTCAAAGGATTAAAACCCTTTGTTACAAAAGTATCGTTCCTAAGGAACTAAAAGTGTTCAGAAAAGTGCTTATTTTGCTTTTTGATATAGCAATATTTTTATATTTTTGCTTTTTAAAAAATCAAAATGGAAAAAATAGCAGAAAAGTCCGCTAAGAAAATAAACAATGTTTCCGTAGTATTTAAGCGCTATTTATATGCTGAAATCAATAGAACTAACCGATTAATAGCAATTAAGGGAGCCCGTGGAACTGGGAAAACTACCCTGTTGCTTCAACTCGCTAAAGATTACAAATATGATGAGGTGCTTTATTTTGCTTTAGATGATTTATTTTTTTCTGAAAACTCCTTATACGGTCTTGCTGAAAAATTCGTCAAAATTGGAGGTAAGCTACTGTTAATCGATGAAGTTCACAAATACCCGAATTGGTCGCGAGAACTTAAATTAATTTATGACGATTTCCTCAGTTTAAAAGTCATTTTTACATCTTCTTCTATATTGGACATTTATAAAGGAGAGTCCGATTTGAGCAGAAGAGCGGTAACCTACCATTTAGCGGAACTATCCTTTAGGGAATATTTGTTGTTGTATGAAAAAATTGAATTACCCATTTTAAACCTTCAAGAAATTTTAAAAAACCATGCATCAATCAGCCAACAGTTTTTGGAGCAATTTACCCCTTTGAAACACTTTTCTAAGTATTTAAAAATTGGCAATTATCCATATTTTGAGAACAATGAGGAGGAATATTATCAAAAACTACGGAATACAGTCAATCTTATTTTAGAAGTTGACCTCCAGTCTACCGAAAATTTAGATTTCCATACCTTGGCAAAATTGAAACGTTTATTGTTTGTTATCGCTTCAAATGTTCCTTTTACGCCCAATATTCAAAAGATAAGTGACACTATTCAGTTGAATAGAAATGCACTTGTTCGCGCGTTGCAATTATTAAATAAAGCGGCATTAATTCGAGCAATTTACAAACAAACACGCAGCATTAGTCTTTTGAATAAACCCGATAAAATTTGGTTACATAATACCAATTTGATGTTTGCAATCAGTAATGACCATGTCGAAATTGGTATAGTGAGAGAAACGTTTTTTATGCAAAATTTAGCGCATAATCATTTGCTGTCATTGCCCGAAAAAGGGGATGTTTTGGTGGATAATATCTACTTATTTGAAATCGGTGGAAAAAATAAAAATAAAAAACAAATTGCGCAGGTAGAAAATGCTTTTATTGTAAATGATGGCATTGAAATTGGGTTTCAAAACTGCATTCCCTTATGGCTTTTCGGGTTTTTATATTGATACAAGTTAAAATAAAAGAAAATCAGTCTGAGCTTTGATAATATGCTCACTTGAAAATAAGAGCCTGATGCCTGAAGCAAAAAGTATGAAGTATGAAGTATGAAATGAGCACTGAGAGATGAGAATTAAAAGCCAGTTGTTAGCAGCCGGATGCCTGAAGCAAAAAGTATGAAGTATGAAATATGAAATGAGCACTGAGAGATGAGAATTAAAAGCCAATTGTTAGCAGACAGATGCCTGAAGCAAAAAGTATGAAGTATGAAGTATGAATGAGCACTGAGAGATGAGAATTAAAAGCCAGTAGCTAGCAGCCTGATGCCTGAAGCAAAAAGTATGAAGTATGAAGTATGAAATGAGCACTGAGAAATGAGAATTACAAGCCAGAAGCTAGCAGCTGGATGCCTGAAGCAAAAAGTATGAAGTATGAAGTATGAAATGAGCAATGAGAGATGAGAATTAAAAGCCAGTTGTTAGTAAAAAACCACCTATTCTTCGGGAAATAAATACTTTTTAATTAAAGTATCTAATAAGTCTTTGTTGATTGGCTTAAACAGAACATCATTAAAGCCAAAATCTTTCCATTCAGCAATGCTTTTGGTTGAATCTGCAGTAAATAAAAGTATTGGCGTATAAGTGTATTTGCTTTTATCGTGTTGTCTTAAAATATCAAAAGTTTGCACCCCATTTAACTGAGGCATATTGTAATCGGTTAAAATTAAATCAAACTTATTTTCTCTATGATAATTTATGCCTTCCATACCAGATAGTGCCGTTGTTAATGTAATGTCAAAATCTTTTAAAAGAATTTTGAACAATACAAGGTTTACAATTTCATCGTCAATAACCAATATTCTTTTATTCATAGTTTTTAAGCGTTTTTGAAGGTAAAGTTCCAAAATGTGCTTTATATTTTCTGGTGAAATAATAGCTGTTTTTAAAACCGTTAATACTTGCTATTTCACTAATTGATAGTTTTTTTTGTAATACCAATTCATGTGCCTTAATTAATCGTTGCTCAAAAAGTAATTCAAAAACTGTTTTACCCGTTAATTTTTTTACATATTTCTGCAAATTACTGGTTCCCATAATAAAATGCGCTGCAATTTGAGAAAGTTTTAAATTTTCATAAGCGTAATTCAAAGCAATAAAATTTTTCAGCTCCTTTAAAAAAAGGTCGTCTTTAGTTTGTATTTCATTTAAAGAAATGCCACTTATTAATTCGTTACTTAGTTTATTTTTTTGCAATAAAAGTTTGTTCTTGCACCTTAAAAACAACTCTTTAGCTAAAAAAGGCTTTATTAAAAAATCATCAGCCCCCAATTCCAATGCAGTTATCTTGTCTTCATTCATCGATTTTGCGGTAAGAATTATAAAAGGAATTGAATTGGTTAATTTAGACTTTTTTAAGTTGGTCAACAAGTTTACTCCATCCATTTTTGGCATCATCCAATCCGAAATAATCAAATTGATTTTTTTTGATTTGATTATTAAAAGCGCTTCATCTCCATTTGCTGCCTGTAAAGTTTTATATCCCTCCAATTCTAACATGTCGCATATATTAGATCTGATGATTGGATCATCCTCCACTACTAATATTATATCTTTCATTGAATTCTTTTGGGTAAAATTTCTTTAATTTTATTTTAGGTATTTGAAATTGTTTCATTATTTTTTTAGTTTTAAATACATCATTTATTTTATATCCACCTTTTAAAAATATGGTAGATGTATTTTCAATTATATACTGACAATCTTCAATTTTTACATAAAAGGACTTATTTACTAATTTGAATTTATTTATATCAAGAAGTTCCAAAAAAGCATTCTTTTCTGAATGAGAATATTGAAACCACATTTTCTTATTATCTATACAAAAAACAACTATTGCTAAAATAAAATTTATTTGAAAAAACAATATTTCACTAAAAGGAAAAAAACAACATTCAGTAACTGAATTTAAAACCAATCGATTAACTTTTTGGCTTGTTTCAAGTTTGACAAATAAATATCCATCATGTTTTGGTATATTTTGCATGTGTCGAAGATAAAACGACAAAACAATTTGCTAATATGCGTTTTAAGGAAAATTTATTGTAAAAACAGCATTATTATTTGTATCTATTTCATAGTTTAACTTAAGTCCATGTTGAATTGCTATTAGTTTAACAATAGATAAGCCTAAACCAATTCCAGCTTGTTCATATTTTTCTTTTTTAAATTGTACAAACGGATGAGAATTCTCAAATTCTTCTATTTCAAAATTGTTTCTATTGTTATGTCGAATCTTAATTTCAATTGCATTTTCTTTTTGTAATAAACTAAAAAACACTTTGTCGTCTTTCAAGGTAAATTTAAATGCATTGTCAACCAATTCTGAAATAATTGTAAGTAACAATTTTCTATCAAATTGAATTATATCTGCTTCAGAAAAATAAATTAAATCTTCTCTTCTATTATAGTTTTTTGCTATATTTATTAAGGTAACACTAATACTTGTTTCTTTAATTACTTCAGAATAAAAACTATAATTTACACCTTCTAATTGTTTATAATAAAGTATATTAGAAAGGGAACGGTGTAAACGCTTGCTAGATACATTTATAATTTGTAAGAGTTCTTCTACTTCTTTTGAATAGTTTTTTACACCCATTTCCTGAAGCAATGTTATTGAAGTTAAAATGCCGTTCATAGGCGTATTAAGTTCATGCATTTGAACCGAGCCATATTGCTCAATTAAATCTTGCTGTTTATTGTAATAAATTTTTTTCTTTCTTTCTGATTCTTCTAATTTTAATGAAACTATTTTCAATAAATCTTGAAGTAAAAATGGTTTTATCAAATAATCATCCGCACCTAAATTCATTCCATTCCTTATATCCTCGTGATTGCTTTTTGCCGAAATAAAAACAAATGGTGTTAAAGTAAATTTTTCATCACTTTTAATCTCTTTTAAAACACCATATCCATCCATTAGTGGCATCATAATATCACATAGAATTAAATCAGGATTTATTTGTTTAGCCAAACGCACCCCTTCAATTCCATTTTCGGCAGTAAAAATTTCAAAATCATTTAAAGAAAGTGCATCAAAAATATTTTCTCTTATGATGTCTTCATCTTCTATTACTAATATTTTATTCATTCCCAATTTTGTTTGTTTAATTTAATTTCTATTCTAGTTCCTACTCCTTCTTCAGATTCAATTTTTATATCACCACCAAGCCTTTCAACCATTTTTTTAACAATAAGCAAGCCTAAGCCTACTCCATGAATTTTCCCAACATTGCTGGCTCTAAAAAACTGTTCAAACAATTTAGGCTGGTCTAATTTGGGTATTCCAATCCCAAAATCTTGCAATGCCAATATAACATGATTCGTTTGATAGTTTATTTCTAAAAAGGGGGCTGGTTTACCAAGTGAATATTTTATCGCGTTGTTCGTTATATTTTCAATTATGTGTTCAAGTATCTTGATATCTGTGCTAATTTTAAATGGTTTCCCTTTTATTCTAGTTTCAATTTTTATATTGATTTTATTAGAGGAAAATAGATTATCTATAATTTCTATAACTACTGCTTTCAAATCTATCTTATCCAAATTTATGGCCATTTTATTCGCATCAATTTTTCCAAGAATCAGTACATCATTGAGTAAAGTTGTCATATGAATTACTTCATTTTGAATAATTTGATTATACTTATTCAATTTTTCACTAATAGGTATATCTAACTTTTTTAGTGTCATGCTAATTAGCTCATTACTGCTGCTAATGCTTATTAATGGTGTCCTAAACTCATGGGAGGTATGTGTTACGAACCTGCTTTTTAACTCCCCCAATTCTTTGGCTTGAATCAAATTTTGCTTCAAATTTTCTTCTGCATTTTTGGAATTGGTTATATCACTAATTTGCAAACAATAGAACTTAGTTGGTTTATGTGTTAAAACAAAAATTCGTGCTTTACTCCAAATTTGAGTATTGTTTTTATGCAATGAATATTCAAAAAACCTTTCAACACCATCTTCGGCCACCTTCAATAAAATTTGGTAGATGTTTAATATAAAAGGATATTTATCAATTAAAGATTCAAATTTTTGGTTGAAATATTCGATTTTGGGTATTGCTAAATTCTCCGGATCTTTAGCCCAAACATTTATTATAACGAGTTCTTCATTAATCCCAAAAACAATATCTTCTGTTGATGTTAAAATGGCTTTAATTTGTGTTTCACTTTTAACAAGTTCTTGCTGGGTTTTAATTATTTCTAATTCAATTTTATTTTGTTCTATAATACTTCCAATATTTCCTAATAAAGGTTCAATTTTCGCAACCATTTCCATAGAATATCCGTCCAAATTATTAGCCAAACCTAAAACAGCTATCAACTCTTGGTTTTTAAAAATAGGAATGGCAACAAAGGTTTTTATAATTGGATGGCCCATGGGGGTTCCGCCAGAATAAGGATCGTTTACTGCATCATTACTTATAAAAAGTTTTTTCTCTACCAATACCCTACCAAATAGCGTATTTAAATTTCTAAATTCAACCCCTTTCTTAGCATGTTTTTCGTAAAATTCTTTTGACGCTTGATCCCATGCAATATTAGTGAGTGCATTTGAACGCATAAAAGGATTGCCTTTTTCATCAAAAAATACCTCACAAATAAAACCAAAATCACTCTTCGTATCAACCAAAATACTATTTAACAAAATTCCAAAAGTTTTGCTTATGTCTTTTGTTTCAATGTATGTTTTTTGGATTTGTGTGATTATCTCCAAGTATTTTTTCGCTTCTTTTAACTTAAAATCTGCAGCAATTTTTTCATCTACACTTCTTGAAGTTCCTATATATAGTATTTTTTTACTACTTTCATTATCCACCTTCTTTATAAATGTTTCTAAATAGGTGTAATCTCCATTTTTCTTTATAAACCTTACTGTTACATATTCTAAATTTCCGTCTATTGTATTTTCCTTTGGGTGAATTTTTAAGAATTTTATCAAGTCATTGTAATCTTCTGGATGAACAAAAACCAAAAACTTTTGGCCAATTAATTCCTCAGGTTTATAGCCTAAAATATCTAAACTACTTGGTGTTACAAAGTTTATTCGCGCATTTTTATCAATAATATAAATAAGCTCATTGATATTATTTAGAATTTGTTTGAAAGACTCCTCAGTTTTTTTAAGGTTATTTGAGATTTGAAATATTTCTGATACATCAGTAAAAACCCCACTAATACCTAAAAAATTTCCTTTAACATCTAAAATTGATTCAACCCGGTATCGTAAATGTTTTGTTTTATTAGCTTTTGTTTTTATTTCAGTATAACCTGTAGCTTCTGTAATTTCGCCACTTGCAAGTTTTAAGAATATACGCTTTACTCTTTCTTGTGTATCAATATCTTGGTTTTTTCCTAAAGGCTTGTTTAAAATTTCAGGAATTGAATATCCTGTTATACTTTCATAGCTTTCACTTAAATAAATTACTTTACCTTCATTATTCAATTGAAAAATGAAACTTTTTGAATTATCAATAAGTAATTGGCTATTTTTAATTGGATCAACAATAAGGGAATCTAATTTTACATCAGAATCTATCAACACAAAAGAAATAGAGTAAATGCTATCAATTGAATCATTAAAAATTACATTGACATACACTTCATATACAAAATTGTTTATATTAATTGGGAAAGAAATAAAATCAATGGCTGAATTTCGAATTTTATTCGAAATTATATCAGCATTGGTTGGAGTAAATAATGCTAAAAAATTGCAGCCTAACTTAATTGTCTTCTGAAATAGATTTGGAACATTTTTATTAATTCCTAAAATATCAAAATTTTGGTTAATAAGTATTTGAGGATTAGAATTGATGGCTATTTCAAAATTAAAATATTTTGGAATTAAATTTTGGAAATAATCAATCGACTTTAAATTCTTATTTATTTTTTCTGAAATTTCATACCTTTTAAAGTGTAAACAATAATATCCATTATCTTTATGAATAAAGGAACATCCTATTTCAACACTTAAATAACTTCCGGTTTTATTTTCAATTTGAATAGTAAAATCATAGCTTTTATCTCTATTTATTAACTTAATCCTATCTACATTTTCAGTAATATTAGATTGAATAAGTTCAATAAAATTTTCCGTTTTATTTAAAAATTCAATTTCAGCTAATTTTTCGTAAGCAGGATTTTTAAATATTAAATTAAACTGTTTATCTAATATAATAAAAGGGTCGGGTAAAGTTTGAAATGCACCTGAGAATATCCGACTCTCCTTGTAGAAATCTAATTCTAAATTTGATTGAGTTGGAGCTATTATTCCAAAATTGTTATTATTAAACAATTTATTTTCATAAATAAATTGATAAACTTCCTCTAAATTATTTTTACTAATAATTTTTTTTACTCCAAGCATGTTAATGGATTCCTTGAATGAACTTTCTTGAAATGCTGTTAACATTACAACTTCTAAATCCACCGATTTACTTCTAAAATAATGAATAATACTATGTGCATCGCAACCAGGAATATGATAATCCAGCAAAATAAGGTCGGGCAATTTGCCACTTTCTTTAAACTCTTTTAAAGAATCTGGAGTATCAATCCATACTAATTCTATAAAATGTAATATGGGTTTTAAAATTCTTTTTAGCGCTTTAAAATCAGTCACATCGTCTTCAATATATAGTATTTTAAAATTCATATACAACTTAGCAAAGAAACAAGTCAGCTTTTTGTTTTAATTGTTAAATTAACGAATAAAAGTATTACTAAAAGGAATTCTATATGTTAAAATCCCATTAAAACTAAGGAAATTTATACTTTTGAATTTCCAGATTAGGCCCGTTTTTAAAAATTATATACAAATTGGCAGTTACTAATGTAGGAACTTAATATGTTCATTTATTGGTTTCTGGGTTAAATATTACAGTCGAAAACCCTTTTGTATAAGCTAGTTAGTTTTTAAATAAATGTTTTGTTTTAAAAATATTCATATATAGTAAATATTTTAAGAAATATAATTTCAGAAATAATTAAGTTTTTTTTACATAATTTTTTTGGATAAAGCCAATGGTTTTTAAAAGTAAAAGTAAGGAAATGAGCAACATGTTTTATTCAATATTTATTATAATACTAAATAGAATAGAATACTTTCCAATACAAACAACACTCTTAAAGTTATTTGAATTTTATACTATAAACTATTAAAATGCTTTTTTAACACTAAAATATACATCATCGAATGGTGTATTGAAATTAGGGAAAATATCAATATTGTATTCGTGTTTAACTTCTAAAATCATAAACAACGTTATAATTGCTATAACTAACAAATATAGAATAGAAAAAACTTTCATATTTAATTCAATTTTTTCTTTACGAATAGATTCTTTTTGAAAAGTAGTTCCATTATTCAAAAAAGAAATGTATGCCTCGTTGTATTTAATTGCTCTCATAATTTTTTATTTTTTTATCTGTTTATTAATTGTTCAAGTTGTTAGTTATTTTATTTAAGCTGTTCTTTTGTTGTTTAAATAGCTTTTTCATAAACACAATGCAAATAACAACCATTTAAATAAATAATACAACAGTTTAAATAAATATAAATGTTAGTTACTTGATATTCATTCATTTAAAATTTTTTAGTAAAAAAATGTAAAATAGCAAAAAGTAGATGGTAAAATCGGGTGAAAGCCTTTGCCACAAAGGAATTGCGGTAACCAAATTGAAAACTTTTTCAATATGCTTTTTTGTGAATGAAAGCTTAAAAAAAATCAAATTATAACTGATTAAGTTAACTTTTATAAATTATTGAACGCAGAATAATAAGCTACGATTTAAACACAAAAAATGTAATTTATAGTTTACCAATCAGAATTAAAAAACTAATAAATAATCAATTCATTTGGTTCAAAAAAGTGGGTATTACATGTTCAAACAGTTTATTATATGATTAATGAATATGTTTACAGTTTAAGCTCACTTTAAAAACAAATTTTTCAAATATCATTCGCTGGCTCCCTCACTTCCAATTTAACTAAAAGAGTATCTAAATTTATTGATAGTTGGAACTTATAACAGAAAAAAATTTATTTAATTGTTTACATACATAACACTATAAAATTTACACAATTATACCGACTAACCAATGGTGAAGATTTCGATAAAATAAAAGAAGATTTTGATAATTTACTTAATCTAAACAACAAAATTGATTGTACTAATTATGATGGCCAAAAAGTGATATTAAAGGCAATAGAACATAGGGTAAAGCAACTATTCTTCAAACATGTTGGGTGCACAAATAAAAAGGGAATGTAATAACTGGTTAACAACAAAAATTGGGAGGTTGGAAGGTTATGAGTAATTGCTAATTATTTAAAATCAGTCTAATTAAAAATCATCATCAATACCAGAAGTGGTTAATGGAGATATAATTAACATGAGAAACACAATAATTTAAAAATTAAAAATTTATAAAATTGTTAATAGAAGATATTGATATGAATATACCAATTTAAGAAGAGCTTTTGAGCACATAAAAAATGAATTATACCATATAATTCAGTATTTATTTAACTAACCTATTCCAAAATCAACTGATGGAATAGAATTGTTTTTGTGCACCTTAAAAGCCATTAATAACTGCACCGTGGTTTTAAAATGACAATAGAAAGGACTTATCGTATGGAATCTAATTTTATAAAAATGGAGTTAGTTTTTAAAAAAAATGTTTTGTTTATAAATATTTAAATACGGCAAATATTACAAGAAATATTATTTCAGCAATAATTAAGTTTTTTGCCCACAATTTTTTCCTATGAATAAAGCCAATGGTATTTAAAATTAAAAGTATAAGTAAGGAAATGAGTAGCATATTTTATTCAATAATTTTTACAATACTAAATAAAATAGGTTACTTTCCAATACAAACAATATTGTTAAAATTATTTGTATTTTATTTTATACTAAAAACTATTAAAAGGCTTTTTTAACACTAAAATATACATCATCGAATGGAGTATTGAAATTAGGGAAAATATCAATATTGTATTCGTGTTTAACTTCTAAAATCATAAACAACGTTATAATTGCTATAACTAACAAATATAGAATTGAAAAAACTTTCATATTTAATTCAATTTTTTCTTTACGAATAGATTCTTTTTGAAAAGTAGTTCCATTATTCAAAAAAGAAATGTATGACTCGTTGTATTTAATTGCTCTCATAATTTTTTATTTTTTTAAATGTGATTATTAATTGTTCAAGTTGTTAATTTGTTTATTTAAGCTGTTCTTTTGTTGTTTAAATAGCTTTTTCATAAACACAATGCAAATAACAACCATTTAAATAAATAAAACAACAGTTTAAATAAATATAAATATTAGTTGATTGATATTCATTCGTTTAAAATTTAAAATAAAAAAACCGAAGTCTTTTGAACTTCGGTTTTCCATAAAAAATTAATAAAATTATAAGTTTCCAACCATGTTTTCAGGTTTTACCCAAGCAGTAAATTCTTCGCTTGTTAAGTAACCTAATTCCACTGCTGCTTCGCGCAATGTTTTGTTTTCTTTATGCGCTTTTTTCGCAATTTTAGCAGCTTTTTCGTAACCAATATGTGGGTTTAACGCGGTAACCAACATCAATGAATTTTCTAAATGGCGTTGGATAATATCGTTATTGGCTTCAATACCAATGGCACATTTGTCGTTGAATGAAACGCAAGCATCGCCAATTAATCGAGCACTTTGCAATACGTTAGCTGCCATCACAGGTTTAAACACATTTAGTTCAAAATGTCCGTTCATACCTCCAACAGTAACTGCCACATCGTTACCAATTACCTGAGCGCAAACCATAGTCATGGCTTCTGGCTGAGTTGGGTTTACTTTGCCCGGCATAATAGATGAACCTGGTTCGTTATCAGGAATCACTATTTCTCCAATTCCACTTCTAGGACCAGATGATAACATACGAATATCGTTGGCAATTTTCATTAACGAAACAGCTGAACGCTTCAATGCACCGCTTAGTTCTACCATGGCATCGTGTGCCGCCAATGCTTCAAATTTATTGGGAGCAGTTATAAAAGGAAATCCAGTAAAATCAGCAATTTTTTGAGCAACTAGTACATCATATCCTTTTGGAGCATTTAATCCCGTTCCAACTGCAGTTCCACCTAAAGCCAACTCCAAAATCATGGTCAATGCACTTTTGATGCATCTAATTGAGTTGTCAATTTGTTGTACATAACCGCTAAACTCTTGACCTAAAGTTAAAGGAGTAGCATCCATAAAATGGGTTCTACCAGTTTTTACAATGGTTTTAAATTCTTTTGCTTTTGCATCTAAAGTATTGCGCAATAAGGTTAAACCCGGCAAAGTAATTTCAACAACTTGCTTGTATGATGCAATGTGCATAGCAGTTGGGAAAGTATCGTTACTTGATTGCGATTTATTTACATCATCGTTTGGATGTAATACTTTGTTCTCATCCAATAAATTACCACCATTGATTACATGTGCACGGTTAGCAATTACCTCATTTGAATTCATGTTGCTTTGCGTGCCGCTACCAGTTTGCCAAATTACCAGTGGAAACTCGCCATCGTGCATTCCAGTTAAAATTTCATCACAAACTTTGCTAATTAAATCGCGTTTTTCAGCAGGCAATACACCTAAATCGGTATTGGCATGCGCGGCAGCTTTTTTTAAGTAAGCAAATGCGTGAATAATTTCCTTTGGCATGCTGGCCTCAGGACCAATTTTAAAGTTATTGCGGCTACGCTCTGTTTGTGCACCCCAATATTTTTCGGCAGGTACTTGTACCTCGCCCATGGTATCGTGTTCTATTCTAAAACTCATTTGTTAATTTGTTATTTTTTATTCCGTTGACTAAAGTCAACGGCAATTCATCTTTTGTTCTGGTTATTATCTATTATTTCTAAATGCCATTTTAAATTTCCATTGGCTAATCCCTAAAGCTTTTTGGAGAACGGCAATTCATCTTTTGTTCTAATTTATTTTGCTTCTTGCCAATTGTCCATTGCTAATTATTGATAGCAGCTATTCCCGGAAGTTCTTTCCCTTCAAAATATTCAAGCAATGCACCACCACCAGTACTCACATAACTTACTTCATCTTCGAAACCAAATTTAGCCACAGCAGCAGCACTATCTCCCCCACCAATTAAGCTAAATGCACCGTTTTTAGTAGCTTCAACTACTGCAATGGCAACGCTTTTTGTTCCATTCTCAAAATTGCTCATTTCAAAAACACCCATTGGACCATTCCATAAAATAGTTTTAGAGTTTTTTATTACATCGGCAAAAGTTTGGCTGGCTTCCGTTCCAATATCTAATCCCATCCAACCCGCTTCAATTTTATGATTACTGCAATTTTTAATATTGGCATCATTTGCAAATTTATCTGCAACTACCGAATCGGCAGGCAATAAAAGTTTTACACCTTTAGCCTCCGCTTTTTTCAATAAATCCAAGCAAAGTTCCAATCTGTCATCTTCGCAAAGCGATGAACCAATTTCGTAACCTTGAGCTTTTAAAAAAGTATAAGCCATTCCTCCACCAATAATGATATTATCAACACTATTGATTAAATTTTCAATGATTAATAATTTATCAGAAACCTTGGCACCACCAGTAATAGCCGTGAACGGACGCGCTGCATTTTTCATTACTTTTTCGGCATTAGCAACTTCATTTGCCATAACATAACCAAAACATTTTTCAGTTGGAAAAAACTGCGCAATAATTGCAGTACTAGCATGTGCACGGTGAGCAGTTCCAAAGGCATCGTTCACATACACATTCCCCAATTTGCTTAACTTTTCAGCAAAGCCTACATCACCTTTTTCTTCTTCTTTATAAAAACGCAAATTTTCTAATAATAAAATCTCGCCATCTTTTAAATTAGCGGCCTTATCTATTGCCTCTTGACCTATGCAGTCATTTGCAAACTGAACATTTACTCCAAACAATTCGGAAGCAGTAGCCAAAACATGCTTTAATGAGTGTTTTTCAAAATCAACCGTTCCGTCTTCTTTTAATTTTTTTAGTGGACGACCTAAATGACTCATCAAAATACAAGAACCCCCATCAGCCAATATTTTTTTAATAGTTGGCACGGTAGCACGTATGCGCGCATCGTCAGTAACAGCAAGTGTTTGTTTGTCTAAAGGCACATTAAAATCAACACGTACAAGTGCTTTTTTACCACTAAAATTAATTGAATCAACTGTTTTCATAAGTTTTTTACTTTTTCTGTTGCGAAAATAGGGTTTATACAAAATAAAACTAACGACTAAAATCAGTAAATGGCTTTTAAAAATACGTTTTGTGGTTGAATTACTCAAAAACCTAAACATGCAAATTATAACATCATAAACATTTTTTTAAATAGGCATACAGCAATTGTAAAATGGCATTTTTGATTCTTTTTAACATATCATCATCAACCTAGTTTCACCAGCTTTTTCTTTTGGTGCCCTGTGAACACATGGAGGCACTATACTTTCAGGATGGTCAACAGCCAATCGCCATAAATTACCGATGCCTAAACTTATAGGTTGTGCATTGGGTTTAGGTTGGTAATGCAAATCAAAAAAATGTTCCCTTAAAAAAGTCTCAAATCCTTCCTCTGCTCCTCCATACAATTTTTTGAGTTCATTTCTAATTTCGGGAACAAAAACTTTTTGTTGCGCTTGCGAGTTAGGTAATATTTGGCTAGGCTCACCAAAGTAGGTGCACAAAAACGTATCTGTAGCTATGGGAGAACGATCCACATGAAATGAATAAACATCGGTTGGGAAAAACGGATATTCATCATCTCTATCGTAATATTTAATGAGATTAAGAGTTGGCAATGCACCATGGGCCTTAAGCAAAGTTAAATCGTTAATAATAGTTTGGCGAGCTAGTTGCCCTTGTTCATTTAATATAAGTTCATTCAATTCGTCTTCATCAATTGCCACCATGTTTTCGTTAAAGGAAATCTTATTTACAATTTCCGAAAAATCACCTAACAAATTTCGTGTCCAACAAATGGCATTCACTTTACCTTTAAAAGCAGTTACTACAAGGTCTTCAAAATTGGAAACACAATGAATTTGATTGTCAGCCTGAGATAAATCTAACATAATTGTTTAAAATAAATGATGAAATGAAAGTAATTAACCATTTACCAATCTATAACGAGAAAAAACTGTGATCTTTAATACTAAATTGATTTCGCATTTTTGTTCACTCCGAACTCCGCATTATATTTAAATGCTTCCATTCCATTTTCTAATAAACCACTCTGTGCTAAAAAGTAATAGAATTAAAAAGAAAATCCATTTGTTATTTATGAATTCATCTAACTTGGTATTTTTATAACTGATAGCTTGAATGTTTTCGTTGGCAACAATGTTGTCTGATATTTTATTTAAATCAGCATAGTTATAAAATTTTCCATTTGTTTCTGCCGAAAGGGTATTTAACAATTGAAAATCGGCACGGGTTTGTGTTAACTCAGCTTGTAAAGCTTGTACTATAAAATTGCCTGTTTTATTTTCTTTTTGATTGGTTGCTTTTGCTACATAACTATAGTTACCAATGGGTAGTTGACCTAAATTAGCAGTATATGCTTTTTCGGTTTTACTAAAATTGTAATTAAATTGTTTGCCTTGTGCATTTTTAATAATTAAATCAATGTCATCGTTGTTTTGTGCTTCAAAACTTTGATTAAAAATTTGTGCATTAAAAATTATATTTTCTCCTTCATCAAATTTTTGTTTTGATGGTTTTACTTTAAACAAACTTTTGTCGGCTTTTAAAGCTATTGATTGAATAATTTTTGCAATAAAATCGTTAGTTATTTGTTGTTGATTATTTTTTTCAAAATCAAATAAACGCCATTTCCAAAAACCTTCTCCAGCTAAAAAAGCCAAGTTATTAGCATTATCAATACTTAACAAAGGTTCATCGGTAAGTATATAACCAATTTGTTGCTTTAAAACTATTTGCGATTGAGCGTTTAAACTGTATTTGCCATAAGCAATTTGTAATGGTGGAAACTCAGTAATTTGTTTTGCCGATGTTTCATCAAAAAATATAGCATTGTTTGATGAATTAAAACCTGCAGTTGCTGAAGTAGAACTTATTTGGGGCGCAGTAAATTGCAAACTATTTTGTAACTGATTTAACTGACTAAAGCCCGTTCTATTGGTCAGTACAAAAAAACAAGGTGTTTTACTTTCAATAATGTATTTAACAATAGGCAGTGCCTCACTCCTATTTCCTGGTAATTGATGTGCAATTACTACATCGTATTTTTTAATTAAATCGTTGGTAACATCATTGAACAAAACGATGTTCGATTCATAATTTAAATTTTGATTAATCGCTTGTTTTATTGCACTTAAATCAGGATGTGGACTTAAGCCCACTATTAATATTTTCTGTTTCGATTTTATTACATCCACAAAAAAATCGTATTGGTTATTTACATAACTAATTTCGTTTTTTTGTTTAGTTATTTTAACTATAAAATGCTGCGAACCTTCATTATTTGCTGGTAGTTTAACTTTAAAAGTTTTAAAAAAAGATGTCTCGTTTAAAGTAAACTTTTCTGAAAAATAAACTTGTCCGTTTTTACTAATTTGTATTTCACTTTGTTGATTTAAAAAATCAAAAGCAGCAACATCAATTTCCGTTTCAAATTCATTTCCGGCAAATACAATTTGATTGTATCTTACATTCTTAATTAGCGCATCTCGTTGCTGGTTACTATCGCCTAAAGCTATGGTATAAAAGGGCACTTTTAATTTTTTGGCCAAATCAATTGGTCCATTTCCTTTGGTAAAAATACCATCAGTAGCAAAAATTACAGCACCCAAGTTTTGATTGCTATAGTTGTTTTCAATTTCATTTAAAACTGCATCAAAATTGGTCTGTTTTTGTTTAAAATTTAATGCAGAATCGTTTTGAATGATTGATCCAAAATTTATTTTTTTAACATCGTAATCGTCCTTTAATTTATTGGCTAATTCGTTCAGTTTATTTTGCAAATTTGCTTTGTATTCATTGCCGTATTTATTAGTTATTATCGATTCACTATTATCGGCAGCAATAATAACAACAGGCTTTTTTATTTGTTTGTTTATATTTTTAAAAATTATTCCTAAAAGCAAAAACAGTAAAACAAAAACGCTTAAAAAACGCAATGCATTTAAACTTCTTTTTATCCATTTATTTTCTATATTTAATGGATTTTTGAAATACAAAAACCACGATATGACTGCTGCTAAAGCGAGGCATAAGGGTAAAAACCAAATTGAATATTCTGTACTTAAATTGAACAATGTTTTTTTGAGTTTTAATAAAATGTTTTATGTTTTTTTTAATACCGTGAAATCATTTCGAGCGTAGTCGAGAAATTATAAAACATCTCGACTACGCTCGATGTGACTTACTAAGCTTAATTTGACAGTGAATTTTACATCACCATTCCACCACAAACATTAATTGTTTGACCTGTAATGTATGCTGATAAATTGCTTGCTAAAAATGCCACACAATTGGCTACATCTTCAGTAGTTCCACCACGTTTTAAAGGAATTGTTTTAATCCATTCACCTTTTATATCAGCATTTAAGGCATCGGTCATTTCTGTTTCAATAAATCCTGGAGCAATAGCATTACAACGAATGTTGCGGCTTCCTAATTCTTTTGCAACCGACTTTGTAAATCCAATCATACCTGCTTTTGATGCAGCATAATTAGCTTGGCCAGCATTTCCTGTTATACCTACCACCGAAGTAATATTGATAATTGAGCCTTGTTTTGCTTTCATCATATATTTGGTAGCAGCTTTGGTCATATTAAATGCCGATTTTAAGTTGGTGTCTAACACTTCATCCCATTGTGCTTCGCTCATTCGCATTAATAAATTATCGCGAGTTATGCCAGCATTGTTTACCAATACATCAATTTTACCAAACTCTTTAATTACTTCATCAACTAAAGTTTCACTTGCTGCAAAATCGGCTGCGTTGCTTTGGTATCCTTTGGCTTTTATTCCTAAAGCGTTCAATTCGGCTTCAAATGCATTTGCCTTTTCTACCGAACTAGCATAAGTAAAAGCTATATCAGCACCTAAATTAGCTAAATAAGTGGCTATTCCTTTGCCAATTCCACGACTAGCACCAGTAATTAATATTGTTTTGTTTTGTAATGTTAACATATAACTTGGATAATATTTTAATGGCAAATATATCAAACAGAAATTTATATTTTAGTTGTTTGTTAAATAAAGAGGATTTTTAGTAAATAATAATTATTTTTGTTCATATAGTTTAATAAGACCAAAATGGAAATCATTATTAATACCGAAAATCAGATACTTTATAAATCACTACTTAATTTGTTAAAAACTATGGGGATTAAAGTTAAAACTGAGCCAAAAGAAATTACTTCAAATAAAAAAAAATATCCACTTCAAGGAACTCTTTTAAAGTACGAAAAGCCATTTGAAGAAGTTTCTGATATGAATGATTGGAATGTTTTACAATGATTTTAATTGATACTCATATTTTTATATGGTTTGCTACCAATAGCATTGAATTAAAACCAAAGTTTAAAGTAATTCTTGAGGAGAATAAAGAAATTTACATTAGTATAATTAGTTGTTGGGAAATTGCCAAATTAGTAGAATATGAACGATTAAAGTTTACCTTACCTATTTCGGAATGGATGAACATTGCTTTGGAATCAACAAATATTAAAATTTTGCCTTTAGATTTACCTATTATTTTAGACTCAACAAATTTACCAGGTAATTTTCACAAAGACCCTGCTGACCAATTGATAGTTGCTACTTCTCGCACACTAGATATTAAATTATTAAGTGACGATGAAAAAATTAAAAACTATAAATATGTAAACTTGATACTTTAAAATAAATTATTTTAAAATAATACCAGTTCCCCCCTTTCCGTTTTATTCCTATAATTTTTTTGAACGGTTCCTTTTCTTGTTCAATGTTATTTATATTGCTGCCATGATTTATTTAAAAAATATTTTACTAACACTTAAAAAATATAAACTAATTGTAGTTTTTGCAATTATTGGTTTAGTTTCATTTAAAGCTACTGACACTTACTTTGAAATATCTAAAAACATGGATTTATTTTCATCGGTTTTCAAAGAAATTAATACTTATTATGTTGATGAAATAGATGCTGGTAAACTTACTAAAACTGCCATTGATGAAATGCTGAATACGCTTGATCCTTATACCAATTACATTAGTGAAGCGGAAGCAGAGGATTTTAGATTTCAAATGACTGGACAGTATGGTGGAGTGGGTGCTCAAATAGGTACTAAGGGCGATTATGTAGTAATTACCGACCCTTACGAAGGTTATCCTGCACAAAAAGAAGGATTGTTACCTGGAGATTTAATTATAGAAATAGAAGGAAAAAGCAGTAAAGGAAAAACTACTAGCGAAGTGAGTAAATTACTTAAAGGACAAGCTGGTAGTAAAGTAAACATAACTATAAAGCGCAATGAAACAGAAATAAAAAAATCGTTGATGCGTGAGGAGATTAAAGTAAAAAATGTTCCCTATTTTGGCATGATAAATAACGAAACAGGAATTATAAAATTAACAGGTTTTACTAATGATGCAGGTAAAGAAGTTAGAGATGCATTATTGGAGTTAAAGAAAAATACTTTATTAAAAAATATAATATTAGATGTAAGAGGAAACCCAGGAGGATTGTTACACGAAGCAGTAAATATTGTTAATATTTTTGTTCCACAAGGCATTGATGTTGTAATGACTAAAGGTAAAGTAAAAGAATGGGAAAAAACATATAGAACTTTAAACCCCAGTACTGATGAAACTATCCCTTTAGTAGTTTTAACCAATCGTGGTTCTGCATCTGCATCCGAAATAGTAAGTGGCAGTATTCAAGACTTAGATAGAGGAATTGTAATTGGTCAAAAAACATTTGGAAAAGGATTGGTACAATCTACCAGGGCTTTAAATTACAATGCACAAGTTAAAATTACAACAGCCAAATATTATACGCCAAGTGGTAGATGTATTCAAGCATTAGATTATTCGCACAGGAATGACGATGGTAGCGTAGGTTCGGTGGCTGATAGTTTAAAGAAAGCTTTTAAAACAAAAATTGGCAGAAAAGTATTTGATGGTGGTGGTGTAGATCCGGATATAAAATTGGAACTAAAAGCTCTTTCAAAATTATCAGAAAGTTTAATTTCAAAACAACTTATTTTTGATTTTGCTACATTTTACAGAAACAAAAATAGCAGTATTGGCGATGCAAAAATTTTTAAATTAAGTGAAAATGATTTTAAAGAATTTAAAAATTTTATAGCCAACAAAGATTACGATTACAATACTGCTACTGAAACAGCTTTGTTAGAAGTAAAAAAGAAAGCCGAAGAAGAAAAGTATTTTGATGCTATAAAAAACCAATACGATGCTTTAAAACTTAGCATGAAACACGATAAAGATGCTGACATTGAAAAAAATAAAGCAGAAATTATTGATTTATTAGAGGAAGAAATTGTAAGAAGATACTATTTTCAAAAAGGTAGAATTGAAGCTGGTTTCGACAATGATATAGAAGTGCAAGCAGCATTAAAAGTATTTGCTGATAAAGCTGAATATACTAAAATTTTAACTACAATTAAGTAACTGATTTTTTTATAATAAATGCTCTCAATTACCGAATTTATAGTTTTAATTTTTTTTGGCTCATTGGGAGGTTTTCTCTCTGGTTTTTTAGGGGTAGGTGGTGGCATTATTTATGTACCTATTTTAGATTATTTTCTTGTAAAATATTTCCACGATTCAGAATTAGTAAAAGCTGTTTTAGCCAATTCACTTTTTATTATTTTATTTTCATCGGCAGTTGCAAGCTACAAGCAGTATAAATTAGGAAATTTATTTTTTAAGGAAATTTTACAAACAATGATTCCGGGTGTATTAAGTGTTATCGTTTTTCATTACTTAATAAACAATGGAAATTGGTATAGCCGTTCGGTGTTTTTATACTTTTTTTTATCCATGCTTATTTTTGTTGTTTTTAAAATGTTTTTTTCAAAACACCAAACTGTAAATGCAAAAAATACCAAAAACGAAAATTATAAATTCAATTTAACAGGTGCATTTACAGGAATAGTTACTGCTATGTCGGGTTTAGGTGGTGGTGTAATTATGACTCCTATTTTTACCGAATGGTTAAAAATTGACATTAAAAAAGCAAGCGCTATTTCAACAGGAGTTATTTTTTGCTTTGCATTAGTAATTGGTATTTTAAATATCAACTCAAAACCTCAAAATGTTATTAGTCAGTTACAAATAGGTTATATAATTTTACCTATTGCATTTCCATTAATTATTGGAACATTTTTATTTGCACAATTGGGTGTAAAAACTGCTTTAAAAACAAATTCGAAAATTATTAAACTTGTTTTTGCTAGTTTTGCTTCAATTATTTTACTAAAAGTTATTTATGAAATACTTATTATCAATTCTGTTATTTAGTTGTAGTGGTCAACTATTCTCTCAAAAATTAATTAAAACGGACGAAGAAATAATCAATTCGTTGGAACAAAACTTAAGCTACTTGGCCAGCGATAGATTAGAAGGAAGGTTAATGGGAAGCCGTGGCGAAAAAATGGCTTACGAGTTTATTATCGATAATTTTCAATCGTTGGGATTAAGCCCAAAAGGGAACAATGGCAGCTATTTGCAAGAGTTTGCCCTAAATAAACTTTCTTTTAATAAAGTAAATTTTACCATTAATAAAAAAAGTTTTGAGTTAAACTTAGTTGGAATAAATCCAACAAATTATTACCCTTTAAGTGGCTGTAATGTTGGTGATTATAAAGGCAGGACAGTATGGTTAGGTGCAGGAAATGATGCAGATTATTTAAATAAAAAAAATTTAGATGATAAAATATTAGTTTTTAAACTTGCCGAAAAAGATAATCCAAACAATAAAATAAGTTTAGAGGCAAAAATAGATACTGCCATCGCCTTAGGTGCAAAAGGAGTTGTAATTATTAATCAAAATCCAAATGTTTTAGAGCCCGATTTTAAACCTTTTTTTAAAGCCAATTTTTATAAAATTCCAGTTTATTTTCTTTCTCATTTAAATAAAATTGATACTTTAAATTTTGATAATGCTTCAATAACTTTAAATGTGGATACCATTACCAGAACTTTAACCGGACATAATGTATTGGCTTATTTAAACAATAAAGCTACCAACACAGTAGTAATAGGTGCACATTACGACCATTTAGGTTACAACGAATTAGGGGGATCAACTTACAGAAAAACCGAAAACGAAAAACCACAAATACACAATGGTGCCGATGACAATGCAAGTGGAACTGCTGCGTTAATTGAATTGGCTGAAGTAATTAAAAAAGCACATTTAAGTAAATACAATTATTTGTTCATAGCTTTTAGTGGCGAAGAAGAGGGTTTATTGGGTTCAAATTATTTTTGCAAACACCCAACCATTGATACTACTAAAATAAACTATATGATAAATATGGATATGTTAGGCAGACTTGATACTGTAAAACAAACTTTTGCCATTGATGGTGTAGGAACATCGCCAAGCTGGAACACTGCTTTGGCTAATATTAATATTGAAGGTATAAAACCTAAAACATCAGAAAGTGGCGTGGGCGCCAGCGATCATACTTCATTTTACAATATTGGAATTCCTGTTTTACATTTCTTTACTGGTACACATTACGACTACCACAAACCAAGCGATGACGATAATTTAATTAATTATAAGGGCGAATTGGCTGTTTTGAAATACATTTATAATTTAATATACAATTTAGATCAAGAGCCTAAGTTGGTTTTTACCAAAACAAAAGACACGCATTCAAGCACAGGAAGCACTAGTTTTAAAGTAACCTTGGGAATTATGCCCGATTATTTATATGAAGGTAAAGGCGTTAAAATAGACGGAGTAACAGAAGGAAGACCCGCAGCTTTAGCTGGCTTAAAACGTAGCGATACATTAATAAAATTAGGCCCTGACGAAGTAACCGACATGCAAGCATACATGAAATGTTTGGGTAAATACAATAAAGGCGAAAAAGTAAAAGCCATTGTAGAAAGAGATGGCAAACAAATAGAAGTAGAAATTACGTTTTAAATAAAATATCTTTAAATTCTTAGCTTACTTTTTTGTACAAATTCATTTATTTGTACAAATAATTTTAATAAAATATAAGTAATTAATAAAATATTCGCAGCATGAAATGGCTGCGATTTTTTTTTGTTTTAAATTTATTTTTAGGGTTTAATTATCAAATAAAAGCACAGTTTTTATTTACTGAAAGTTTTTTATTAATTCCGCTCGATACCAATAAACATTATGTTGGAAGAGTAGCTGGAAGTTTTAGTTCACAAACTCAAAAAGAAATTGTTAATCAATTTGCTGCCAGGGCCGAGTTGGTTACCCGATTAAAAAACAATAACATATTAACTTTTGCAAATAGTTTGCAAGTATTAACCAATGGTGGGCAAACAGTGCTAAGTGGTGGCTATTTATTTGCTCGTTTCAGAAAAAATATCATTAGAAGTTTATATCCCGAATATTATGCCCAATTTCAATGGTTAGAATCAAGGGGATTACAGAGCAAATTTGCGTTAACAGCCAATTTGCGTCAAAGAATTTATAGAGATGATATCATGACATTGGCAACTGCTGCAGGTGTTTTATTGGAATATGAAAAATGGAATTTTGATGGTGTTAAAACGCAAGATTTACCAATAAATACAAACCCGATTACTATTTACAGCCCACGGTTTAATTGGTACTTAAGTTACGAAAACCGAATCACTGAAAATGTACATATCAATACTGCAATTTATTATTTTTTAAGATTAAGTTTTGCAGAATCTTTGCCAAGATTGGGCATGCATTGCCGATTAGATTTTAAAATAAATAGTCATTTAACTTACAACTTGAATTTAAAAACCATGTACGAATATCAACCTGTTGTGCCAGTTAATAATTTATGGTATAATATCAATAACGAATTGGTTTATACTTTTTGAATAGTTTTGAATGCTAACCTGATACATTTTCATAATTAGCAAGATTTGTATTCTTATGATTTTTTATGCGAATTCTCTACGTTTTAAACAAAATATCTTTGATGTTCAATTGTAAATTTACATGTCCATTAAAGAAATTTTCTTCTATATAATAACAAATGTCAAAGCTAATTCCTTGTGCTACTTTGTCGTAATGCTCGCCTAAACCAAATCCAATGGCCTTATAAATTCTACCACCTTCTTCATGCGTTAAACTCAGGCGTAAATGGTTATTTCCTACTACTGTTACATCACCTACATCCCACACGTTTCTGGTCATAAAAATAGGGCTTGCATTTCCAGGACCAAAAGGAGCAAATTGTTTCAATACACTAAAAAACTTAGGTGTTATAGCTCTAAATGGTATTTCGGTATCATATTCTATTTCGGGCGTTAAACTACGCGTAACAATATTTTTAGAAACAACCGCTTCAAATTTTTCTTGAAACTTTACCACATTCTCTACCCTTAAAGTTAAGCCTGCCGCATGTGTATGCCCTCCATATTGTTCCAACAAATCTGCACATTCTTCAATGGCGTGGTATAAATCAAAACCCTCTACCGAGCGAGCTGAACCAGCAGCCATGCCATTACTTTCGGTTAAAACTATGGTTGGTCGGTAATACTTTTCTATTAAGCGCGAAGCTACTATTCCAATTACTCCTTTGTGCCACTCCGAATGAAATAAAACAGTTGATTTCCTATTATGAAAATCCTTATCAGCCAATATCATATTAAAAGCTTCTTCGGTTATGCTGCTATCAAAGTTTCTGCGTTCGTTGTTGTGGTGGTTAATCATTTCAGCAATTTCTGCCGAATCTTTGTCTTTATCCGAAATCATTAACCTTACCGAGTCTTTTGCATCGGCAATTCTACCTGCTGCATTTATTCTTGGACCTATAAAAAACACTATATCATTTACCGAATATTCCGGTCGTGGAGCATAATTTTCGAGCAATGCTTTTATACCACGATTAGGATTAGTTTTTAATTTTTTTAAACCCTGATAAGCCAACACCCTATTTTCATCTAAAATTGGAACCAAATCGCTAGCAACACTTATGGCCGAAAGGTCCATGTATTCTTCTACTTCTTTAAAATCTATTTGGTGTTTAACACAATAACCTTGTACCAATTTTAATCCAATTCCACAGCCTGAAAGCTCTTTAAAAGGATAAGGACAATCGGCTTGTTTTGGATTTAATATTGCTACTGCATCTGGCAATTCATCGCCTGGTAAATGATGGTCGCATATTATAAAATCTACCCCTTTTTTATTGGCATATTTTACTTTATCGTTGGCTTTTATGCCACAATCTAAAGCAATTATTAAACTGTAACCATTATTGCTGGCCCAATCAATGGCCATAAAAGATATGCCATAACCTTCGGTATATCTATCGGGAATATAGTATTCAATTTGATTGCAGCGCTTTGAAAAAAAATCGTAAACAGTTGCAACAGCAGTGGTTCCATCCACATCGTAATCGCCATAAATTAATATTTTCTGATTTTTTTCTAAGGCTTCGTCTATTCTTTCAATGGCTTTGGCCATTCCTTTCATAATAAAAGGATCGTGCATGTGAGCGTATTGCGGTCTAAAAAAGTTTTTGGCTTTTTCAAAAGTGTCAATTCCCCGTTGCACTAAAATTCCTGAAAGCACTTTATTTACATTAATAGCAATGGCCAAAGACTCAACGGTCTTTTTATCGGGTTCGGGTTTTGCTCGCCATTGTTTCTGCATATAGGAAGGCGAATTTAAGGAATTTTAAGGGTATTTTTTTTACAATTATGTAATAGGCTAATTTTTAGTTTGAAAAAAATTGACAATGTTTCTTTAAATTTAAACTTATAAAACTCCGGAGGAGTTGAATTTGAATAACCCTGCATGAAATGCAGGGTTTATGAAAAAGCCAATAAACAACTCTGAAGGAGTTGAATATTTCGTGAGTTACGTTTATTATTCTTTGCTATGTTTTATTTATTCAACTCCTTCAGAGTTGTTTCAAAATGTGCTTGAAATCATCCCCGAGTTACACTCGGTGCTATTCAAATTAAAATCCTTCGGAGTTTCAATAAAATCTTACTTTATAATATCCTTTTTAAAAACTGATCAATTACTATTTTAAAAGGTTCTATCATTAAAGTTCATGCGTATACTTTATTAAAATGTAAAAAAAATCAACTTTATAGCCATCCAACGTTAAAACCATTCAACAATATAACAATTCAACAATCCAACAATATAGCAATCCAACAAAATAGCAATCCAACAAATCTCCAAATCAAAAAATCTCTAAATCAAAAATCTCCAAGATTTCCTTATTTTGCAACCCAATTTATGAGCGAAGAAGTATTTAAAAAGGTAGTATCGCATTGCAAAGAATATGGTTTTGTATTTACCAGCAGCGAAATTTATGACAATGGTTTAGGTGCGGTGTATGATTATGGCCAAAATGGTGTAGAACTAAAAAATAATTTACGCCAATATTGGTGGAAATTTATGGTACAAACACATGAAAACATTGTTGGACTTGATGCTGCCATATTTATGCACCCAAAAACATGGAAAGCCAGCGGCCATATTGATGGTTTTAGCGATCCAATGATTGATAATAAAGACAGTAAAAAGCGTTACCGAGCTGATAATTTATTGGAAGATAAAATTGCTAAATACCAAAAAGATGGCAAAACCAATAAAGCCGATGAACTACAAACTGCTTTGGATAATGCACTTTTGGCAAACGATTTAGACCAACTAAAAACTTTAATAGAACAACACGAAATAGCTTGCCCAATTAGCGGAACTCGCAATTGGACCGATGTGCGCCAATTCAATTTAATGTTTAGCACCGAAATGGGTGCAATGGCCGAAGATGCTGATAAAATATATTTACGCCCTGAAACAGCACAAGGTATTTTTGTAAACTTTTTAAACGTTCAAAAAAGCGGCAGGATGAAAATTCCTTTTGGAATTGCGCAAACTGGAAAAGCATTTAGAAACGAAATTATAGCTCGCCAATTCATTATGCGTATGCGTGAATTTGAACAAATGGAAATGCAGTTTTTTGTTCGTCCGGGTACACAAAAACAATGGTTCGAATATTGGAAAGAAGCAAGAATTAAATGGCATTTGGCTCTTGGGTTCGATAAAGCCAGTTACCGCTTTCACGACCATGTAAAACTAGCACATTATGCCGATGCAGCTACCGATATTGAATTCGATTTTCCTTTTGGATTTAAAGAAGTGGAAGGCATTCACTCTCGTACAGATTTTGATTTAAAAAGTCACCAAGAACATTCGGGCAAAAAAATGCAATATTTTGATGCTGATTTAGACGAAAACGGAAAACCTTATGGCAATTATATTCCTTACGTTATTGAAACCAGCATTGGCTTAGACCGATTGTTTTTATACACACTTTGCGCCAGCTACAAAGAAGAAGAAGTGGGCGAAGGAGATAAAAAAGATACCCGTGTGGTATTGGCTTTGCCACCCATTTTAGCACCTTACAAAGTAGCTATTTTTCCGTTAACTAAGAAAGATGGTTTGCCAGAAGTGGCACGTAAAATCATTGACGATTTAAAGTTTGATTACAACTGTTTTTACGAAGAAAAAGATGCCATTGGCAAGCGTTACCGCAGACAAGATGCCTTGGGAACTCCTTTTTGCATTACGGTAGATCATGAAAGTTTAGAAAATCAAACTGTTACTATTCGTTACCGCGATTCGATGTTGCAAGAGCGTATTCCAATTGCAAACATTAAAACTATTTTAGATGATGCAATCAATTGGAAAAAATTATTGAATCAATAAAACTATTCAAAAATTAAATACAAACCATAAAAAACCAAACTGACACCCAAAGAAGTTAATCCGTAAAGAAAATAGTTGTAATTGGGATTTGAGATAGATAAAAGTAAATTACATAAAAAGCCTGAAAACAGAATTGAAACACCAATAATAATAACTGTAAACCCTTTTTTATTTCGTGCGTTTCTAGCTTCTTTTTTTAATGTTTCACTGCTAATATCTGAATTTAATTTTTCCATAACAATCATTTATTTAAATATAACTATATAACAAACATACATTTAGAATATAAGATTTCAAAAAAATAAAAACAAAAAAAACCGCTACTATTTAAAACAGTAGCGGTTTTTTTAATATCTAACTTTTATAAACCTGCTGTTAAAGCATTAATTTTATCGTTAAATTCTTTTGCTAAAACTGCTTGTTGGTTGTTTTGTGCAACTTGCAAACAATATGACATTATTTGAATGCTTTCTTCTAACTCAGGCTGAACTAATTTAAAATGTTTGTTGCCTTTAAAAGTTTTGTAGTACTTGGCTTTCGATTCACTCGTAGCTAAAATTTCTCTTAGCAAAGCATCTCCTTTTTCTTTAGCTCCAGCAATGTAATAACCTTCGGCCAAACGAACTGAGAAAAAGTTATGAGGAACATTAACTGATGGAACCACTTTTTGGCAATAATCAAGGGCTTTTATTGCACTGTCTTTTTTACCTTCAACTACTAACTGAGCAGCCAAACGATAAAAAATATTTCTAAAATTACTTGTTTGGCGTAAAATAGTTTCATCTAAATAAACTCCTGGTTGGTCCATGTTACCCCATTTAAATTTATTCATCATATTGTCTGATAAAATTTTAGTGTTTATTCTACCAGGACTAGGATCTTCTTGCGCTTGTTGAGTAAAAATAGGTACTAAACGGTAAGTTAAACCTTCCATTTGAAAATGGCTTTGCATGTTTAAATACACATCGTTTCCAGTAGTAATAGCCCAATAAATAGGTCTTTTATTAATATTGGTTGCAACAATATCAAGCGTTAATAAATCTGGCTTAAGCATGTTATTTGCTTGGCTAATTTCGAACTTAATGCTATCAACCATATATGGTGCATCCTCAGGTTGAACAACTCCATTTTTTAAACATGCTGCTTTATCAATTTTTATACTAAAGCGTTTGGTTGGATAATAATTTACAAACTCACCACCTTGTAATTGTACTTGGCTACTTTGATTATCATCGCCCATAAAAGCCAAAATTTTATTCAAATCGTAGTAATCAGTTTTATTTAAACCAGAAGAAGGATTTTCGTAATAAACTACATAATTGCGTTTTTCAGCAGCATATTTATCTGCACTCCATGAAAATTCAACTGGTTTACCATCGTATGCAGGTCGTCTTAAACCATCGGCATACCAATCAGTTCCTAATAAACTTAAATTAATAATACGAATATCACTTCTAATATTTTCTACGTTTTGAGCATACCACAAAGGGTATGTATCGTTATCGCCATTGGTAAATAAAATAGCATCTTTAGCACAGCTATTTAAATAATTTTCGGCAAAATGCAAAGCAGTTAATCTATTAGAACGGTTATGGTCATCCCAATTTTGATTGGCCATAATTACAGGAGCTCCTAAAATACAAGCAGCAGTTGTTATTACAGTTGCCATCATTGCATTCATTTTACGCGACAGAAAATCAATAATTGCTAAAACTCCTAAGCCTACCCATATAATAAAGGTTTGATAAGAACCAACATAGGCATAATCTCTCTCTCGTGGCTGATGGGCGGGGAAATTCAGATATAGAATAATGAAAAAACCAGTAAACAAAAATAAAGTACCTATTACAGTTGCATCTTCGGGTTTCTTTTTAATGTGAAACGCCAAGCCTAGTATACCTAAAATTAAAGGTATTCCAAAATAGGTATTTCTTGCTTTATTGTCTTTAATAATTGATGGCATATCTTTTTGTGGGCCCACCAACATTTCGTCAATAAAAGTAATACCAGTAATCCAGTTTCCTCTTGTGTCATCTCCATATCCTTGGTCATCGTTTTGGCGACCAACAAAATTCCACATAAAATAACGCCAATACATAAAACGAAGTTGGTACGACAATAAGAAATCGATGTTTTTACCAAATGTTGCTTTTTTACCTTCTGGTATACTTTCCCAACTCCGGTAAGCCTGAATATAATCGGCTCTATCGGCCCACATACGTGGTAAAATAGTACAATCTTTAGGATCGTAAACTCTTTCTAATTTTTCGCCAGCTTCTACATAACTTTCTTTTCCATTTTCGTCAGTTACTCTTCTGTAGTTCATTCCTTTCGATTTTGTACTAATTGGGCGAGCATAAAAATACTGACCATACAATAAAGGATTATCGCCATACTGTTCGCGATTAATATACGATAATAAAGCAAATGGTTGATCAGGATCGTTCATATCGATAGGAGGATTTCCTAACGAACGGATAATAATCATGGCATAACTCGAAAATCCAATAACAATAAATGAGAATGAAAGTACCATTATATTTTTTACTGAATCGGTAAGTTTACTATAAAAGAAAATTAAGTACAACAAACCTGTTAAAACTGCCCAACCTATAAAACTTCCTGTAGAAAAATTTATGTTTAAGGAAATTAAAAACAAAGATGCGTAACAAGCAAAAGCAATATATAAACTGTTTGTTTTCTTGGTTTGGGTATAATGTAATAGAGAAGCCATTAGGGTTAAAACAACAAAAATAAGTATTAATGCTCCAGTGTTAGTTCCCATTCCTAGGCTATTTACAGCAAAATAATCAAACTTTGTAGCCAAAGTAGGTAAGCCTGGTATTATACCAAACTGAACAAAACCAATTGCTAAAATTGCTACAGCACTAGCTTTTAAAAACCCT
>CAMCEM010000015.1 GCA_945873755.1 Chitinophaga pinensis | reverse complement strand
TACCAATACATTCCACGATTGTTCTCTAATTTGATTTTTTGTATTATCGTCTAAAGGTTGCCCTTGGTTACGTTCTTTGTAATTTTCTTCTTGCTTTGCAATTTCTAATTCTAATTGCTTGTAACTTATTCCGTCTCCATCAACACTTCCTACGTTTGTTGACTGTGCATTAAAAATGCTGTTACCGCTACTTAAAGCGTCTGATACTAGGAATAATACTAAGGCTAATCCAACAAATCCTATTGCTATGCCACTTCTATTTCTTATTTTGGTTAATATTGCCATACGGTTTTTTAAAAGAGTGGCAAAAATAAGCGCATTGACCATACAAGGCAAATGTTATTTATTTTTACACTTGTATTACTATCAATTAATTACATAAATAGCATAAAAATGGAACACGGAAAATTATACTTAATTCCCAATTTTTTGGCAAATGATTGCCAAAACGATTTTTTACCTGAAATGGTGAAACGAATGACCCATCATTTAAAAAATTTTGTAGTAGAAAGCGAAAAAGAAGCTAGGGCTTTAATAAAAAAATTACAATTGGCAACTCCACAAAATGAGTTACAAATTTTTATATTAAACGAACATACCGAAGCAAAAACTTATCATCATTTATTAAAGTCATTAGAAAACAACCAAGATGCGGGAATAATTAGCGATGCGGGACTTCCTTGTGTTGCTGACCCGGGTTTTCAATTAGTAGCTTTGGCACATCAAAAAAATATTTCAGTAATTCCTTTACCTGGTTCTTCTTCTATTTTCATGGCTTTAATGGCAAGTGGCTTTAGTGGTCAAAATTTTGCATTTACTGGTTATTTACCAATTGATAAAAGTTTACGAATAAAACGTATAAAAGAATTAGAAAGAGAGCTAACAACTAAACAGCAAGCACAAATTTTTATGGAAACACCATATAGAAATAACCACCTATTTGATGATTTGGTTAAAAATTGTAACGCCAATGTATTATTGTGTATTGCATGTAATATATCGGCAACTGATGAATTAATAAAAACCAAACCAATAAAAGAATGGGCCAAACTAAAACCTGATTTGCATAAAAAGCCAACAATATTTATTTTAGGAAATTAAATATAATAATGAGTTTTTGATTAAAACTTATATGGTAAAAAATGATAAATTGATAAAAAAATATAAATTGCGCAGCAAATCAAACAATAATATTAAAAAATTTTATGTCAAAAATAGTTGAATTATTAGGCGATCAAGCCAATTACCTACTTAACCACGAAAGTAAAACAATTTCGAAAAATCACATTCATTTACCAGGAGCTGATTTTATTGACCGTTCTTTTTTAACCACAAACCGCAACCCGCAAGTATTGCGTAGCCTTGGTCAATTATATGGAACTGGCCGTTTAGCCAACACTGGTTACATGTCTATTTTACCAGTAGACCAAGGAATAGAACATTCGGCTGGTGCAAGTTTTGCTCCTAATCCAATTTATTTTGATCCAGAAAATATTATAAAATTAGCTATAGAAGGTGGTTGTAATGCTGTGGCGTCAACATATGGTGTATTGGCAACTAATTCAAGAAAATACGCTCATAAAATTCCATTTATTGTTAAAATTAATCACAACGAATTTTTAAGTTATCCAAATAAATTTGATCAAATTATGTTTGGTTCGGTTGATGAAGCTTGGAACTTAGGAGCTGTTGCTGTAGGAGCAACTATATACTTTGGTTCGGCAGAATCGGGCAGACAAATACAAGAAGTGGCTGCAGCTTTTGAACGTGCACATGAATTAGGTATGGCTACTGTTTTATGGTGTTACACCCGAAATAATGGTTTTAAAGTAGATGGTGTTGATTACCATACTTCGGCTGATTTAACAGGGCAAGCCAATCATTTAGGTGTAACCATTCAAGCTGATATTATTAAACAAAAATTACCTACTAATAATGGTGGTTATAATGCTACTAAACATGGCAAAACACATCCAAAGGTTTATAGTGAATTAACAACTGACCATCCAATTGATTTAACTCGTTACCAAGTTGCCAATTGTTACATGGGTCGCCAAGGTTTAATTAACTCGGGTGGTGAAAGTAAAGGTGCAACCGACTTAGCTGAAGCAGTTACAACTGCAGTAATTAATAAACGTGCAGGTGGACAAGGTTTGATTAGTGGTCGTAAAGCATTTCAAAAACCAATGAACGAAGGTATTGATTTATTAAATACCATTCAAAACGTATATTTAGATAATAGTATTACAATAGCTTAAAAAAGCTTCTAGCCTCTAGCTATTGGCTACTAGCATTTTGCTGTAAGCCAGTAGCCAGTAGCAAGTAGCCAGCAACAAAAAAATGAGTTGGTTTAATAGAGTAAAAGAAGGTATTACAACATCTACCTCCGATAAAAAATCGGTACCTGATGGATTGTGGCATAAATGTTCGAGATGTAAAAAAGCAACTTTAACATCCGATCATGCAATAAACAAACATGTTTGCATGTATTGTAATTACCACGATAAAATTGGTTCAATTGAATATTTTGAAGTAATTTTTGATGAAGGAAGTTACAAAGAATTGTTTAGCAATATTAAACCTAACGATCCTTTAGAATTTAAAGACACAAAAGCTTATAAAGACAGGCTAACCGAAACCATTAAAAAAACTGGAATGGATGATGCCATGAAAGTAGCTGTTGGTACAGTAGAATTAATGCCTTTAGTTATTGCTTGTATGGATTTTGGTTTTATTGGTGGAAGCATGGGAAGTGTTGTTGGTGAAAAAATTGCTCGTGCAATTGATTATGGCAGAGAAAACAAAATTCCTGTTATGGTAATATCAAAATCGGGCGGAGCACGAATGATGGAAGCAGCTTTTAGTTTAATGCAAATGGCTAAAACTTCAGCTAAATTAGCGTTGCTTGGTCAAGCAGGCGTTCCTTATATTAGCTTACTTACCGATCCAACTACTGGTGGTGTTACTGCATCGTTTGCTATGCTTGGTGATGTAAATATAGCAGAACCAGAAGCTTTAATTGGATTTGCTGGTCCACGAGTAATTCGCGAAACTATTGGCAAAGACTTACCTAAAGGTTTTCAAAGTTCAGAATTTTTACTTGAACATGGATTTGTAGATATGATAGTTCCTAGGACGGAATTGAAAAAAAAATTAAGTACATTATTACATCTTTGGGCTGAAAAGCCAATGGCAGTATAAAAAAATATTTTAAATAATGAATGCTATTCTTTAAACGAATAGCATTTTTTATTTAATTTTATTTCTATCAATTTTTTGGCTATGGGTGTAGTAGAATTTATCAATTATTTGAATCTTTTTAGGTATTTCAAATTGTATTAAACTTTTTGATAAATAAATTTTTAGGTCTTCAAAATTTATGGAATCCTTATTTTGTTTTTCAATGAATAAAACCACTTTTTCGCCCAATAGTTCATCGGATAAACTACCAACAAAATAAGGGAAAGATGCTATGTTCTTTGAATCTAAATAGTTGGCAATCTCCTCTTCAACTTTTATAGCATTTACTTTATAAGCACCGCTGTTTATTATAAAATCTGTTCTACCTAATACAGTAAAACCTTCTTTAGAAATTTCTGCCAAATCGTTGGTTTGTAACCATTGGTTTTTGGTAACTATATTTTTTATTTTTAAGGTGTTTACTTCACTTAATGCTATTTCATTATTGGGTAATAATTTAAAATATTCTTCTTTTTTTAAATTACGCAAAGCTATGTGACTTAAAGTTTCTGTCATGCCATAAGTGGCCCAAATATTTACTTTTAAATGAGCACTTTGTTTTATTAAACTGTTGGATGCTGGTGCTCCACCAAGTAATATATTTTCAAATTGATTCAATATATTTTCACCATTTTTTGTATTCAAAATACTTTGCAATTGCATGGGAACTAACGATGCAAAAGTATATGGATGATTTTCAGTTAAGTTCTCAAATGGATTGGAACTTGGATTAATAATGGTAACTTTTGCATTTAATAAAACTGCCCTTGCCAAAAGCATTGCACCGGCTACTAAATTGATATCTAAACAAATAAAAAAATGTGGTGAATTTTGCTTTAAACTTAAGTAATTATTAGTTTGTGTAGCCGACCAAATCAATTCTTCTTTTGTAAATATAAATTGTTTGGGAATCCCCGTACTTCCAGAACTTTGAAATACAAAATCATTGTTTTTGAACCAAGATTCAATAAAGGAAAAAGCCTTTTTTTCGTTTTCGTTCAAAAGGCTTTTATCTATTTTATTTAAATCAGTAATTGATTCAATTTTATGCGGAATATGATTAATAAATAGCTGCATTATTTATTAAACTCATTCATGGTTAACGGCAACCCTTTTATTACGAAACTTTCAATGGCATCCACCGATTTATGAATCAAAAAAGGCATTTCTTTCATTTCATCTGTTGTCCATTTTCCTAGAACATAATCCACTTGCCTGCCTTTTGGAAAATTATTTCCAATACCAAATCGAAGCCTTGGATAATTTTGAGTTAGCAACAATTCATTTAAACTTTTTAGTCCATTATGTCCTGCATCGCTGCCATTTGCCCTGATGCGTAATTTCCCAAAATCAATGGCTAAATCATCTACTAAAATAAATATATTTTCAACAGGAATTTTCAATTCTGTCATCCAATGGCGAACTGCTTTTCCACTTAAATTCATGTAAGTAGTAGGCATAATTACGTGTATTTGTCGGCCACGCAAATTCACTTGCGCATATTGTGCATGTTTTTGAACTGTAAAATTTCCTGCATGTTTTTTCACCAATGCTTCCGCAATGTCAAACCCAATATTATGACGGGTTTGTGCATATTCAACACCAATATTTCCTAAACCTACAATTAAGTATTTCATATATTAAAAATTATGGTTTACTATAAACCATTTTTACATGTTCAATGTCGGCTTCCCAAAAGTTTTCTCCTTCGGGTTTAAAGTTATGTTTGGCATATAAAGGTGCAGCAGTTAATTGTGCGTGTAAATATATTTTTTTGCCAAAAGGAATGGTTTCAAATAATAAATGTTCAACCAAAGCGGATCCAATTCCATTGCCTCTGAATTTTTCTAAAACAGCAAATCGCTCTAATTTATAGCCATTTTCTGTTTGACGAATTCTGGCAGTTCCAGCAGGTTCATTGTTATAATATGCTATAAAATGAATGCTTTCTTCTTCAAACTCATACTCTAATTCTTTTGGACAATTTTGCCCAATTACAAAAACTTCGTGTCTAATATCCCAAACTATTTGTTGAATTTCAGGTGTGTTTATTTTTTTAATTTTTATCATTTTACAAAATATTTTTTTAATGCCTCGCCAATTAAGTATACATCTTCAAAACTATTATACAATGGTACTGGACTCATTCGAATAACGTCAGGTTCGCGCCAATCGGGCATGATGTTTTCCATTTCTAAAAAGTCGAATAATTGTTTGCCATTTTCTTTCACAATAATTGAAAGTTGGCAACCTCTTTCATCCTTATTTTTAGGAGTAATTACAGTTAAATGATCGGAATATTGGCTCAAAATAAATTCTAAATAACCAGTTAACATTTCACTTTTGGCTCTTAAATTTTCTATTCCTGCTTCCGCAAACATTTCCAATGAAGCTTTATGAATGGCCATAGGAAAAATTTGTGCATTGCTTAACTGCCAACCTTGAGCGCCTGGAATGGCTTTAAAGCCTTTTTTCATTTGAAAACGTTCACCTTCATCATGTCCCCACCAGCCAGCAAAGCGGTTTAAATCTGAATTTGCGTGTTTTTCGTGAACAAAAACTCCGCTTGTTCCTCCAGGTCCACTATTCAAATATTTGTAAGTACACCAAACCGCAAAATCAACATCCCAATCATGTAATTGCAAATGCAAATTGCCAGCGGCATGCGCCAAATCAAATCCAGCGAAAGCGCCAACTTCATGTGCAGCTTTACTAATGGCTTTCATATCAAAAGCTTGACCAGTATAATAATTTACTCCACCTAACATCACTAAAGCCAAACTTTCGGAATTTGCATTGATGGTTGCTATTATATCTTCGGTTCTTAAAGTGTATTCGCCTTCGCGAGGTTTAAGTTCTATTATGGCCTCATCTGGATTTAAATGGTGGTGTTTAACCTGCGTTTCCATGGCATATAAATCGCTTGGAAAAGCAGCTGCTTCCATTATTATTTTATATTTGGTATTTGTTGGTTGGTAAAAACTAACCATCATTAAATGTAAGTTTACAGTTAGGTTATTCATTATAACCACTTCACTCGGTTTTGCTCCAACTACTTTTGCAGCATTTTCATTTAAAAAATGATGGTAACCAAACCATGGATTTTTTGCATTAAAATGACCTTCCACTCCAAATTTTGCCCAATCGTTCAATTCTTGATCTATCGCAGCACGAGCAGTTTTTGGCTGCAAACCCAACGAATTACCACATAAATAAACTACGTGTTTATTATTGTTAGTTAATAAATGGAATTGATTTTTAAAATGGGCAAGTTTATCGTTAGTATCTAACTGTTTGGCAAAGCTTAAAGTGTTTTCAAATTGCATGTGCAATTATACTAAATGATTTAATGGCTACATAGTAACTTTAAAATGATTTTTTTATTGCGGAAAACTAGTAATTCTTAAATAGTTTCCATTTCTGGTTACAATGTATTGTCTGAGTGGTCTATCAGCAGGGCCTTTACTTGGCGTGCCTGTACTTAAAAAAAACTCACTATCGCAGCATTTTGTATTACCACTGCCGCATTGAAATTTTGAATTATTATCAGCCATATAAATTCTGCTACATGCACTATCAACTTTAAAAGGACATGCCCTATCGAAAGCTATAAATTCATCAAAATTATTGTAAATAACAATTCCTTTATACCCTTCTGATCTGTATATAAAACCACCAATATTTTGCAATGGTGCTGCATCGGGCAAAACCAAATTTAATGAAATATCAATATTTACTGGTGGGAAAAAATCGTTGTTTTGATTTGCACTTTTGTCTTTTTCGCAAGCAAAAAATAAAATTAAAACTATAAAAAAGAAGTGTTTTTTAAGCATTATTTTAGCCATGACAGTAATATAGGAAGATTATTTTCTTTGTATTTAAAATATGGTTTTTTAAACGCACCAAACGATTTGTAAAATCTTTCAATTCCATCAATTTCAGAACCTTCAAAATCGATAAATAAATTTTTACCTGCAAGCTGAGTGATAATTGAATCGATTAAAAAGTGCATGGCGCCAATTTTTTTTCCTTTTGGATTTGAAGTTCCTAAATGAAAAATTACCCTTTCGTTATAAATTAAAAATGCAGCACAAGCCATTAAACCATACTGTTTGCTATAAATTCCTATTGACAAAAGATTATTATTTTTATTACAAACTTTATATAATTTTTTTAACGAGTCATAATCTTTTAGTTTTACTCCTTTTGTTTCTTTTCCTTTAAATTTTATGTAATAATCAATTACATTTTTATATGGCAATGCTTGAAAATAGAGATTGTTTTCTTTTGCTTTTTTTAAATTTCTCTTTGCTTGGCTTTTATAGTTTTCAAATATTGAATGGTAATTTTCATCAATAGGTAAAACATAGTTTTTTCTTTGTTTTAAACCCTCTGTACTATTGTCTTCATTTAAGTTAATGTCTATTAATTTAAATTTAGCAGGAATTGAATTTAAAAATTCATTTACTAAAATAGCTTGCGATTCAAACTTTGAAAAAACACCTAACTGTTGAGTAAAAAAGGGTTGAGATAAGTATGAGATAAAGTATTTTCTTTTATGGGTTAAAGGCATTATTGCCTCATAATCATCCAGTATTAAAGCATCCCAATTAGGGCTAATAATATCTAAATACCACGAATAAGCATAAATTAAACCATTATTAGCATTAGCAATACAGTTATCCCATTTTGTTTTATCTATTTCAGTATGTTTTAAATAATTTATCAAATTTTAAATTGTATTCAAAAGTACATTAAAGCATTTAACAATAATAATATTTAACGAAAAAGCCTTTTTTAGGTTTTAAAAAAGGCTTTAGTTCAATTTTAATTAATATTTTTAAACCTAACTCTATGCGGAGTAGAGTCGCCTAAACGTTGTTTTTTATTTTCTTCATATGCACTGTAATCACCTTCAAAAAAATACACTTGCGAGTTTCCTTCAAACGCTAAAATATGCGTAGCAATGCGGTTTATAAACCATCTATCGTGGGAAATAACAACTACACAACCAGCAAAATTTTCAATGGCTTCTTCCAAAGCACGCAAAGTATTAACATCAATATCGTTAGTAGGTTCATCTAATAAAAGTACATTACCGCCTTCTTTTAAAGTTATAGCCAAATGAACTCTATTACGCTCTCCACCCGAAAGTACACTTACTTTTTTACCTTGATCGCTACCACCAAAATTAAATTTAGAAACATACGCCCTTGCGTTTACTTGTTGGGTTCCAACTTGAATTAAATCAGTACCTCCGCTTATTACTTCATACACCGTTTTATCGGGTAATAAATCTTTATGGCTTTGATCAACATAAGCCGTTTTTACAGTTTCGCCCACTTTAAAAGTTCCACTATCAGGCTGTTCTAGCCCCATCATCATGCGGAATAAAGTAGTTTTACCAACACCATTTGGACCAATTATTCCTACTATTCCACCTTTTGGTAAGCTAAAATTTAAGTTTTCGTATAATAATTTATTGCCAAATGATTTGCTAACACCATGAGCTTCTATAACTACATCTCCCAAACGAGGTCCTGGAGGAATAAATAATTCCAATGCTTGTTCTTTTTCTTTTTGATCTTCACCAAGCATTTTATCATAAGCATTTAAACGTGCTTTTTGCTTAGTTTGACGACCTTTGGCTCCTTGACGAACCCAATCTAACTCACGTTCCAAAGCCTTGGCTCTTTTGCCTTCGGCTTTTTCTTCGGCTTTTAATCTATTGGCTTTTTGTTCTAACCAACTGCTGTAATTACCTTTCCATGGAATTCCTTCTCCACGGTCTAATTCTAAAATCCAACCTGCTACGTTATCTAAAAAATACCTGTCGTGGGTAACAGCAATTACTGTTCCTGGGAAGTTTTTCAAATATTGCTCCAACCAATCTACACTTTCAGCATCTAAATGATTGGTTGGTTCATCTAACAATAAAATATCTGGATTACTTAATAATAAACGACACAAAGCCACACGCCTTCTTTCACCACCTGACAATACATTTACATTCTGATCAGGATCTGGACAACGCAAAGCATCCATTGCTTTTTCTAGTTTGTTGTCTAATTCCCAAGAGTCATTATGGTCGAGTAGTTCCATTACAACAGCTTGTCTATCCAAAATCTTCATCATTTCATCACCATCTAAACTTGGATCGGCTAACTTATTGTTAATCTCCTCAAATTCTTCCAATAAATCGGTAATGTGTTTTACTCCTTCTTTTACACACTCAATTACAGTTTTGGTATCATCTAAATTAGGCTCTTGTTCTAAAAAACCAATTTTATATTCTTTATCAAAAACCACCTCGCCTTGAAAACTTTTATCAATGCCAGCAATAATTTTTAATAAGCTTGATTTACCTGATCCATTTAAACCTAAAACACCAATTTTAGCTCCATAAAAAAACGATAGATAAATATTTTTAAGTACTTGTTTTTGTGGCGGATGAGTTTTACTCACTCCAGCCATTGAGAATATAATTTTTTGGTCTGACATGCTTTTCTTATTAAATAATAAGCAGCAAATATAATTTTTTAAAAGTTTTTTGCTTTCAATTAAATACCAAAATATTTTTTTACTAATTTCATTTGAATTTTATAGCCAAACCACCTTCTAATAAACCAAAATAGTTTAGCATCTTTACCAGCTAAATAACGCAATGTACTTTTGCCATCGGTTGCTGCTTTGTAAATAACATTAGCAACCAATTGGGGTGAACTAAAATTAGTTGAATATTTAGGATCTGTAAATTTTTTAATTACCTTTTCTGATAAATTGTGGTACTCATTAAAATTTTCAATATTAAATGAATCTAAAGAACGACCTGCAAAATCAGTTTTAATTCCGCCAGGCTCAATTACTTTTACTTTTATTCCAAAGGGTTTTAAATCGTACCATAAACCTTCTGAAAGTCCTTCTAATGCAAATTTTGATGAATTATAAACCCCAAATAATGGTATTGTTAATAAACCACCAATTGATGTTATATTAATTATGGTTCCAAAATTATTTTTTTTAAAATGAGGCAAAATTGCTTTAATACAATCAATAACTCCAAAAAAGTTTACATCATATTGTCTTCTTATTTGCACATCACTTCCTGCTTCTAGTGGGCCAAATGCGCCATAACCTGCATTATTTAATAATACATCAATTTTTCCAAAACTATTTAAAGTTAACCTAACAGCATTTTCAATGCTCATTTTATCTTGTACATCTAATTCAATTATAAGTAATCTTGAATCAGTTTTTAGCTCAGTTTCATGGTTTGGTTTGCGCATGGTAGCCACTACATTCCAACCTTTGCTATGGAATAATTGAGCTGTTGCTTTTCCTATTCCGCTACTAGCTCCTGTTATAAAAATGGTTTTTTTCATTAATAATTATTTTTTCAATAATCAAAAGTAATGGTAATCATATCAAAATCTTAAATTTGAATGTGATTTTATGATTAATTCTTTAATTCTCACTTATCCTACTTAATTATTTGGTAGGTTGATAAATCTATTTAATTTCGCCCAATAAACTTTAAGAATATATAAAAATGACAAAAATAAAAGTAACCAACCCTGTGGTTGAATTAGATGGTGATGAAATGACTCGCATTATCTGGAAGTTTATTAAAGATAAATTGATTTTACCTTACCTAGATTTAGACATTAAATACTACGATTTAGGAATGGAATATAGAGATGAAACCAACGACCAAGTTACCATTGATGCTGCTGAAGCAATTAAAAAATATGGTGTTGGTATAAAGTGCGCTACTATTACTCCTGACGAACAACGTGTAGAAGAATTTAAATTAAAACAAATGTGGAAAAGCCCTAACGGCACTATTCGTAATATATTAGATGGAACTGTTTTTCGTGAGCCAATTGTTTGTAAAAATGTACCTCGTTTAGTTCCAAATTGGACTGCTCCAATTTGTATTGGTCGTCATGCTTTTGGTGATCAATACCGCGCTACCGATTTTGTAACAAAAGGAAAAGGAAAATTAACCATTACTTTTACACCAGAAGATGGTTCAGCTTCACAAAACTTTGAAGTTTATAATTTTAAAAGTGATGGTGTTGCGTTAGCAATGTATAACACTGACGAGAGTATTCGTGGTTTTGCTCATTCATGTTTTAACCAAGCATTGACAAAAAAATGGCCTTTATATCTTTCAACTAAAAACACCATTTTGAAAAAATATGATGGCAGATTTAAAGATATTTTTGAAGAAATTTATCAAGCAGATTACAAAACTAGATTTACTGAAGCAGGTATAGTTTACGAACACCGCTTAATTGACGACATGGTGGCTTCGGCTTTAAAATGGAACGGAAATTTTGTTTGGGCTTGTAAAAACTATGATGGCGATGTGCAATCAGATACTGTTGCGCAAGGTTTTGGTTCATTGGGTTTAATGACTTCGGTGTTAATTACTCCTGATGGAAAAGTAATGGAAGCAGAAGCAGCTCACGGAACTGTTACTCGCCATTTTCGCGACCACCAAGCTGGTAAACCAACTTCTACCAATCCTATTGCAAGTATTTTTGCTTGGACTCGTGGTTTAGAGTTTAGAGGTAAGTTAGATGAAAATCAAGAATTAGTTAATTTTTGCCATGCATTAGAAGCTGTATGTATTGAAACAGTTGAAAGTGGAAAAATGACTAAAGATTTAGCAGTTTGTATTCATGGAAACAAAGTTACTTTAGGCGAACATTACCTAAATACTCAAGATTTCTTAGATGCAATTGATAACAACTTGAAAGCTAAATTAGCTTAAAAAAACACTTTTAGTAATTGAAAAAGCCACGAAATTTCGTGGCTTTTTTGGTTTTATTAAAATAATAAAATAATTTCTTATTTAACACGTACGAATAATATTTATTTTGTACGTGTTATTCTTTTTATTAAATTTGTAATTATTAATTTTTTATAAATACAAATTATGAATACTAAATTAACTTTAACAATTGAGGATACTATTATAAAGAAGGCTAAACTGTATGCTAAAAATAATGAAAGAAGTTTATCGGATATAATAGAAAATTATTTGAAAATGATAACAAATGATAATACCAAAGATGAGATTAAATTAACGCCAATAATTAAATCTTTAAAAGGTTCATTTACTGAACCAAAAAACTTTGATTACAAAAAAGAATTATCAAAAGCATTGGAAGAAAAATATTTATAAAAAATGACCAAAATTCTAATAGACACTGATGTGATTTTGGACTTCTTTTTTGACAGAAAACCATTTTCGGAAAATTCATCAAGAGTTCTTGCTTTGTGTGAATATAAAGAAATTATTGGTTGTTTAACTCCGGTAATTTTGAGCAATGTTTATTACCTACTTAGGAAAACCGCAACTCATGAAAAAGTAATTGATAAGCTTAAGATTTTGATGTCAATAATTGAAGTTTTAGTAATTGACAAAGATGTAATTATGAATGCGCTAAACTCCCCTTTCAAAGATTTTGAAGATGCATTACAAAATTATACTGCTGAAATAAACAATGAAGTTGATATAATAATAACAAGAAACATTAAAGACTATAAAAATAGCAATATTGGAGTTATGTCTCCAGACAATTATTTAGCAATATTTTCTAAAAACTAAATCAAAAGAAAAGCCACGAAATTTCGTGGCTTTTTTCGTTTTATAAATCTGTGAATAATTCTTTTTTTTACCCTAAAAAATGAACCATTTTGGTTTCACCCACCAATTCTACTTTTGTTAAATTGTAAGCAGCTAAAGCTTTCATGGCTTTGTCCCATTGCTTGCCACTTAAGCCAGTTGCAGCTTGTTTTAAATCGGCTAAAGGCATGCTTCCGTTGGGTTTTAAAACAGCTAAAATTTGTTTCTCTTCTTCTGTTAATTCCAACTGTTTTTTCTCCGGACGCATTTGAGGGAAAAACAACACATCTTGAATTGAATGTTGATTGGTCATGAGCATGGCCAAACGGTCAATACCAATTCCGATACCAGCAGTTGGTGGCATTCCATATTCCAAAGCGCGTAAAAAATCATGGTCAATAAACATGGCTTCATCATCGCCACGTTCCATTAGTTTTACTTGCTCTTCAAAGCGTTCACGTTGGTCAATTGGATCGTTTAATTCGGTATAAGCATTAGCTATTTCTTTGCCATTTACCATTAATTCAAAACGCTCCACCAAGCCTTCTTTGCTTCTGTGTTTTTTGGTTAACGGACTTAACTCAACGGGGTAATCAATGATAAAAGTAGGTTGGTCAAAATTGCCTTCGCATTTTGCGCCAAATATTTCATCAATTAATTTTCCTTTACCCATGCTATTATCGGTTTTGATATCCATTTGCGCACAAGCAGCCACTAATGCTGCTTCGTCCATATTGGTTACATCAAAACCAGTAAAATCTTTAATGGCATCATAAATTGGAATGCGTTTGAAAGGTGCTTTAAAATTCAACACTTTTTCGCCTACCGTCACTTCGGTTGTTCCATGCATTTCCAATGCAATTTTTTCCAATAATTGCTCCGTAAAATCCATCATCCAGTTGTAATCTTTGTATGCCACATAAAATTCCAACACAGTAAATTCAGGATTATGCGTTCTGTCCATTCCTTCGTTACGGAAATTACGACTGAATTCATACACAAAATCAAAGCCACCAACAATCAAGCGTTTTAAATATAATTCGTTGGCTATTCTTAAATAAAATTGAGAATCTAAAGCATTATGATGCGTAGTAAAAGGCTTTGCAGCTGCACCACCAGGAATGTTTTGTAAAACCGGAGTATCCACTTCTATGGCGCCATTGTTATTTAAAAAATCACGAATGGTTTTTATCATCACACTGCGTTTTACAAACGTATCTTTTACGTGCGGATTTACAATTAAATCGGCATAACGTTGGCGGTAACGAAACTCAGGATCTGTAACGGCATCAAAGGTTTCACCATCTTTTTCTTTAACAATTGGAAGCGGCTTAATGGATTTGCTTAACATTACTAAAGTTTTTGCATGTAACGAAACTTCACCAGTTTTGGTGGTAAACATATAACCTGTTATGCCAATAATATCTCCAATATCTACCAATTTTTTAAAAACGGTATCGTATAAAGTTTTGTCTTCATCAGGGCAAATATCATCTCTTCGCACATAAACTTGTAATTTTCCTGCACTGTCTTGCAATAACACAAAACATGCTTTTCCCATATCGCGTACACTCATTACACGGCCAGCAAATGTTACGTGTTTCATTTCTTCACTTTCATTATCTGCGCTATACTTTTCTGTTGCCTCAGTCGACAAATGAGAAATAGGAAATAAAGCCGGAGGAAATGGATCAATGCCCAAAGCACGTAAGTCTGCTAGTTTTTGTCTGCGTAGTAATTCTTGTTCGCTGTGTTGAATAATCATAAATAAATAATTGCTATTTTTCTAAAAGAGCGCGAAAATAACATTTCGAGGGCTTAAAAAGGAATAATTGGGTAAATAAAATTGAAAATGTGAAAGGTTGAAGGCGTGAACAGCCTGTGTTAGCTGGAAACCTATCATTGTTCATTTTGGCTAAAGCCAATTCCGTATTTGCATTTTTTATTAAATGGGTTAAAACCCATTTCAATTCATTGGCTTTTTTTATAATTCCACAGGCTAAAGCCATGTGGCAATTCATCCATTGTTGATGGTTATACAACAAATGATGAATTGACCCCAGATTTATATGGGGGTACAATAGAAAAATGCGATAAAATTGGCTTTAGCCACAATAATACCGAATGATTTTTTTGAAATTATTTAGTACAAAATTAAGCCGAAAAAAAAGATTTGAGAAATGCATTTACCAAGTAAATCTAATTTCCGATTTACTTGGTTGTTTTAAAATTTATGTTGTTCAATAAAGCAAAAGTATTGTATAAAAAACAACTTAATTTGTACACGAATTCAATTATGCAAAAACACTATTTAACTGTTCCTAAAACAGCACGCTATTTTACACTAGGAAATTTAGATAATAACACCCAATACATTTGGATTGTAATACACGGTTATGCACAAACAGCCGATGCGTTTTTAAATAGTTTTGAAAGTTTAGGGAGCGAACATTTTGTAATTGCTCCTGAAGGATTAAATAAATTTTACTCACGCGGCTTTAGTGGCAGCCCTGTAGCTAGTTGGATGACAAGCCTAGAACGCGAAAATGAAATTGCTGATTATACTAACTATTTGAACCAATTATCTGATAGCTTAAATTTAAGTTCCTATTCAAATGCCAAACAAATTGTGTTGGGTTTTAGTCAAGGAGTATCAACTCAAACACGTTTTTTAAATGCTAGCAATATTAAGTTTGACTATTCAGTAATGATTGCAGGAGAAATTGGAAAAGAGTTTCAGGAAAAATTGCCTTCCAAAATAAATGAAACTAACAGTTTGTATTTGGTAGGAGACAATGAAAGTATTTTAAAACCCGAAAAAATTGAAGCGCATAAATTATTATTTCAAAATGCCAATTGTGTATTCCAAACCTTTGAAGGAAAACATGAAGTAAATAAAAGTGCTATTGATGAAATTTTATTATGGCTAAACGATTAAACTGCCATTTCAATTTTAAAATCTAATAAACTATTTAACTGAAAATTGGCTAATTGCCAATAAAGTTCTTGTTGTTTTTCTGCTTCAGGCACTACAATGCATTTCATACGAGCAGCTTTTGCGGCTATCATTCCATTTACCGAATCTTCAAAAACCAAACACTCAGTGGGCAACACATTTAATTTTTGTGCAGTAGTTAAAAATACACTTGGGTGTGGCTTTCCGTAAGGTTCAAATTCTGCACTTACTAATAAATCAAAGTAATGGCGAATGTTCAGTTTATCAACCACCACATTTATTAAACTCATGGCACTCGATGATGCCAATGCAATTTTATGACCATTGGTTTTACAAAGCTCCAAAGTTTGAATAACTCCTGGCAAAGCATCAGCATTTTCCATAATTAATTGTTTTACTGTTTGTAACACATCGGCTTCCACTGCTTCAAAATTTTTTTCACCCCAAGGTTGGTAATTGTACCAATGTTCTACTACTTCACTCAGCCTAAAACCCATTACTTGGCGCAATAGTTCATCGTTTAGGTCCAACCCTAATCTACCAAAACATATTTTTTCGGCAATTTTCCAATAAGGTTCCGAATCGACCAAAAGGCCATCCATGTCGAAAATTATTGCTTTAATCATTGCTATTAATAACCCAATAATTTAAGCATGGATTCAGGAGATTGTTGCTCGGCAAACACTTCGTATTTTAAAGTTCCATCTTCGTTTTTATCTATAATAATGTGTTTTGGTGCAGGAATTAAACAATGCTGAATGCCACCATAACCTCCCAAACTTTCTTGGTATGCACCTGTATGGAAAAAACCTAAAACCAAAGGATCAGCATTTTCGGTTTTGGGCATAAATACTTGGTTGGTGTTGGTATCGCTGTTATAAAAATCTTGGCTATCGCAGGTTAATCCGCCTAAGTTTATACGTTGAAATTCTTTATCCCAATTATTTACTGCAAGCAAAATAAATTTTTGACCAATGCCCCAAGTGTCGGGCAAAGTAGTAATAAACGAGCTGTCAATCATAAACCATTTTTCCTTGTCGTTCTGTTCTTTTTCCCCAATTACCGAGTAAAGCACTCCCCCACTTTCACCAACTGTAAACGAACCAAACTCTGTAAAAATATTAGGAACTTGAATATTTCTGTTATCGCAAATGGTTTTAATATAAAACACTATTTGATCAATCATGTATTCATAATCGTACTCTACTCCTAGTGATGTATAAATTGGCATTCCTCCACCAACATCAATGGTATCAAGCTCGGGGCAAACAGTTTTTAAATCGCAATAAACATGAACCAAACGGGTTAATTCACTCCAAAAATAGGTAGTATCTTTTATGCCTGAATTTACAAAAAAGTGAACCATTTTTAATTTAAACAACTCATTTTCTTTAATTTTAGAATGGTATAAATCCACTACTTTTTTGTAGCTCATTCCTAAACGAGAGGTGTATACAGAAAAATTAGGTTCTTCTTCAGTTGCAATTCTAATTCCAAGCTTGGTTAAATTGGTCGTTTTACTTGCTAATAAATCAAATTCTTCTACATTATCCAACACACAAATTAGGTTTTCGAACCCTTTATTTACCATAGAAGCAATGTTGGTTGCATAAGGTTCGTTTTTAAAACCATTGCAAATAATATATTTTTCGGTACTAAACTTTCCTTCAGTGTGCAGTTTACTTAGTATTTCTAAATCAAAGGCTGAAGATGTTTCAATATCTACATTGTTTTTCAACGCTTCGTTTAATACAAAACTAAAATGAGAGCTTTTAGTACAGTAACAAAAAAAGTATTTACCATCGTAATTATGCTTTGCAATTGCTTTATTAAACAAATCGTTAGCTTTTTGAATTTGACTTCCTATTTTGGGTAAATAACTAAATTTTAAAGGAGTTCCATACTCTTTAACCAAGCCCATTAAATCAATGCCGTTAAAATGCAAATGATTGTCAATTACCTCAAAACCATGGCGAGGAAAAAAGAAAGTTTGATGAATTAAGTCGGTGTAACGGTTACGAAGTTGTGTTGTCAATGAATTAGTTTATTAAAATGCAATTTTACACAAATAGAAATGGTTATTTGTATGATTTTTTTGTGCTGTTTTTATTGCAACTGATTCTAGTAATTTTATTTGAATTTGTAGAATCTGAAATGATATTTTACTAAGTAAATGAAATGAAAGTAAAAATAGGCTTTACTAAATGATAAAAAATATTTTCATAACCAATAATATAACGTACATTCGTAGCCCAAAATCAATACATTATGAATTACACATTATTATTTATAGGAAACTTAGGTGGTGGCGAATGGATATTAATTTTATTGGCTATTTTATTATTATTTGGTGGAAAAAAAATTCCAGAACTAATGCGCGGTATAGGAACTGGTATGCGCGAATTTAACGATGCCAAAAAAAGTGTGAAAGACCAAATAGAAGATGGTATGAAAGCTAAAGATAAAAAAGAAGCAGAATAATTATTCTTTCTTTACAAAAATAATTTTAAAAATTCCTCTTCGTTTAGAGGAATTTTTTTGTTTAATAATTAAAGCTATTTTAGTTTTAAAAAAATAAAAAATTGTTGGAAAATTTTAATTCATATACCCAAATTAACGATGCCCTAAAAAGCAAAAAAACTTCCGTTGTTCAAATTGTAACTAATTACTTACAAAACATTGAAAGCAAAAAACATCTGAACGCTTTTTTAGAGGTTTGGGCTGATGAAGCTATAGCACAAGCACAATTAATTGATGAAAAGATTGCAAATGGAACTGCTGGTAAAGTAGCAGGAATGGTTATAGGCATAAAGGACAATATTTGTTATAAAAACCACAAAGTTTCCGCATCATCAAAAATATTAGATAACTTTACTTCGCTATACACAGCAACTGCTTTAGATAGACTTTTAAACGAAGATGTTATTGTAATTGGTAGATTAAATTGCGATGAATTTGCAATGGGAGCATCGAACGAAAACTCAGCATTTGGAACTGTATTAAACGATTTTGACAATACTAAAGTTTCGGGCGGAAGTTCGGGAGGTTCAGCAGTTTCGGTTCAAGCTAATTTGTGCCATGCCGCATTAGGCAGCGATACTGGAGGTTCTATTCGTCAGCCAGCAGCATTTACAGGAAATTTTGGTTACAAACCTACTTATGGATTAATTTCGCGTTGGGGTTTAATAGCTTATGCAAGCAGTTTCGATATTATTGGTACTGTTGCCAAATCGGTTGAAGATACCCGTTTGTTACTTTCAATAATGGCTGGAATAGATGAAAACGATGCTACATCTATTCAAGAACCATCAACAGATTTTAAATTTGATTTAGAAAATAAAAAACAAAAAATAGCTTACATTCAAGAAACCATCGATATGGAAGGCGTTCAGCCTGAAGTAAAAGAGGCTACTTTTAAATTAATTGAAAAATTAAAAAACGATGGTCATACAGTAGAACCAATCAGTTTTCCTGAATTGAACTATGTAATTCCAATTTATTACACTTTAACAACTGCGGAAGCAAGTAGTAATTTAGCCCGTTTTGCAGGTATGCATTATGGTTTACGAAGTAAAAATGCCGTTGATTTAGAAACAACTATTCGTAAATCGAGAACTGAAGGATTTGGACCTGAAGTTAAACGAAGAATTATGTTAGGCACATTTGTTTTAAGTGCTGGATATTACGATGCTTATTATACCAAAGCACAAAAAGTAAGAAGATTGGTTGCTAACAAAACACAAGAAATTTTTAATCAGTTCGATTTTATATTATCCCCTACTACACCTACAACTGCATTTAAAATTGGAGAAAAAAGCAATGATCCAATTCAAATGTATTTAGCTGATATTTTTACTGTACATGCCAATATTGTTGGTATTCCAGCTATTTCATTTCCATATGGAATAGACAACGAAAAAATGCCAATAGGCTTGCAATTAATGGCCAATAATAAAGAAGATGCTAAGCTTTTAGCAATGGTAGACTATATAAGACCAAACAACCTTTAAGGTGTTTAAATCTTAATTACTTATTTAATTTTTTAATAATAATAAAGTTACAATTGCATACGTTCAATAGTAACCCTTTGCTTTTCACTTAATGAATTTTACTATATCAAATAAATTTATACTTTTTTTAAAAACAGTTAAAACACTTCTGTTATTAACTGTTATCACTTGGCCTGTTGTATCTTTTGCACAAGACCAATTGTATGCGCAAAGGCTATCATCATTGCGCTCGCAAACGGAGTTAATTTATAATACTGAAGTAAAAAAACACATAGATGATTACTTATTAAACCCTGCTAAAGTGCGAGAATTGATAAGTTTAAGTAAATATTATTTTCCTATTTTAGAAAAACATTTAAAAGCAAAAGGTTTACCAACCGATTTAAAATATTTAGCTGTTTCTTCCTCTGAATTAAATCCTACATTTTCAAATGGAAATGGGGCAAGCGGAGTTTGGACCATGAGTTACACCGTATCGAAAATGTATAAGTTAAAAGTAAATACTTATGTGGATGAAAGAAGAGATGTAAATAAATCATCAGCTGTTTTTACCCAACATTTTAAAGATTTATTTAGTATTTATAAGCAATGGCCATTGGTAATTGGTGCTTATGGTTGCTCGCCCATTTCAATGAATAAATGTATAAGAATGGCTGGAAACAGTTTGTATTATTGGGATATATTTCCTTTTTTACCCTCTAACTGCCGCGATTTATATCCCCAATTTGTAGCTGCCACCTATATTTTAAATTATTATAAAGAACATGGAATAAAAGCAACAGCACCAGAAATTTTTTACGATACTGATAGTGTTTTGGTTAATAAATGGCTTTCACTTTCTCAAATTGCAAATACCCTAAATGCTGATTTAGATGAGCTTAGGAAGTTAAATCCCATATTTAAAAAAGATATAATCCCTTTGAATGTAGATGGCTATTACATAAAAATACCTAAAAATAAATCGAAACTATTTTATTTGTTAAACGACAGTGTTTATAAACCAATAAATACTGATGTAGCTCCAATTTTAATACAAAAAGATGACCCACAAAATGAACAAGACCACACAGGAGTTGTTACAAATATTCCTGAAAATGTAACACCTAAAAACAAAAAACAAAAAAAGGAAGCAGAAGAACTAAACCCACCAAAAGTAAAATTAACTAAAGTTTTTTATGTTGTAAAACGAGGTGATGTTATTAGTGATATTGCCGATTGGTTTGATTGTGGTATTGGCGATATAAAAAAGTGGAACAAGTTAAAATCGAACCAAGTACAAAAAGGAAAAAAACTAACACTTTTTGTTGCTGCAAGCAAATCAGGATATTACAAGCGCATAAACAAAATGCCTACCAAACAAAAGAAAAATTTAAAACGTAAAGATTAATCATTGTATTAACATAAAAATAACCTTGCCCATTAGATATAATAGCAATACTTTTGCGCTGCAAAATAATAACAACAAATGAGCAATATTACATTTACAATGATTAAACCTGATGGCGTTGCCAATGGTTATATCGGAAAAATTTTAGACCAAATAACTACAGCAGGTTACAAAATAGTAGCTATGAAATACCTGCACCTAACAGAAAAAACAGCAGGCGAATTTTATGCAGTACATAACGGTCGTCCGTTTTACAACGATTTAGTTAAATTTATGAGCAGTGGGCCAATAGTAGCTGCAGTTTTACAAAAAGAAAATGCAGTTGCTGATTACAGAACTTTAATTGGTGCTACAGATCCTACTAAAGCTGATGTTGGAACTATTAGAAATTTATACGCAAAATCGATTGACGCCAACGCAGTTCATGGAAGCGACAGTGATGAAAATGCTGCTATTGAAGCATCATTCTTCTTTTCAAACTTAGAAAGATTTTAATTAAACAATCAATTTTAAAAAAAGCCCGATTAACTAAAAGTTAATTGGGCTTTTTTTTGAGAAAATTTCAAAATTTTTCAATTAAATAATTAATGATAAATTTAATTATTTTGCAAAAAACTATTTACAATGCAAGCACTTAGAATTTTAATAGTAGAAGATGAATTTATTATAGCTAGCAATCTAAAAAATATGTTGCATGATTTAGGCTACAATCCTTGCCTATGAATTGTATTTTCAACAGCTAGTTTCTATTAGTTATTCAAAAGTGCCAATCTCGGGCAAATTCAAAACCTTTTAATTTTTTACTATAAATTTTGTTTAAATTAATCCTATAAGTATTATTGCCCATGCTTAATTTTTATAAAGTAATAGTTATAGGTGTTTTGCTATTTGTTAGTTTAAACTCATTTGCACAAAATAAAACCTATGTTGTTTATTTAAAAACCAAATCTGCTTTACCATTTAACCCTTACCAATATTTTGATGCAAAAAATATAGAACGCAAACTATTGGCTAATCTTCCCTTGTACGATGAAAGAGATTTGCCTTTAAACAACGATTTCGTTAATCAAATTAAAACCGAAAATGTAAACATATTGGTGGAAAGCCGTTGGTTAAATGCCTTGTTTTTACAAACAAATTGTGCCGAAATAGAAAGAATTACAAAATTGCCTTTTGTAAAATGGGTAGATGAATACATACCGCCAACCTTTAAATACATTAGCTCTGAAAAGGAGTTAGATTATAGTAAATTGAATTTATTAAATTACCAAACAGAAAGACTGCAAGCCAGCCAATTTGCCAAAAATAATTTAACAGGTAAAGGCATTCGCATTGCTGTTTTTGATGTAGGTTTTACAGGTACTGATACCCATAAAGCTTTTGCACACCTGCGAAAAAATAATCAAATAAAATTAACCTACGATTTTGTAAGCAAAAAAGAAAATGTGTATCATAGTGGTTCGCACGGAACCAATACTTTGAGCTGCATTGCAGGAATGTATTTGAATATAAAAATGGGTATGGCAACGGATGCAGATTTTCTGTTAGCCCGAACCGAATGGAATTTAAAAGAAAACAAACAAGAAGAGTATTTTTGGTTGGCAGCAGCCGAATGGGCCGATAAAAATGGAGTAAATATAATTAGTAGTTCGCTGGGATATGGCGGCAACTGGTATAAGGTAAAAGACATGGATGGCAAAAAAAGTGTAGTAGCTTTTGCTGCAACTGTTGCTGCGCAAAAAGGAATTTTAGTAATTAATTCTGCCGGCAACGAATACCAAGATGAAACCTGGAAAACCATCATTACTCCTTCGGATGCTGACAGTGTTTTATGTATTGCAGGTACAAACCCATATACCGACAGGCAAATTGACTTTTCGAGTATTGGGCCAAGTGCAGATGGCAGATTAAAACCAAATGTATGTGCACCCGGTCAAGTTATTGCCGCTTACCCAAATGGTTCATTTGGAAAAATATCGGGCACTTCGTTTTCGTGTCCATTAGTGGCTGGCTTTGCTGCATGTGCTTGGCAAAACAACCGGAGTTTAACCAATATGCAATTGTTTAAAGAAATAGAAAAATCAGGCCATTTATATCCTTATTACGACTATACGCATGGTTATGGAATTCCGCAAGCAGGCTATTTTACAATGCCAAACAAAGCTGTAGTTTTACCGACTTTTAATATTTTAGATTCAATGAATGAAAACAAAATTACATTTCAGATTATTGATTCAACAATTATTAATCGATATAATCTTATTGAAAAATACAATGACAATTTACCTAAATACCTAAAAAATTTAAGTTTAAACTTGTACTATAACATAAAAAATAATCAAGGAAACATACTGAATTATAAAGTAATTGATATAACCGAGAAAGAACCATTTGAAATAGAAGACGATTACTTAATAAAAGGCAATACCATTACCCTGCATTTTGAAGGATATACATTTACTAAAACAATAAAATAAACATGAATAAAACAATTTTAACAATAGCAATTATTATTGCAGGATTTTGCAATTTAAAAGCACAAACTGTAGTATTAGAAGAAGAAGTAAGTAAGACTATTGACTCAACAAAAGTAACTAATGAAGATAAATTAAGATCAGACTTTATGATAGATTTTACTTTTTATGGTGGCGGTGACGAAAAAGGATTTAAAGGCACATTAGAAAATTCGTTAGGAGTTAATTTTTATTTTAATTTAAAATACAAATTAAACAATACATTTACTATTGTAAGTCAATCGGGTTTTAACTTAGAATCGTATGCATTTAAAAAGTCGGATACAAACACTGTTTTCCCTTCAATTATTAAAAACGATATGGAAAATTTTACTGTTAGTGCTTTTGTATTAAGTTTAGGAACAAGGATAAATATTTACAAAAAACTGTATACCGAAATAGGAGTTATGAGCAAGTATAATTTTTCGAAAGTGCACTACTACCAAACCAAAGATGTAAACAATAAATTAATGGAAGTATATGTTCACGACCTTGATTATATTAAAGATTTTAACCACGAAGCGTATGTTAGAATTGGATATAATGTAATTAATTTTGTAGGTTATTACAGACTAAACGATATGTTTCAAAAAGTGAGTTATACACCTGCCGTTTATGAAGTTCCTCGTTTGCGTTTAGGTATTAGTTTTGGTTTGTAGGTAAATGAAAATTTGGTTACAAGCATTTAGACTAAGAACTTTATTCCTTTCGTTGGCATGTATTTTAATGGGCGTGTTTTTAGCAAAAATATATGTGCAGAATATTTCTGTGTTATCAGTTTGCTTAACGCTGCTAACAGCATTGTTTTTGCAAATACTATCGAACTTAGCTAACGACTATGGCGACAGTAAACATGGCGCTGACAATAGTGAAAGAAAAGGGCCTCAAAGAGCAGTACAGTCTGGAAAAATTACTGCAAAACAAATGCTAACTGCTATTATAGTATTTACTTTATTGAGTTTGGTTTCGGGTATTTTTTTATTGTATACTTGTTCCAATATTATTGGTTTAACAGGAGTTATAACATTGTTTGTATTTGGAATAGTTTCAATTATTGCTGCTATAACATACACCAATGGTAAAAAACCTTATGGCTATTTAGGCCTTGGCGATATTTCTGTTTTTATTTTCTTTGGAATTGTATCAGTAGTTGGAACTTTTTATTTGTTAACTGGAAGCATAAATGCAATGATAATATTACCAGCAATTAGCTGCGGTTTGTTTGCAGTTGGGGTTTTAAATTTAAACAACATGCGCGATATTGATTCCGACTTACTAGCAGGTAAAAAAAGTATTCCTGCTCGTTTAGGATTTGAAAAAAGTAAAAAATACCATTACATCATTGTAGTTATAGGTTTAATAAGTTCACTGGTTTTTGTTATGTTCTACAAAGAATTTCCAACTCTAAAAAACTTATCATTTGTAGCATGTTATCCATTTTTTTTAAAGCAATTATTTACTGTTAAAAAAACTCAAAATAAACTATTACTCGATCCCCTTTTAAAACAATTAGCCATATCAACTTTGCTATTTGTTTTATTATTTGGTTTTGGGAATGCTTTTTAGTTGATGGTTGATAGTTGTCAGTTGATAGCAAATAAAAAAATTAAACAATTTAACAATGTCATGGTAAGCTTTTCGAACCACAACAATTAAACAATTTAACAATTCAACAATCTCATGGTGAGCTTGTCGAACCACAACAATTAATCAATTTAACAATTTAACAATACAACAATTAAACAATACAACAATTTAACAAAACAAAAATGTCATTATACATAGCCGAAAGTAAAATTAAAGGAGCAGGAAAAGGTTTATTCGTAAATACCTTGATAAAACGAGGTGAAAAGGTAGTGGAGTATACTGGAGATATAATAACCTGGAAAGAGTGCGAACGAAGGAACAACGAATTTACTGATGGAATAGGCGCTTACTATTTTTATATTAACGAAAAAAAATGTATTGATGCTCAAAACCATTTAGATAGTATGGCACGCTATTGCAACGATGCCAATGGTTTTACAAAAATACCTGGTTTAAAAAACAATGCCCGCTTCGAAATAATAAAAGGTAGGGTATATATTATAGCAAGCAGAAACCTAAAACCTGGCGATGAAGTATTTGTAGCTTATGGCCGCGAATATTGGCAAGCACTGGCTTTACAAGGTTTTGGACCAAAAGGTTGGGGGAAAAAGTAAAAATAGATTTTTTAAATTAACCCTAAAATTATAGTTCATTGTTAATTTTTAGGAACTCTAAAACCACATTATCAGAAATTCTAAAATCTGTTTCCAATAGCTTTTTTATAAATGGTTTTACACTATTAATAATTCCAAGTTGTTTTGCTTTATTAATAACACCCAATGAACCTGTATAATTCAAATGAAGTTTTCTAGCCAATTTACGTGCTTTTAAATCATCTAATAAATAAGTGTATTATCAATTTCTTTAGCTAATGCCATTGCACTTGCTTCCCCTTTATCAACTTGCGTTTCTAAAAAAAGTTGATACTTTTTATCTTAAACAGTTTCTATTTTTATCCAAATTGGAAGCACCTCACCAAATTCTTCTGCTATTTCAGGAGTAGTAATGATAGTATCATAAACACTTTTTAATAATTCAATTTCGCCAATTTTATCAAATAAAATTAAACAACTTGTATCTGAAATTACAATGTCATGCATTTGAAATATCTAAATGCAAATCTTCAATTGATTGACTAAATAAAGAAACACCATATTTTCCAAGTATTTCTATAAACGCCCTTTTTGATAAACCAGTCATTTGAGCTGCTTGTCCAGCTGAAAGCAAACCATCTTCATAAAGCTTAGTTGCAACTATCATAGTAAAGTCAAACTCCTTTAATTCTATTTCGTCAGGTATGGTTAATTGTATAGTTCTCATACATTTCTTTTTACAAATACACTTTTCCCTTTAGTTTATTCAAAGTATATTTAAAATGGGTTTCACATAAATACTCCTAAACGTTTGTATTTAAGTTTTTGCTTGTATTAAATTCAGTTTACACTTATAATTGCTTTTGTTAATGTTAAGTAATATAAAATATGCTTGTAAGAACCTTTGGAAGTGCCGTTTATGGAGTAGATGCTGTAACAATTACAGTTGAAGTTAATGTAAGTGAAGGCAATGGCGTAGGTTATTTTTTAGTCGGTTTGCCCGACAATGCAGTAAAAGAAAGTCAGCATAGAATAGAAACTGCTTTAAAAAATAATTACTATAAAATACCGAGGCAAAAAGTAGTTATAAACATGGCTCCGGCTGATATAAGGAAAGAAGGTTCATCGTACGATGCAACAATTGCCATTGGTTACCTTGCAGCATCCGACCAATTGGTATCCGATAATATTGAAAAGTATATTATAATGGGTGAGCTAAGTTTAGATGGTTATTTAAAACCCATTAAAGGTGCTTTGCCTATAGCTATTAAAGCCCGTCAGGAAGGTTTTGAAGGGTTTATTTTACCTGTTGAAAATGCCAAAGAAGCCGCAATAGTTAATAATTTAAAAGTTTATGGAGCCACTCATATTCGCGAAATTATTGAGTTTTTTAATGGTGACGAAAGCCATTTAACTCGCTACGAAATTGATACACGAAAGGAATTTGAAGATAATTTAGCTTTAAACGAAGAAGATTTTTCAGACGTAAAAGGACAGGAAAATATAAAACGAGCTTTGGAAATTGCAGCAGCCGGTGGACATAATGTTATATTAATTGGCCCGCCAGGTGCAGGAAAAACAATGCTTGCCAAACGTTTACCTAGTATTTTACCTCCATTAAATTTACACGAAGCACTAGAAACTACCAAAATACATTCCGTTGCCGGCAGGTTAAAAGGTGGCTCCTCCTTGTTGTATATGCGTCCGTTTCGTTCGCCACATCACACCATTTCTGATATTGCTTTAGTTGGAGGTGGCAATGTACCGCAGCCAGGAGAAATAAGTTTAGCGCATAATGGGGTTTTATTTTTAGATGAATTGCCCGAGTTTAAACGGACCGTTTTGGAAGTAATGCGCCAACCATTGGAGGAAAGGAGAGTAACCATTTCTAGGGCTAAATTTAGCATTGAATACCCTGCTAGTTTTATGTTGGTAGCTAGCATGAACCCTTGTCCGTGTGGTTATTTTAACCATCCTGAAAAAGATTGTGTATGCGGCACTACTGTGGTTCAAAAATACTTAAGCAAAGTTTCTGGACCATTATTAGATAGGATTGATATTCACATAGAAGTTACACCCGTTAATTTTGATCAGTTAGCTGATACCCGAAAGGCAGAAAAAAGCGAAAATATAAGAGAAAGAGTGATAAAAGCTCGACTGATTCAAAGTGCTAGATTTGAAAATAATCCGAGTATTTATTGCAATGCTCAAATGAGCAGCACACAAGTGCGCGAGTTATGCCAAATAAGCAATATAGGCCAAACACTTTTAAAAACTGCTATGAATAAATTACAACTTTCGGCCAGGGCCTACGATAGGATTTTAAAAGTAGCGCGCACCATTAGCGACTTAGCTGGAAGCGAAGAAATAAAAACGGAACATTTGGCTGAAGCCATTCAATACCGCAGTTTAGATAGAGAAACTTGGGCAGGGAATAGTTAATAATATTTTATTATTTTCGAACCTCAAATTTTACTAAAATATATGAAAGTTGCAGTTGTGGGTGCCACAGGCTTGGTGGGTTCGGTAATGTTAAAGGTATTGGAGGAAAAAAACTTTCCAGTTTCGGAATTAATTCCTGTTGCTTCCGAAAAATCGGTTGGGAATAAAATACAATTTAACCAACAAGATTATGTGATACATTCCATGCAACAAGCCATTGATAAAAAACCGCATATAGCCTTGTTTTCAGCTGGTGGAAGTGTATCGCTAGAGTGGGCGCCTAAGTTTGCAGCAGTTGGTTGTTTTGTTATTGACAATTCTTCGGCTTGGCGCATGGATGAAACCAAAAAACTAATAGTGCCCGAAGTAAATGCGCATGTTTTAACTACCAACGATAAAATTATAGCGAATCCTAATTGTTCCACCATTCAAATGGTGTTGGTATTGCAGCCATTGCACCTAAAATATAAAATAAAAAGGGTGGTGGTATCTACCTATCAATCGGTTACTGGCACAGGTGTTAAGGCAGTGCAACAAATGGAAAACGAACGCAACGGAATAGTTGGCGAAATGGCTTATAAATATCAAATTGATAAAAATGCAATTCCACAAATTGATGTTTTTTTAGAAAATGGCTATACCAAAGAGGAAATGAAAATGGTAAAAGAAACTAAAAAAATAATGGGCGATGATTCTATCAATGTTACTGCAACATGTGTTCGAATTCCAACCACTGGTGGCCACAGCGAAAGTGTAAATATTGAATTTGAAAACGATTTTGATTTACAAGAAGTGCATGATATTTTAACCAATACAGCTGGCGTTATTTTACAAAACGACATTGCAAATTTTGAATACCCAATGCCCTTATTTGCCGATGGAAAAGATGATGTTTTTGTAGGTAGAATTAGACGAGATGAAAGCCAACCCAACTCATTAAACCTTTGGATAGTGGCAGATAATTTACGCAAAGGTGCAGCTACCAATACTGTTCAAATTGCTGAATATTTATTGGGAAAAGGGTTGATTGGTTAAGAGAGTTGATTATTTAAAAAGACAGGTATTGAAAACAAAGTTTAGTATAAAAATTACTTCGCATTTTTGTCATTCCTAATTTCGCATTTTTTTAATCTTTACTTGCCCTAAAAAGCAATTCTTTTTCTTTTGCGGTTAAACTTTCGTAACCACTTTTGCTTATTTTTTCAAGTATTGCATCTACATCGGCTTGGTTGGGTTTCGAAGTATTTACGGGCTGTTGTTTAATTCTAAAATCCGATTTGTGGTGAACTGTTAATGTAGGTTTCTGTTTAAATATATTTTTAAAAAAAGAACTTACCGAATGAATGAAATTGGTAAAAGTATTGTTGGTATACAAGTATTTTATAAATAAAAAGCCCGCCAAAGCACCTCCTAAATGTGCTATTCTTCCTCCTGCATTGCTACTTGGAATGTTTAGTAAATCGACTAATACAGAAAAAATGGCTATGTAACGTAACTGAACCGAAAATACACCAAAAAGCATAACAGTATAAGTTGGCAATAAAGTAGCAGCAGCAGCCACAATTGCCAATACACCTGCCGAAGCACCTAAGGCAAAAGAAGTGTTTAAATCGGAACTAAATACAGGAAATACATTATAGGCAAACATGTATAATATTCCACCAAAAATACCACCTAAAAAGTATACTTGATACACACGAATGTTACCTAAGTATTCGTGTAAAAGCAAACCTAACCAGTACAACCAAAGCATATTAAAAAGTACATGAAAAAAACCCGAATGCAAAAACATGTAAGTAATAATGCCCCAAGGTTGAGTTATAAAATTACTTGGCGATGCATACAAAACAAAAAGTTTTTCAACCGCACTAATTACATCATTGGCTTGAAAAAGCCAGAAAAAAACATGTGCTAATGCAAATACTAAATACACAATTGTATTTAATGCTATTAGTTTAATAACTGCATTATTCTGAGCCAGTTTAAATTTCAAATCATCAATTAGTGCCATAATTACTATTTATAAAAAAGCGAAAATACTAATACAAAGTTTTTCTATTGTTTTTGTTCCAATACTTAACCAAAATAAACCCAAATAACATTCCACCCAAATGAGCAAAGTGAGCTACATTATCGCCTGCGCGGTTATTTATGCCAAGCAATAATTCCATAGCACCCATAATTAAAACCAAGTATTTTGCTTTGATAGGAATGGGTAAAAAAAGCATCATAATTTCGGTATTAGGAAACATCATTCCAAAAGCCAATAAAACACCGTAAACAGCGCCACTAGCTCCAATTACTGGCGCATTTATCATGTAATACAAATCGTTGGCTTTACTATTCGAGTACATTTGTCCACCTTTAAAAATTTGTACCCCTTCGTTTATAACAGAATTATATAAATCAATTGGAAGTTGTTGTTTAAGCTGGTTAATTTCAAAGTATTTTACAATTAAATAAATAATGGCTCCACCTAAAGCTGTTACTACATAAAATATACTAAAGCGTTTCCAACCCCAATAGTTTTCAATGGTTGAACCAAACATCCATAAACTTACCATATTAAAAAATATATGGTAAAAATCGCCATGCATAAACATATAAGTAAAAAACTGATAGGGTTTAAAATATTCGCTTGCTGGATAAAACAAGCCAAATATTTTTGTTAAATCCAATATTTTCCTATCGTTTAAAACAATGGTAGCTAAAAAAAACAGCCCATTAATTATTAGTAAGTTTTTAACAGCCGGTGGCAATACATTAGCACTTGGTGGTCTATATTTTTGGTACATTTTATTTTTTTTATTTAAACATATTTGCCAACTCTGCCATGCTTAAAGTAAGTAAGCTTGGTTTTCCATCGGGCGAGTATTTGGGTTCGCTACAAGCAAAAAGCTCATCAACTATGCGATTCATTTCATCGGTTGCAAGCAAAGTGCCAGCCTTTATTGCTGCCTTTTTGGCTAAAATTTTAGCAATTAATTCGTGTTTACTATCGCTTAAGTTTTTATTGTTTTTATAATTATTTATTAAGTCTATTAATAAATCTTGTTCATTGTTATACTGCATTTCGGCAGGCACGCCATTAACTACAAACGTGTTTTTACCAAATTCATTTACATCAAAACCCAATGCTTTTATTTCAGGCAATATTTCAAGTAAAATACTTTCATCGGTAGCATTTAAAGTAATTGCTTTAGGAAATAATTTTTGCTGACTAGCAATAGGTTGTTGTTTTATTGCAATTAAATATTTTTCAAATAAAATGCGCTCATGCGCAGCCTGCTGACTTATTAAAAGCATGCCGCTTTTTATTTGTGTGGCAATGTAAGTTTTTTGTATTTGTAAAAACTGTTGGCTGGTTTGCTTATTGTTTTCAATTAAAGTTTGTTGCGCATTTTCACTCGATTTTGGTATTTCAGATGGTAAATCGGTTGCCGCTATTTTAAATAAATCTTCCCAATTGGTGGTTTGTTGTTTTTTAAAATTTCTATTACTAGCATATTCTGTTTTTAACCAATCGTTTTTATCGTTGCTCGGTTTTCCTAATGTTTGGCTAGTATTAAATTTTATATTGTTATTAATTTGACTGCTATTTTGGTTTAAATCAGCCGTTAAAAATTGGTTATCGTCATAGCTTTTATTCAGTGTTGGAGTATTAAAATTTTCGCCCAATACTTTACGTGTCACAGCCCTTAATATTTGATAAATATTGCGTTCATCTTCAAATTTTATTTCTGTTTTTGTTGGGTGAATATTTACATCTACTTTACTTGGATCAATTTCAATATTTATACAATAAAATGGATATTGATCTTTGGCAATAATGCCTTCAAAACCGCTAACTATGGCATGATTTAAATAAGCGTCTTTTATAAAGCGGTTATTTACAAAAATAAATTGGTCGCCCCGGGTTTTCTTAGCTATTTGAGGTTTTCCTATAAAACCAGTTACATTTATAATGGTAGTATCTTCTTCAAAAAGCAATAAACTATCTGGTTTTTTTTCGTCAAATAAATTACAAATTCTAAAGGCTAAATCGGCTGGTTTTAATATATGCAAAGCATCATCGTTGTGATACATTTCGAAACCAATATTGGGATTAGCCAAAGCAGCTCGGGTAAATTCATCAATAATATGGCGTAACTCAACTGGGTTCGATTTTAAAAAATTTCTGCGAGCAGGTATATTAAAAAATAAATTTTTAACCGAAATACTTGTTCCTGTTTGCCACGAAATGGCTTCTTGTTTCAGGGTTTTACTGCCTTCAATTAATATACAAGTGCCTAAATTGTCTTCGTTGCGTTTGGTTTTTAATTCCACCTGCGCTACTGAAGCTATTGATGCCAAAGCCTCGCCCCTAAAACCCATTGTTTTAATTTTAAAAACATCTTCAATGGTTTGAATTTTTGATGTAGCATGGCGCTCCCAGCACATACGTGCATCGGTTTCACTCATTCCTTTTCCATTGTCAATTACTTGAACAAGGGCTTTACCAGCATCTTTTAAAATAAGTTTTATTTGTGTAGCTCCCGAATCTATACTATTATCGAGTAATTCTTTTACAATGCTTGAAGGCCTTTGAATAACTTCACCTGCAGCAATTTGGTTGGCCACATGTTCGGGTAAAAGCTTAATAATATCTGACATAATTGCGAAACACAAAAAACCGATAATTTTAGCACAAAAGAAAATTTAGTTATTTACAAATTCAATTTATCTATTATAAAAACATTTATTTATAAAATAAATACTAAAAATATGAATTAGGTTTATGTTTTTTACTTTACCCTTTTCCCGTTCAAATAAACTTCATTTGGTTTTAAGTTTCTTATTTTTAATAAGTCTTTTTCGTTTAATAAATCAATGTTAGTTACTATAAAATCAGCCATTTTTTTTGCCTCAATGCTCCCTTTTTCATTTTCTTCAAAAGCAGCTTTTGCAGCCCAAATGCTAATTCCTTTTAAGGCTTGTTCTCGTGTTAAACTATTTTCAATATTAAAACCTGGAGTTGGGTTTCCTTCACTGTCTTTTCGAGCTATGGCTGCATAAAAAGTATAAAATGGTGAAACATGTTCGACAGGAAAATCAGTTCCTAATGGCAACCAACTATTTTGTTTAAGTAATTCTTGGTAAGCATAAGCATGTTCTATTCTGTTTTTACCTAATCTATCTTTAGCCCAAACCATATCGCTAGTGGCATGGGTTGGTTGAACTGAAGGAATAATTTTATAATCACCAAAAAACTTAAAATCTTGGGGGTTTACCACTTGTGCATGTTCTATTCTCCATCTTCTATCGTTGTTTTTGGCCAATACTTTACTATACAAATTTAAAATCAATCTGTTGCTTGAATCTCCAATGCAATGTGTGTTTAATTGAAACTTGCTTGTTGCAATTTGTAAAATATACGCTTTCATTTTATTAATATCGGTTAACAGAAAACCTTTGTTGTGAATATCGTCAGCATAAGGAGCTAATAAACAAGCGCCTCTTGAACCTAAAGCACCATCAGCATACATTTTAAAACTCGATACATTCAATTTTTCGGTTTTATAAACACCAATTTTTAATGCTTCTTTTAAGTTTTGATTATTTAAACTCACCATTGCGTAAATACGCATATTTAACAAATTCTGTTGTTGCAAGCTATCAATTAAATGTATTATTGGTAACTCCAAGCCTGCATCGCAAACTGAGGTTAAACCATATTCAAAGCAATGTTTCTCAGCTATTTTTAATGCTTTTATTTTATCAGCTATCGATATTTCTGGCAATACATTTTCAACCAAATCAACCGCATTGTCAATTAATACTCCTGTAAGTTTGTTTTTTTG
>CAMCEM010000014.1 GCA_945873755.1 Chitinophaga pinensis | reverse complement strand
TAATAAATGAAATAAGAGTTTGTAACTCGTTTCAATTAGCCCGTGTCCAAGACACTACAATTCATTTAAAATCCGAAGAGCGCTCCGCTAACTCTTCGGATAGTTGAGTCAAAGTCCAAAATTTTGACAAAGTATATTTCACAAATCATCAATCAAAAATCACAAATCAATTTTTATTCCTCCGCTTTGTTCTTGCTTTTCATTAGTAAGTTATATGTACCTTGTGTTACAATTTTTTTGTTATCAAAATCTTTGGCATTTACTATTTCAATATAACCATTTTCAGTTGCACCAACAGTTACTGGTATCATTTCAAAATTGTTTTTATCAATAGCTACAAACACATATTGATTGCCTTCAAACTTAACAATGGCATCAACAGGAAGTGAATTTACTTTGTTGTTTTTTAGTTCAATTTCGGCATTCATATACATGCCCGGAAGCAAGGTTCTGTCGTAATCTAAAAAGTGGCAATGCACTTCTGTAATCCTATCTTTTGATACCGAATGACCCACCAAAATAATCTCACATGGATGTTTTTCATTAGGTTTATTGTTGGTATAAGCCACCAATTTTTGTCCAATTTCTATTTGAGCCAAATCCTTTTCAAAAATAGTTAATGCCAAGTGAATATCCGTGGGATTTACTAGTTCAAATAATACCTCGCTTGGTTGTGAGTATTTGCCAATGTTTACGTTAACCATGGTAACATATCCGTTAATGGGCGAATAAATATTGATACTTTTTGAAATTGTATTTTCATTCACTGTTTCAGGATTAAGGCCAATTAATTTTAACTTTTCTGCCAATGATTTTAAAGTAATTTTTTGAGAAATAAACTCTGATTCGGTTTGTTGAAAAATCTTATCGCTACTGGCTTTGCTTTGGTTTAGTTCTTTTTGTCGGTTGTATTCACTTTGAATAAAATTTAGTTTGGCTTTGGCCAATAAATAATCTTGTTGCAATTGAATGTACTGTTGGTCTTCCATTACTGCAATCACCTCTCCTTTGCTTACATGCATGCCTGGTAATAGTTTGGTCGATTTTAAATAACCACCCAAAGGCACACTTACCGATACCATGTTTTGTGGTGGAACATCTATTTTTCCATTTACTTTTAAAATACTTGATATGCTTTTTTGCTCAAATTTTCCTAACACCACATTGGCATTAGTTAGTTGCTCATTGGTTAAACTTACCATTGCAGGATTAGCTGTTTCCGCAGTTTTTTTTTCTGTTTTATCATTGCCGCAGGCAACAATAAAAGTTGATACTACAAATAATAAAATGGTTTTTATTTTTTGCATGATTGTATTTGATTGACTTGAGATTGCCACACTTCGCTCGCAATGACGTTCATTAACGAATTGCTCATTACTTATTGCATATTGTTTATTGCCTCCTTCGACTCCGCTCAGGATGACAACCCGACTTATCGGGAGCTTATTGTTTTTTGCTAGTGGCCAGAAGCTAGTTGCTAGATGCTGATTTTTCATTGTTCTAAAATGTGTTTTTTATTTGATAAAATGTTTTCTTGTGTCCATTCGATTTTATGAACAAATTTTTCTTTTCTAACTTCGCAATTTTGAACATTGCATATAGTACATTGGGTAAATAGACAGCCATCAACATGGATAAAAAATTCAACTCTGTCGTCAAAATGTTTTTTAAGTAAATCGGTTAAAGTATCTAAAATATTGTGTGCTTCATTTACGTTTATAAAAAACGGTACCGTTAAATGACAGTCGATGTGATAATTTCCAGCATAATTTATTACACGCATATTATGAACATCAATGCAATCATTTTTCCTGTTTTCGTTCAGTACTTTTACAATATCAGCAATAATTTCTTCATCGGTTTCATCCATCATACCTGAAAGCGATTTGCGAATAATTTTGTAGCCAGTATAAATAATTACAAAAGCAAAAATAATAGCTGTTAAACTATCAATCCATGCATATCCTGTAATCATAATTAAACCCAAACCAACTAATAATCCAAGGGTTGAATAGGTATCTGATTTTAAATGCGTGCCACTAGCAATTAATATTGGCGAGTTTTCTTTTTTACCTTTTGTAACACATAAATGACCTACAAAATAATTTACAGCCGATGTAATGGCTATCAAAATCAAACCATAATCTAATTGCTTTAATTCATGCGGGTGAATAAAATTATTAATGGCTTCATATATAATAATTAGTCCAGCAAAACTGATTAACAAACCTTCGAAAGCCGATGAAATAAATTCAACTTTTCCATGTCCATATGGATGCTCTTTATCTTTTGGTTTCGATGATAAAATAATGCTGTACAAACCTATAAAGCCTGCAATTACATTCACAGTACTTTCTAGTGCATCTGTTAAAATAGCTACCGATGAAGTGAGCATCCAAGCTATCATTTTCATTACAAATAAAATAACGGAAACCGCTACTAATATTTGCTGCATTTGAATGGTATTTACCTTTTGTTTTTGCATATTACTTATTGCTTAAATAATTCAATTGAATGATACTTTCATTTAAATTATAAACACCATTTAAGTATTCATTTTTTATAGAAATTGCTTGATTGATTAGCATCACCCATTCGATATAATTAATATCTCCATTGGCAAATTGTTTGTTAGCTGTTTCAATAATTATTTGGGCATTGTTTAAAGTTTTACTTTCAAATAATTTAATTGTTTTAATATTTAATTGATATTGATACTTGGCTTTGTTCCATTCATTTTTCATTAAATTAATTTCATTTTGAAGTCTATTTTCATTTATTAAAACATCAATTTTTGAAACCCCAATTTGGGCTTTGTTTGCTCCAAAAAACAAAGGAATTCCTAAGCCAATTTGAGCCGACTGAAATCGTTTTGAAGTATTATAGTTTACATCATCTGCTCCAATTCCTTGCATAGTCATATTGTTGTAAGATAGAGTTAAATCAGGAAGTAATCGTGATTTTTCTACCTTTTTATTTAGTAGTGCAATTTGCTTTTGCAGTAGTAACAATTTGACAGTTGGGTGATTTAAAATTTCGCTGCTATCTATTTTTAAATCATCGTTTATTTTAAAATTATTTCCTGTTGGAATCAGTATGATTTTTGAATTCAACAACAACTGAAATTGCATCAAAACTAACTCTAATTCGGTATTCAATTGGTTTAACTGAATGCTGATTTGTGTCCTTTGATTTTCGGCAGTTGCAAGTTCTAGCACATTACTTTCACCCGCTTTAAACCTGCTATTCGATTTATTTAAAAATTCAGCATATAAACTATCGTTGCTTTGCAGCAATTGTTTTTTTTGAATTAAAAACAAATATTGAAAAAATGTTTGTCTAACTTGTTTTTTTAGTTCAGTTTCTTTTAAAACTACATTGGTTAAACTTTTTTGCCATTGTGCTTTTAAGGCATTTTTCTGATGCACATAAACTGTTGGAAATTGAAGACTTTGCGCAATACCAAATCTGTTATCATTATAAACACTATTTATTTGTCCGTATTCACCATTTATCATGGTTTGTGGCAAATTAACACCCGTTTGAATTAACTTTTTCTGGTAATCAGCTTTTAGCTTTTCGTTTTTTACATTAAGATTGTTAATCAAAGCTGAGTCTATTGCTGCTTGTAAACTGATTTTTTGTGCAAAGGTTTGCCCGCAGATAACGCAGAAAAACGCAGATAATGTTATTGCTTTATAAACGAATTTACTGAATGATTGTCTTCGACAATAGAATACTAGCCAGCAGTTTCCGCTGATTAGCGCAGATATTCTTGTTGCTTTGTAAATGAATTTATTGAATGATTGTCTGCGACAATTGAATAGTTGCCCGCAGATTTCGCTGATTATCGCAGAGACATTTATAGATTCTTGATTTGCTTTCTTAATATTAAATATTTTTATCATAAACCATTTACCTTTCTAATTATTGATTCCGAAATATTATCGGTGTTGAAATTTACCAAAAGACCTAACCTTATTTCTGTTAACTTCAAATAAGTTAATAACTGTTTATGATGAACTTTTGAAATTTCTTCTACTGATTTAATTTCAATTATTACTAAATCTTCTACTAAAATATCAATTCTAAATCCTATTTCTAATTTTTGTTCATCGTAATAAACAGGAACCTCAACTTGAGCAATTGCTTTAAGTCCATCCTTCTTTAATTGGTAAATTAGTGCAGATTCATAAACACTTTCAAACAAACCAGGACCTAGCACATTATATACTTTAAAAATTGCATTTCTTATTTTATATGAAACATCATTTTCTGTCATTTTAAATTATAAATTAATTGTATAAATAATAAACTAATTAATCTGCGATTTTCTGCGAAATCTGCGGGATAAAACGCCTTTTTCAAAAAGTATATACAACATTGGAAGCACGAAAAGTGTAAGGAAAGTAGCTACTAATAAACCCCCAATAACTACAGTGGCAAGTGGGCGTTGAACTTCTGCTCCAGCACCGTTGCTTAATGCCATAGGGAAAAATCCTAGCGAAGCTACTAAAGCTGTCATTAATACTGGGCGCAAACGCATCTTTGTTCCTTTTAAAACTATATCTTTTAAATCGGTCATGCCTTCTTTTTTTAATCTATTAAACTCAGCTATTAGCACAATTCCATTTAGTACTGCAACACCAAACAAAGCAATAAAACCTACACCTGCACTTATACTAAAAGGCAATCCACGCAAAGCTAAAGCAAAAATACCTCCAATAGCCGAAAGTGGTATGGCAGAATAAATTAATAAACTATGTTTCAATGAACCGAAAGCAAAGTATAACAACAATAATATTAGTAATAGCGAAACTGGAACTGCAATGCTTAATCGTTTTTTTGCCGCTATTAAATTTTCGAACGATCCTCCATAAGTTACGTAATAAGTAGCTGGAAAATTTATCTGTGCTTCTACTTTTTCTTGTAATTCATTTACAATACTTTGCACATCTCTATTACGAACGTTAAAGCCTATTATAATTCTTCGTTTTGTATCTTCGCGTTGTATTTGATTTGGCCCCTCTTTTATTTGCACATCGGCTACTTGACTTAAAGGTATTTGTGTGCCATTTTCAGTAGGAATTAATAAATTTTGAACGTCCGAAATGTCATTTCTTTGATCATTATCTAATCTAACAATTAAGTCGAAACGTTTTTCCCCTTCATAAACTTTACCAGTGCTTTGGCCAGCAAAAGCTGTGTTTACTATTTTATTTACATCGCTAATTTTCAATCCATATTGAGCCATAGAAGCGCTATTATAGTTAATTACTATTTGCGGCATTCCTGCAACGGGTTCCACGTATAAATCTACAGCCCCATCTACACTATTTATTAATTGTCCTAGCTTAGCAGCATAAAATGCTAATGTGTCCAAATTTTCGCCAAATATTTTACATACTACTTCTTGTTTTGCGCCTGTCATTAACTCATTAAATCGCATTTGAACTGGATATTGAAATCCAAAAGTTACTCCTGGAATTGCTTCTAATTCTTTAGTCATTTTTTCGGCTAATTCATCAAAAGTTTTTGCCGAAGTCCATTCACTTTTATCTTTTAAAATAATCATCATATCAGCTGCATCAATTGGCATAGGATCAGTAGGTACCTCGCCACTACCAATTTTACTTACTACTTTTATTACTTCTGGGAATTTAGCCTTTAATATCTTTTCACCTTTAGTAGTTGATTGAATTGTAACATTTAAATTGCTGCCAGATAGAACTCTAGTTTCTACAGCAAAATCACCTTCTTCTAAAGCCGGTATGAATTCACCTCCTAAACTTGTTAAAATATAAATTGACACTGTAAAAAGTATAATTGTTAAACCAATAACAATTTTTTTATAATTTAATACTTTGCTTAATAAATTTTTGTAATGATGTTCTAAAAAATCCATCATTCGCGTTGAGAAATTTTTATTTGTACTTAATTTTTTTTTCAAAAACAATGCACTCATCATAGGTATATAAGTTAGTGAAAGAACAAAAGCACCTAACAAAGCAAAAGCAACAGTTTGAGCCATTGGTTTAAACATTTTTCCTTCAATGCCTTGTAAAGTAAAAATAGGTAAGTAAACCACTAATATTATTATTTGACCAAAAACTGCACTGTTCATCATTTTACTTGCAGAACTAGTTACCTGTTTATCCATTTCGTTTTGAGTGTATTGGCGGCTGGCTGCTGGCAACTGGCTGCTAGCATGGTTATTATTATTAGGTTGAATTAGTTCATTACTTTCTGTTGCCTTATTGCCAATTGCCAATTGCCTATTGTTTGAAATAAGCACATGCATTACTGCTTCCACAATAATTACTGCACCGTCTACAATTAATCCAAAATCTAATGCCCCTAAACTCATTAAATTTCCTCCAACTCCAAACATGTTCATTAAAATAACTGCAAACAACATGGATAAAGGAATAACAGAAGCTACTATTAAACCTGCTCTAAAATTTCCAAGAAAAAGCACCAAAACAAAAACAACTATCAAAGCTCCTTCAATTAAATTTTTTTCAACTGTGCCAATGGCATTATTTACCATTTTAGTTCTGTCTAAAAATGGTTCAATTTCTACTCCTTCAGGTAAAGTTTCTTTAATTAACTCTATTCGTTGCTTTACATTCTTAATAACATCGCTACTGTTTGCTCCTTTTAGCATCATTACTACCGCACCTGCAACTTCACCTTTTCCATCAAAAGTTACAGCCCCATATCTTGTTGCAAAACCAATTTTTACCTCTGCCACATCTTTAATAAATAGTGGACTTCCATTTACTAAATTTTTTATAGAAATATTTTGAATATCAGCAATAGATCCTATTAAACCTTCACTTCTTATTGATAAAACTGTTGATTGTTTTTCGATATATGCACCGCCAGTATTTTGGTTGTTACTTTCCAATGCATTAAAAACATCGGCAATTGATAAATTATATGATTGTAATTTAGTTGGGTTTATTGCAATTTCATATTGTTTTAATTTACCTCCAAAACTACTAACATCGGCAACACCTTTTACGGAAAGTAATTGTCTCCTAACTACCCAGTCTTGAATTGTTCTAAGTTCAGTTAAATCAAACTTATTTTCAAATCCTTTTTTTGCAGTCACAGTATATTGATAAATTTCGCCAAGCCCAGTGGTAACTGGCGCCAAAGTAGGACTGCCTATTCCTTTTGGTAATTCATCTTTTACTAATTGTAAACGTTCACTAACTTGTTGCCGAGCCCAATAAACATCTGTTTCATCGTTAAAAACAATAGTAACCAACGATAATCCAAAACGAGAAAAACTCCTTAACTCAATAATACCGGGTATATTGCTATTTGCTTGTTCAATTGGAAAAGTAATTAAACGTTCTATATCAGCAGCACCAAGCGAAGGAACTGCAGTAATAATTTGTACTTGATTATTTGTTATATCTGGAACTGCATCTATTGGCAGTTTAGTAAATTGGTAACTACCATAACCAATTAAGGCAATTGTAAAAAGCCCTATGATCAATTTCTGTTTTACAGAAATTGAAATAATACTATTAAGCATAATGTGATAGTGATTAAATTATTTAAAATAAAAATGAAACAACCCTAATAAAATTTGAATTGCTAAAAAAACTAAATTATTAATTTAACTTGGGTGGTTGCCATATAACACATACAGCTGAAGAAGTGATAAAATGAGAAGAAGTTATAACATAGCTTTTTTTACTAAAAGGAAAAATGTTATTAAACAAATTATCAAAATTGGGGAATAAATGAAAAATAGTTATTGATGAAATTAAATTATTTTGAGATTTAAAAGGCAATTTCATATCCTTTTCATAATCGGCATCTTTTACATTAGTAGTTTTGTAATGAAGACATAAAAATTCGAAAAATGTAATTTGTTTATTTTCTTCTTTATGCTCTATAAAATGTTCTATAAGTAATGGTAACTTCAGAAGCTGGCTAAACTCAGTTGCCGAAAACAAATAAGTACTTAAAAACAATATAGCAATTACCTTTTTCAATAGCACAAATGTATAAAAATATTTTAATTTATACACAAAAAAGCCAGATATAAAATATCTGGCTTTTAAAATTTTAAGCTGCTGACTCCTCTAAATATTTATTGTAACCAAAATTTTTGGCATATACGCTTAAATCGTCTCTGAGTTGTCGCTTGGCAACAAAAATTCTAGTTTTTACTGTTCCAATTGGTATATTTAATATCGATGAAATTTCGTGGTACTTAAAACCTTTAAAACTCATAGTAAATGGTTTTTTTAAATTGATTGGTAATTTATCAATAGCAGATTCAATATCTTGCATAATAAATCTTTGCTCTCCTTTATTTACTTCTGTTATTGCAAATGAATCTATAAAATATTCATTGTCGGTATTGTCAATAAAAGTATTTCTTTTAATCATTCTTCTATAATTATTTATAAAAGTATTTTTCATGATGGTATATAACCATCCTTTAAGGTTTGTACCCTCTTCAAATTTATCTTGATAAGTATATGCTTTTAACATAGTTTCTTGAACTAAATCGTTAGTATCTTCAATATTCCTAGTTAATTGATATGCATATTTTCTTAAACTTTTTGCTTCACGTTGTACAGTATTTTTAAAATGGATTGCAGTCATGTTGTTTAACTTTTTAATAATTTTGTTCAACAAGATTCCACATTATTTTTGGAATAAACAAATGTTTTGTTTAATAAATATCAAAATAAGTTAAACAAAGTTATAGTTTATTGTATTATAGGCATTTAATTTCTATAATTGAATATACAATATATTAAATACATTGGATTTATTAAATATATTAAAAAAAATTTATTTAAACTTTTAAAATAAATAAATAATGAAAATTTATTTTTAATATTAATTAAATATAAATACGTAAAATTTAATTTAAGTTTAATTTAAAAATTAAATTATTCTTATAAAACTTTAAACGTACATTTGAGTTTAATATTATTATAACTTTGAAAAAAAAATAAATGGAGATATCAGTATCCAGAAAATCGCATTTTAATGCAGCGCATAGATTAAATGTAGATGGTTGGAGTAAAGAAAAAAATAAAGCTGTTTTTGGCTTATGTAACAATGAAAACTTTCATGGCCATAACTACGAATTGGTTGTAACAGTTACGGGTCAACTTGATGAAGAATCAGGGTATTTGTTTGATTTGAAAATATTGAAAGATATAATTAAAACAGATGTTGAGGATAAGTTTGACCACAAAAACTTAAATTTAGACACTGAAGAATTTAAAAATTTAAATCCAACAGCAGAAAATATAGCAATAGTAATATACAACATAATTAAAAATAAAATAAACACCAATTTAAAACTGAAAGTAGTTTTGTTTGAAACAGAACGCAATTTTGTAGAATACAATGGAAATTAATAAAGAAATTTTAGAAAATAATTTAGAAGGTTTTTCACTTGAAACACCGCTAAGAGAAGATGCTTTTAAACTTGATGATGAATTAAAAATTGAGTTAATAAGTAAGCATTTTAAAGAGATAATGCAAATACTAGGGTTAGACCTAAGTGACGATAGCTTAAAGGGAACACCCAACAGAGTAGCTAAAATGTATGTTAACGAAATATTTAGTGGTTTAAATCCTAAAAATAAACCTGAAGTAAAGTTGTTTGAAAATAGATATAATTATAAAAATATTTTATTGGAAAAAAACATTTCATTTCATAGCGTTTGCGAGCATCATTTTGTGCCAATTGTAGGAAAAGCGCATTTAGCTTATATTCCCAATGGTAAAGTAGTAGGCTTATCAAAATTAAATAGAATAGTAAAATACTTTGCTCAGCGCCCACAAGTTCAAGAAAGAATGACTATACAAATAGTAAATATGCTAAGAGAAGAGTTAAATTCTGAAAGTGTTGCAGTTATCATTGAAGCCGATCACATGTGTGTTGCAATGCGTGGAGTGCAAGATATCAATAGCAGTACTGTTACAAGTGAATTTACTGGAAAATTTTTAGACAATAGCACTAGAGAAGAGCTAATGAAATATATAACGCTTAAATCTTAATAAAAGGTTTCATTTTTATTTATTAAAAGGCTAAATTTATTAAAATTTAGCCTTTTTTGTTTTTAATAAATAAAACAATTATTTTAGAATTAATATTGCATATATTATTTCGTAAATGGAACTATCAAAAATTAAAAATTTAGAAATATTCTTTTTTTAATTAATGTATTAAAACTAGCATTAACAGCATTTGGCGGACCACAAATACATTTAGTAATGTTTCAAAAATTATTAGTTAAAAAAAAGAAATTTATTAATGATGATGATTTGAAAGAACTAAACTCTTTGTGTAGCATGTTACCAGGCCCTACTTCAACACAAACTATTACTGCTATTGGTTTTAAAATAGGTGGACCAACATTGGCATTTTTTACTTTAGCAATTTGGGTTTTGCCAGCTTGTTTAATAATGACTTTTTTTGCAATAATTATTCATTGGTATAATATTGATAATCCTAAACTAGATTTTTTAAAATACATGCAACCAATGGCTGTTGGGTTTATTATATATGCTGCTTATCAAATTATACAAATGTTTATTTCAAAAACATTTCATTGGATTTTACTTTTACTCTCTGCCATAGTTGCAATTATTTTTCAAACTCCATATTTATTTCCAATATTATTATTGATTGGTGGTATCATTTCAAACCAAGTTAATAAAGAAAAAGGAGTAAAAGTAAAACCTATTAAAAATATTAATTGGAGTAATTTTATTCTATTTCTAAGCGTTTTACTTTTTGCAGCAATTTTGGGAGCATTTACACAAAATAAATTTTCATTACTTTTTGAAAATACTTACAGGTATGGAAGCATAGTATTTGGTGGTGGTTTTGTATTAATTCCTTTAATGTTTAATCAGTTTGTAGAAATTAAACAATACCTAACAGCAAATGAATTTTTGGCTGGTGTTGGTTTGGTTCAAGCAATGCCTGGTCCGGTTTTTAGTATTGCCACTTATTGTAATGCTATGGCTTTAAAGGAGTTGGGAATAGGTGGGCAATTAATTGGCGCAATAATTGGCACTATTGCTATTTTTTTACCAGGGGCATTGCTCATATTTTTTGTTTACCCAATTTGGAATAAAATAAAAAATTTTACCCCTATTAAAAATGCAATTGAAGGTATAAATGCTGCCAGTGCTGGATTAGTTATTGCTTCGGCTTATTTACTTTTTAAACCAGTTGTTTTAAATCAACCAAATATGATTGTACTTTTACTCACTTTATTTTTACTTTTGACAACAAGAGTACCAAGTCCAGTAATAGTAATAATTTGTATATTGGCAAGCTTTATTTATTAGTTATGAAATTTATAAAAAAATTTTTTTTAATCCTTTTTTGTTTTTTAATTACACAATTGGTGCATGCACAAAAAACTCAACAAAGTAAAAACGATACCGTTTTAGTTCAATTAAGTGGTTTTATTTTAAACTATGATAGTACACAAGTTTTACCTTATGTAACAGTAAGAATTGAAGGCACTAATAGAGGAGTGTATTCTGATATGAGTGGTTTTTTTAGTTTGGTATGTAAGCAAACAGATAGAATTGTATTTTCAGCATTAGGGCAAAAAAAATTATATTTTAATTTACCAAACTCAATTGAAAATAATAAATTAACTTCGATTATTAGAATGGAAGAAGATACCTTTTTTTTAAGAGATGTAGTTATTAGACCGTATTCTACGCCTCAGGAATTAGATTATTATTTTGCAAAAGTAAAAATTCCAAATAGCAATTTATCTATTGCTTATGATAATTTAAATAGAGTACCAAATAGTGTTTTAGAAAAAGGTTTACTAGCCGATGGAACTGAAAATGCAAGATGGTATCAACAAGCACAAGCCGAAAAATTATATTATAACGGTCAACCTCAGCCTATACCAATTGCTGATTTAGGAGCTTGGTACAGATTTTTAAACTCGTTAGGAAATAAAAAGAAAAAATAATAGAATGTTATTAGAAAATTTAACTGCAACTTCCCCAATTGATGGCAGGTATAGAAACCAAACTGTAGAATTATCATTGTACTTTTCGGAGTTTGCTTTAATAAAATATAGAGTTTTAATTGAGATAGAATATTTTATATTCTTACATAAACAAAATTTAAGTGAATTAAGTAAACATGCAATTGATGTCGAAAAATTAAGGGCTATTTATTTAAATTTTTCAATTGCTGATGCAGAAATTATTAAAACAATAGAAAAAACTACTAACCACGATGTAAAAGCCGTTGAGTATTTTATAAAACAAGCTTTTGATAAATTAAATATATTAGAAGCACAAGAGTTTGTTCATTTTGGGTTAACTAGTCAAGATATAAATAACACTGCTATTCCACTCAGTATAAAAAATGCTTTAATCGATGTAATAATTCCAAATATAAATTTAGTTTTAAGTAAAATATTAGAGCAAGCAAAAGACTGGGAAGAAATTCCAATGTTAGCAAAAACACACGGTCAGCCAGCTTCTCCTACAAAATTAGGAAAAGAATGGATGGTTTTTGCAAGTAGAATTAAAGAACAATTGAATCACTTAAATAATATTCCTTACTCGGCCAAGTTTGGCGGTGCAACTGGTAATTTTAATGCCCATCATTTGGCCTATCCCCATATAAATTGGCACGATTTCGGAAATAAATTTTGCGAAAGTTTAGGTTTAAAACGTTCGTATCCTACAACCCAAATTGAACATTACGACAACTTAGCAGCATTGTTTGATTGTTTAAAAAGAATAAATACTATTTTAATTGATTTTACAAGAGATGTTTGGCAATATGTTTCAATGGATTATTTTAAACAACAGCTTAAATCAGGCGAAATTGGCAGCAGTGCTATGCCTCATAAAGTAAACCCTATTGATTTTGAAAATGCAGAAGGAAATTTGGGTTTTGCAAATGCTATTTTTGAACATCTATCGGCTAAACTTCCAGTAAGCAGACTTCAAAGAGACTTAACCGACAGTACCGTTTTACGAAATGTAGGTGTTCCGTTAGCTCATAGTTTAATAGCTTTTAAATCAATTCAAAAAGGATTAAATAAATTGTTACTTAACAAAAGTGCAATTGAAAAAGATTTGGATGACAATTGGGCTGTAGTTGCCGAAGCAATACAAACCATATTAAGAAGAGAAGCATACCCACAACCTTACGAAGCTTTAAAAGAATTAACTAGAACGAATAATAAAATTGACTTAAAAAGCATACAGTTGTTCATTAACATGTTGAATGTAAGCAACGATGTAAAAGAAGAATTACTTAATATTACACCGTTTAATTACACAGGTGCTTAACAAATTAATATTATGAAATTTATTATTCTAATCTTACTGTTTTTTATAATAACTGCTAACTACTCATGTAGCGATGAAGGTATTGCTTATGCAGGATTAGATTCTGTTCAATGGACTCCAAATATTAAAGTTCAAAAATACGACCCAAGAATTCCTAGTTTAGACTATCAACCAGAAAGTACAGAGTTACCTAATGAATATCAAAACAAATCACAGTTATTTATTGATAGCACAGTAAGTATGAGTTGGAGTGATGCCGGTTTTAAAAATGGAAATGCTGCTATTAAGTTTTATCAAAACTTACAATTAAATATTAAGTTTAATGAGAAAGAGGTTATTGCAAACTTAATTAAATTCCCTTTAAGAGATAAATTAACTAAATCTGATTTCTTAAAAAACTATGATAGTATTTTTCATAATGAATTTAAAAGAGAACTTTTAGAACAAAACCCATTTGAACTTTACAGAAATAAAAATGGTTGCATGGCAGGTAACGATGGGCAACTTTGGTTTAAACCCGAAGGAAAAAGTTACCGCATATTCGAGTTAAACTATAACTTTTAAATAAAAAAAGGTGATTTAATAATTTAATTACCTTTTTTATACTTTTAATATTATCAATTAATTATAAACGAGCTTCACTTACAATTAAGTCTTTTGTGTTAACACTTAATACAGGAAAATCAGCTTGTTTTATAAATTGTTCTGAAAATTTGCCTGTAAAAAACGATTTAAAATTAACTTCTTGTTCAGTCATAATTACAACAAGTTCTGCTTTAACTTCTTTAGCATAAACCAAAGTTTGTTCTGTAATGTTTCCTCCTAGCCTAAATTCAATTTCATTATCAACTCCATTTTCAGCTATTTTATTACTTACTTGGCGACAATAATTGGCAACAGTTACTTCACTGTCTTTTCCTTTGTCGGTACTAACTCCAATTATATTTACGTTGGCATTAAATTTTTGAGCAAAAACAATTGTAATTGGCCCTTTTTGCCTGGTTTCAAAACTTGTATCTATAGGAATAACTATTTTACTAAATTTTTCATAATTATAATTTCCTGGAATAGTTAAAACTGGCTTATCAGCACGTTCTATTATTTTACATGTTTCAGAATGAGAAAATAACCCTTCGTTACTATCTTTTAATTTAATGCTTAATACCAATAAATCTGGATTAATTTCATTTAATCTAGTTGCCAAATCTTTGTATGAAACAGAACTTCTTGTTTCAAGTTCGTAATCTATTCCTGATAGTTTTGACGACAAATCAATCTTTGTATTTTCATATAAAATTAAATGCAGCTTTGCATTAAACTTTGTACTTAACTCTTTGCTTAATTTTATAATTGAATCAAAGTTTGATGAATTGTTACAAGCAATTGCAATATTTGAAATATTTAAAACCATATCAATATTTGTTTAAAATTATTTTACAAATAACAAAAAAAAACGACTATTGTCAAATTTTTGTTAAAAAAATTATTTTCCTCCAGTCATCAATCTTTTATAATACTCTTTGGCAACAATAAAATCAGGGTATTCGCGAATTGCTGCTTCAAAATATTTTTTTGCTTTTACTACATCTCTGTCTTTTTGAACAGCCATTACAGCTCTCATATTTAATAATGCTGCTTTCAATGGTACTTTTTGCTTTTCCGATTCGCTTAACATAAAGTCTATACTGTCTTTACTTGTTAAAGCCAATTCATCCAATTCTTTTATATTGTTATCTACAGCTTCAAAATTTCCAGCACCAAAATGTGCAGCAGTAATTCTGTACAAATATTCTGGTTTTTTGTTTATGGCATATAGTTGGTTATATAAACTCATTTGTTCATCTATTCTACCCATTTGTTCTGCACATAAAGCTTTTATTAAAAGCAATCTTTCACTTTTAGGATTACGTTTTAAAGCTGCTTCAGCAGCATCGTTACAAGCCATTATATTATTAGTGGCAGCGTATAATTCGGGCAAAGTATCAGCATAAACAAATTGAGTACTGTCTTCAATTAACAATAATTGAGCTGCAACTATTGCCGTTTGAAAATCTTTACTATTCATACTTTTATCGAATAGTTTTTTGTAATTATTTTTTAAATTACTTTCAGTTTTGTTATTACATGAAGCCAAACTGGCAATAACACAAATGCTTAATATTATTTTTTTCATTAGATATTGTTATGTATATATATTAGTCAACAAATATATGGCTTAGGGTTTTATTATAATATTAAAAAAATAAAATTAAATCCTCTAGTCATTCCATAGTCCCGCCTTGCGGGACTCCTTGTTTAATTTTACCAACCCATTAGCTAACCAAATCCTAAACAAGGTAGATGCTTCCAGCATGAACTGTGTCGTGTTTTTCTATCGTCCATGGTCCATTAGCTATCGTCCAGAAGCCAGCAGCTATTTTAAACAAACTTCGGAAAATACCCTGGTTCGTAGTCGCTCATCATATTGCAAATTACCTCAAATATTTCTTCTGCATTGGGTTTGCTCCAATAATCACCATCGGTGCCATAAGGCGGGCGGTGTGCTTTGGCCGAAATAGTAATGGGTTTATAATCCAAATATTGGTAAGCTTGTTGGTTTTCTAACACTTGTTGCATCATATATGCAGTTGCTCCTCCGGGTACATCTTCATCTAAAAACACTACTTTGTTAGTCTTTTTTATTGATTCTACAATGCTGTTATTTATATCAAAAGGCAATAACGTTTGTATATCAATTAACTCTACATTGATGCCTATTTCTGTCAATTGTTTGATGGCTTCTTCAGCCACTCTGGTGGTGCTTCCATAAGTTATTACAGTAACATCAGTTCCTGAAACCAGTATTTCTGGTTTGCCTAAAGCAACAGTAAATTCCCCAATATTATCGGGCATTTTTTCTTTTAATCTATAACCATTCAAGCATTCAATTACCAAAGCTGGTTCATCAGCTTGCATTAATGTATTGTACATTCCAGCTGCTTGGGTCATGTTTCTTGGAACGCATACATACATTCCCCTCAAAGCATTTATAATCATACCAATTGGCGAACCCGAATGCCAAATACCTTCTAATCTATGGCCGCGAGTTCTTACAATTAATGGTGCTTTTTGTCCGCCTTTGGTGCGGTATTGTAATGTTGCCAAATCATCGCTAAGTGGTTGCAAACCATATAGCAAATAATCTAAATATTGTATTTCGGCTATTGGGCGTAAGCCACGCAAAGCAGTTCCTATTCCTTGCCCTATAATGGTTAATTCCCTAATTCCAGTATCGCTTACTCGGCTTTCGCCATGTTTTTCTTGCATCCCTGCAAAGCCTTGGTTTACATCGCCTATTTTACCTAAATCTTCGCCAAAGGCCAATACTTTTGGGTTGGTGGAAAGTAAGTTATCAAAACAAGCCACCATAATTTCACGGCCATCTACAATCTTTGCATCATCAGCATAAATAGGGTTTACGGTTTCAACCAACAAAGCATTTTGTGCCGATTGGCTATGCAAATAAGAATTATAACGTTCCTCATTTTGCTTTAAAAATAAATTTTTAAAACTAATTAAACGTTCACGCTCCATGCTTTGGTTTTTATAAGTTAAGCGCAAAGCGGTATTTATTGCTGTGGCAATGTCTTTTCTTATTGGTTCATTGATATTTTGAAGTTCGTTTTTTAAATTACCAATTGCAGTTAATTGAGTTGCATTTGCCAAGTCATTTAATAAATCTAATGCAACCGTTATATCTTGTTTTATAGGATTTAAATACGCTTCCCATGCAGCTTTTTTACTCACATTTACATGAATTTGCGCTTCATTTTCTATGGTACTTAATTCTTCTTCTGTTGCAATTTCATTTTCTAAAATCCACTTTTTAAATTGTGCGTTGCAATCGTATTCTATTTCCCAAGCCAACCTTTCCTTCGATTTATAACGCTCGTGCGACCCGCTGGTACTGTGTCCTTGTGGCTGGGTTAATTCGTTCACATGAATTAAGCAAGGTACATGTTCTTGTCTAGCAATGTTTGCTGCTTTTTCATACACACTGCAAAGCGTTACATAATCCCAACCTTTAACAGTATAAATTTGATAGCCATTGTGGTTTTCATTTCTTTGAAATCCTTTTAAAATTTCGCTAATATTTTCTTTAGTAGTTTGGTATTTGGCAGGTACCGAAATGCCAAAGGCATCGTCCCAAACAGAAACTACCATAGGCACTTGCAATACTCCAGCTGCATTTATGGCTTCAAAAAAATGCCCTTCACTACTGCTTGCATTGCCTATTGTTCCCCAAGCCACTTCGTTGCCATTGTTACTAAAATTGTTTTGACCTATTGCTTCCGCATGGGTTCTGTAATATTTACTTGCTTGCGCTAATCCAACCAAGCGCAACATTTGCCCAGCAGTTGGCGAAATATCGCTCGATGAATTTTTAAGGTTTTTTAAATCTTTCCAATTTCCATCTTCGTCAATGCTTCTGGTTCCGTAGTGTCCATTCATCATTCGGCCTGCACTGGCTGGCTCTGCAATTACATCGGTGTGTGCATACAGTTGTGCAAAAAACTCTTGAACGGTAAGTAATCCTGCTGCCATCATAAAAGTTTGGTCGCGGTAATATCCACTTCTAAAATCTCCATTTTTAAAAGCTTTGGCCATTGCTATTTGAGGCAGTTCTTTACCATCGCCAAAAATACCAAACTTGGCTTTTCCGGTTAATACTTCTTTGCGACCAAGTAAACTGGCTGCTCGGCTAGTAAAGGCAATTTTATAATCTTCTAAAACTATTGTTTTAAAATTAGTAAACGATAAGTTGGCTTGCACGGTGCTCATGAGTCAATAATTTTTTATATTGGTCAAACGTAACTGTTTTTAATAATTTTATCAAACATGTGGAATGAAATAGGATAAATTATTATTAGCTTTTTTTATTTATAACTTTAAAATAGTTTTATAATATTGCTTCCATTAATTTATTATGAAAATAAAACAACAATTTTTTTTACTTCAATTACTTTTTATTTTCAATTTTTCAAAAGCACAAAATATTTTAGTTTTCGATAAAAACACTAAAGAACCAATTTTAGAATATCAATTAGAAATTACTGATAGTACTATTTTTTAAAATAATACAATCAAAAACCAATACGAATTATTCAAGTACAAACTATTTACAATAAAAAATAGTGATTATAAAGAACAAACAAAATCAATTTTTACCAAAGTTGATACTTTAATTTTTTATTTAGTTCCTTCTATTCTAAAATTAAATGAAATTGTTGTTTCAGCCAATAAATTTTATGAATATAAAAAAGATTTACCGCGACAAATTTATTCTATTAATCAAAAGGAAATTAGTTTCCAAAACCGACAAAATACAGCCGATTTATTAGAAAACAGTGGTGCTGTGTTTGTACAAAAAAGTCAGCAAGGTGGCGGAAGTCCGGTTTTAAGAGGTTTTGAATCGAACCGAGTTTTATTAGTTATTGATGGTATTAGAATGAACAATGCCATTTACAGAGGAGGACATTTGCAAAACGTACTGCGTATTGACCAAAATACTTTAAATAGAACAGAGGTATTATTTGGCGGTGGTAGCGTAATATATGGCAGCGATGCTTTAGGCGGGGTTTTGTATTTCGAAACTTTAAAGCCAAAACTTAATTCAATTGAAAACAATGCATTTTATAGATTTGGTAATGTAAATAATGAATCTAAATTTCATTATCATGTAAATTTAGGATTTAAAAAATGGGCTCACCTTTTAAGTTTTACAAATAGTAATTTTTATGATTTACGCCAAGGAACAAATAAAGAAAGTATTGATGGCGATAGCATTTACCAACGCAATTATTATGCAGGGCGAATAAATAATAGAGATACTATGCTTAAAAATAGTGACCCTAGCTTACAAATTGGTTCTGCTTACAGCCAATACAATTTAATGTATAAATTATTATTTGCAGCCAATAAAAAAACCAATCATGTTTTAACCTTTCAATTAAGTAATACTGGTAATGTTCCCCGATTCGATAGATTAAATCAATGGAAAGGTACTAAAAATTATAGAAGTGCTGAGTGGTATTATGGTCCAGAATTACATTTTTTAACATCATATAACTTAAACAAGTTTGTTAAAAGCAAATTAGCTGATAACTATAAATTAACATTGGCTTTCCAATATATTGAAGAAAGTAGATTTGATAGAAATTGGCAAGAAGTTTATTTAAACAAACGAAGTGAATATGTTCATGTAACTAGTTTAAATTTAGATATAATAAAGTCAATTAAGCAAAATAAAAATTCTATCCATGAAATTAGATATGGAATAGATGGACAGTACAATTATGTTGCTTCAAATGCTCACGATGAAAATATAAAAAATGGTGGAATTACAATGATTCCAACCCGCTATCCTGATGGAGGAAGTAATATGGTTTATATGGCCGTATTTGTTAGTCATTCGTGGGAAATTGGGAAAAAATTTATTGTAAGTGATGGGTTGCGGTTAAATTATGTAAACTTAAAATCTAACTTTAATAACAAAACTTTTTTCCATTTTTAAATAATAGTTTAGTACAAAATAACACTGCCTTAAATGGCAATTTGGGTTTGGTATTTAATCCCAATAAAAGTATTAAAATATATAGTAATTTATCATCTGCATTTAGAGCGCCTAATGTAGATGATGTGAGCAAAGTATTTGATAGCAAAGCAGGAGAAGCCATAATTATTCCCAATGCTAATTTAAAACCTGAAAATACCATAAATTACGAATTAGGTTTTAGTGCTATTGCTATTACTAAAATAAAACTGGAAGGAGTTCTGTTTTTTACAGATATAAAAAATGCCATTGTAGTAAAGGAAAGTACGTTAAATGGACAAGATTCTGCTTTTTATAATGGAATAAATACAAAGATTTATAGCAATCAAAATGCGCAACAAGCTTATATATATGGGTATAACATGCAACTTTCAATCGATTTATGGAAAACTGTTATGTTATATTCTTCGCTTAACTATACGTATGGAAGAATTATTACAAACAACACTGAAACTCCATTAGACCATATTCCTCCAATTTTTGGTAAAAGTGCAATTTCATTTAATAAAAATAAACTAAATACTGAAATTAGTTTAGTTTATAATGGTTGGAAATACTTAAATGATTTTAATATTAATGGCGAAGACAATGCCATGTATGCTACTCCTAAAGGTTCGCCTGCATGGTATATTATTAATATGAAAGCACAATACACATTAGGTAAAAAATTTAAAACACAACTTCAAGCAGGTATTGATAATATTACAGATATTCAATACCGAGTTTTTTCATCGGGTGTTAGTGCTGCTGGTAGAAATATTTGGGTAGGTATTCGAATAAAATTTTAATTAAAAATATTACATTTTACTTTTTGAATTTATATCCAATTACAATCTCCATAAAATCCGATTCTAACGATTTTGAATTGGCAATACTTCCTTTAAAATAACAACCAAAAAACATTTTTTTATTCGCATAATAAGTTAACCCAAATCTTAAATAATTTTTATTTTCAATTTTTTTAACAAAACTAAAATAATTATAAATTTCAAAAGGCAATGCTAACTTACCAAAAGTAAACTCATTGCAAATCCCAACAGCAAGTAAAATTTTATCAGCTTCAGGTACATCGCTCACCATTAAATTTTTATTTACTCTCAAAGCATTGGTAGCATCGTAAAATAAATCAAATCCAATTCCTAAATTGTATAACTTATTTATTGGTTTATATAATGCTTGGTGAAAGGTAAAAACAGGAAATTGATGAATTAAAGCAAAAGTACCAAATTCTCTATAGCCAAAAGCAGTGAAAGCGGAGTAATAGATTTTTTTATCATCTATTTTTTTATTTATTTTTATCCTATTTGCATAAGGATTTCTATTAATAAAATAAGTTAAACCTGTTTTAATAAAGTAAATATTGAACCCTCCATTTGGTATTCGAAAGCTACCATTTGATAAGTGATAATAACCTAACTCTGCATTAAAATCAAAGTTATAAGTTAATTTCTGATTTAAAACTAGTCCAAACTCAAGTGCAAAATTTATTGGGGAACTAACCGCTCTGTTATCAAAGTTTTTTTTTCTATTAAACGCTTCACTAGCATAAGCTAAACCAAGTCCAATTTTACCAACTATTTCTCCATTATTATATTTAATTAAAGGAATTTGTACCCATGGTAATAAAGAAACATTAAAACCAAAAGTATCGGGTTTATTCATTAAAATGGTTTGAATATTTAATCCAAAGCGTGGGTTACCTAAATCTATTTGCCATTGTTTTTTTCCATTAACCTGCTTAGTGATTCCTAAATCAAAACCAGTTACAGTTCCATTTAAACTTAAACCTGTTTTTTCAACTTTATTTGGAGCAAAACTGTAACCTTTCATCAGTGAGCCGTTTATGCCTATTTTAGTTTCTTGTTTTTGACAAAAAGCGGAGCTAATTGCAAAAAAAATATAGAAAAAAAGTATAAATATTTTCTTCATTAATAAATGTAAATTGCTGTTTTTATGCTTATAAAATTTGATAACATAAAATTATTATAGAATTAATTGAATTATCCTTAAATTACTCGTTTTTTGCATCCATGAATTATATAGATTACATTGTATCAAATTACAAAATAATTTTAATTTTAGCAATATCAATATTAATAATTAATTACATTATTGGTTTTTCAAAAAAATTTACTAAAAACATTGAATGCCCATATTGCAAAGCTAATGATGTAGAAAGAACTCAAAGAGGATTATTTATAAAAGTTATTTTGTTTTTTAAAACTGTCAAAAAATTTAAATGTTTAAAATGTTGGAAGTATTTTTATGTAGTTAGTAATAAAATATAATTACAAATGTTTCAACCTTTCTTCCAATTCAACTATATCAATTATTAATACTTCTCTTGCTTTACTACCTTTAAAAGGGCCAACAATTCCCGCTTTTTCTAATTGATCAATTAATCGTCCTGCTCTATTATAACCTAAGTTTAGCTTACGTTGAAGTAGCGATGTAGAGCCTTGTTGACTAGAAACAATTAAGTGAGCGGCTTCGTTAAATAGTTCATCTTTGTCTTTGCTATCAAACATTTCACCACCTATTCCACTTTCATCACCTTCTAAACTTACTAATGGTAATAAGTAAGGTTCATTTCCTTTTTGACTTCCAATGAATTCAGCAATTCTTTCTACTTCAGGTGTATCAACAAAAGCACATTGAATCCTTACTAAATCGTTTCCATTACTAAAAAGCATATCGCCTTTTCCTATTAATTGATCAGCACCATTGGCATCTAAAATAGTTCTTGAATCAATTTTTTGTGAAACCCTAAAAGCCAACCTTGCAGGGAAATTAGCTTTAATAGTACCTGTAATAATATTAACTGATGGCCTTTGAGTTGCTAATATTAAATGAATTCCAATAGCACGAGCCAACTGTGCTAAACGGGCAATTGGCAGTTCTACTTCTTTACCGGCTGTCATCATTAAATCGGCTAATTCATCAATAACTACAACTATATAAGGTAAAAAACGATGGGCTAATTTGTCAGTCGGTGCTAATCTTCTGCTCAAAAATTTAGCATTGTATTCTTTTAAGTTCCTTACTTGGGCGTCTTTTAATAAATCATACCTTTCGTCCATTTCTTTACAAAGTGAACTTAATGTACTTACAACTAATTTTGTATCGGTAATAATTGCATCAGCATCACCGGGTATTTTAGCTAAAAAATGTCGCTCAATTGTTTTATAAATATTTAATTCTACTTTCTTTGGATCAACTAAAACAAACTTAATTTGCGAAGGATGTTTTTTATATAATAATGAAACTAAAATAGCATTTAACCCAACCGATTTTCCTTGTCCAGTAGCACCTGCCATTAATAAATGTGGCATTTTGGCTAAATCAGCTACAAACACTTCGTTCGAAATAGTTTTGCCAAAAGCTATTGGTAAATCCATATCGGTATTTGCAAATTTTGCTGAACTAATTAAACTCCGCATTGGAACCATCGCAGGGTTAGAGTTTGGTACTTCAATACCTATAGTTCCTCTTCCCGGAATTGGAGCAATTATCCTTATTCCCAACGCTGCCAAACTAAGCGCAATATCATCTTCTAAGTTTTTAATTTTTGCTATCCTTACGCCATCTTGTGGTATTATTTCATAAAGAGTAACAGTTGGCCCAACTGTAGCTGATATTTTTTTAATTCCAATATTATAATTTTTAAGTGTTTCCTCAATCATTCGGGTTTTTTCACTTAACTCATTGGTATCAATCTTCGATTTATTGTCACCATAATCTGTAAGTAAATCTATTCCCGGAAACTTGTAGCCACTAAACTCTAATGTTGGATCGTATGCTTCATCTATGCCAAAATGCTTTTTATTTGTTTCAATAACCTCTTCCTCTGGCAATTCATTTACTTGTAAAACTAAACCACTATCTATTTTTAAATTAGGAACTTCAGCTATTGAATTTTGGTTTAAATCATTTTGTTTTTCAACTTCGTTTAATAACAAATCGTTTGCAGTTTTATCTTCCGGAAAATTGTCTTCCTCAATGGGAACTATGTTTTCAATTGGCTTTTCTATTAATATAAAATCTTCACTGTCCAAAGGTGGTAAATCAATACCTTTTGCTATTGTAATTTCTCCGTTTACTGTATTTTCTTTATTGCTATTTTTAAAACTATCTTCTGCTTGACTATTTGATAAATTAGGTTCAAATAAAAGTTCAGACTTTAATTTAAAATTAGGTTGATAGAATTCAATATTAAATAATGCAACAGCAAATATTAAAATATATGAAATTAAAAAAAGTACTGTTCCAATATCGCCAACAATAATTTTTAAATAAATTATTCCAAAATGACCGAAAACTCCACCTAAAATTTGATAGGTTTGATTAAATATTAGTCCAAAAACAAGCGAAAGCCAAATGGTTGAAAAGAAAGAATATTTTAAAGTTTTAATTATTGGTATAGGCTGTAATTTAGTTAATAAATAAAGCCCAATAGAAAAGAAAATTATACAAATAGCAAACGATGCAACACCAAATCCTTTGTAAATAAATATAAATCCTAACCAAGCACCTAAATTTCCTAAAGCATTTTTTGCAACTGTTTCGGTTGAAATTTGAAAGTAACCAAAGCTCATGTTTTTAACTAAACTTTGATCGGCTTGCCAAGTAAATAAAAACGAAATTCCTGCTAATAATAAAAAAACCGAAAACAAAATGAATGTTATTCCCAATGATTTTAAGAATCTTTCATCACTTAAAAAAGAAAAAAAACCAATAGGATTTTTACTTTTTGAACTATTTTTTTTATTTACAGGTTCGTCTAACTCTTCAAAGTCTTTAACATCGCCCAATAAAACTTTATTTCCAGTATTTTTCTTTGCCATTTTAACTAAACGAAAATACTGTTTTTATTAAAAAACTATAATTGGTGTTTTGAACAGTTTTAATTTTTATGTACTAAAAAATTACCATAAAAAAAGAGGCTGTTATTTATTTAACAGCCTCTTCAATTTTATTATGCTAAAATCCAATTAAACTTGTATTCGGTTTCAGGAATTTTTATCCTTTCTGCAATTTTATACATTCTATCTGGCAGTTTCATTACATAATCTCTTGCTTTTTCACCAGATTCTTTTAAGCCTTCCAAGCTTTCAATTTTCCATTCTTCAATTAACGACTTTAAAATATCAACATAATCGAAAGAAGTATAAACTCCTAATCTTTGAGCTGCATCGCTAAAATTAGAAAATATTCCTACTTCTTCACCTAACTGACGCAAACATTGAGAAGGCATTAAAATTTTCTTTCTCATCATGGCTTCAAAAGCCAACATCATTTCGTTCGTATCTATTTCAAAAATTTTACTTACAAAAGTTTTATATGCTTTTGCATGTCTTGCTTCATCTGCAGCAACTAATCCGCAAAGTTTCGATAAAATATTATTTCCTTCTTGTTTTGCAATAGATGCAACCCTTCGGTGCGAAATATTTGTTGCTAATTCTTGAAAACTAGTATAAACAAAATTTTTGTATGGGTCGTTTGAAGCACCATTATCAAATCCATCTGAAATTAAATATTGGGTAGAAGCTTCAAACTGGCGCATATCTATTCTTCCACTTAAGTATAAATAACGATTTAAAGCATCTCCATGTCTATTTTCTTCTGCACTCCAGCCTCGTAACCATTTCATCCAACCATTATTTTCATATTGGTTTATTCCTTGAATGCCAGCCAACCAAGTTTCATAAGTAGGTAAGGCTTCTTCTGTAATTGTATCAGCTACCAAAACTGCTAAAAAATCGTATGATAAACTTTGAGCTTGATCTTGTATTGTTTTTAAATCAGCTATAAAAGTTTTATCAGATGTTAATGGAAGCAATTCAGATGCTTGCCAATTTGTTTCAATAGGTTTTAAATATTCATCATTAATATTCTCCACATCTTTTCCTATATGAAGCATTACTTCTGATCTACTTGCGCTCAATTGTTGCATTTTTTATAAAATAAATTTAATTAGCAACAATAACCTAATTTATTGTTTATTCAAAATGAATGAAATTGATAAAAATCTAAAGCTTTTGTAAAACAAAATTGATTTTCAATTTTTGAAATTTTGTTTTGATAATACTTTTTTTTAGTTGTTTAAAATCAATTATAAAATGTAGTTGAAATTATTTAACCATTTGTGATATTCGCAAACAACTATTTAAAAGCTTTTTATTGAAAAAATTCTTATTCATATTACTTTCCAATATTGCATTTAATGTGCAATCCCAACAAATGAAAATTAACAGTTATACTTCTAATCCTAATTTAAAAACCATTATTGATTCAACAAATTGGAAAGGCAATCCTTTAGACGAAAAAGGTTTGTTTATGAACCACGAGTTTCCTTTTTATCCAAAGTTTAGCGAGGTTTGGAAATGGCAACGCGAAACCAATAGTGAAAAAGAATTTAAGAAAAAAGATACTTTTCAATTGGCTTTACTGCAAAACGACACTACATTTTTACAAAATAAAAACGATGTTATAGTTTGGCTAGGTCACGCAACTTTTTTTATTAGAATTAATGGCATTAGTTTAATAACTGATCCTGTTTTTGGTAATCCTAGTACTTTTTTAAAACGTAAAATTCCCATGCCTTTTAATCCTGAAATTATTAAAGGTCTAAATTATGTTTTGTTAAGCCACGACCATAGAGACCATTTAGATGAAAAAAGTATTCAAATTGTTTATAAAAACAATCCAAATGCCCCTATTTTAACTGGTTTAAAAATGGATGAATGGTTAAATAAAATGCTAAATAAACCTCAAGTTCAAACAGCTGGTTGGTATCAACAATACAAAACCGACAATTCACAAATTAAAATTTATTTTATGCCTGCACGCCATTGGAGTAAGCGAGGATTAACGGATACCAATAAACATTTGTGGGGCTCATTTGTAATTGAAGCTAATGGCAAACGTATTTTCTTTAGTGGCGATACTGGTTATGGAAGTCATTTGAAGGAAATAAATGAAATTTTTGGAAAAATAGATTTATGTATTATAGGTATAGGAGCTTTTAAACCCGAATGGTTTATGGGCGCAAACCATATTTCGCCATTAGATGCTGTAATAGCAGTGAATGAAATGGAAGCAAATACACTTATCCCCATGCATTTTGGAACTTTCGATTTAAGCGATGAGCCAATTGGCTTGCCTCAACAAATACTGGAAGCCGAAAGTAAAAACGGTAACTTAAATGCCAATTTAAATGTGTTAACGGTTGGAAAAGCTTTTGCTTTTTAATAAATCAATTTACTAAATAATAATATCAAACATTTTTATTCAATTTAATATTCAATTAATACAAACTGTGGTAAAAATATTTTACTACAACTCATTTTAAATTCTATTTTCGTAACAAATATTATAAAAATGTCATCATTTAAAGTTAAAGGCGGTATACAACTAAAAGGCGAGTTAATTCCACAAGGTGCAAAAAACGAAGCATTACAAATTATTAGTGCTGTACTTATTACTGCTGAAAAAGTAGTAATTGAAAATATTCCAAATATTAGAGATGTAATGAAGTTGATTGAACTAGTAGCCGATATGGGTGTAGTAGTTGAAAAAATAAATGAAAATACATACGCTTTTACAGCTAGTAATGTAAACTTAGAATATTTATTGAGTGATGAATTTAAAAAGAAAGGTGCTAGTTTAAGAGGTTCAGTAATGATTATTGGCCCGCTTTTAGGCCGATTTGGAAAAGCTTTTATTCCTGAACCCGGAGGTGATAAAATTGGTAGACGACACTTAGATACTCACTTTAGAGGCTTTGAAGCTTTAGGTGCTAACTTTAATTATAACCACGAAGAAAAGTTTTATAGCATTGATGCAAAAAACTTAAAAGGCGATTACATGGTGCTTGATGAAGCATCGGTAACTGGTACTGCAAATATTTTAATGGCTGCGGTATTGGCAAAAGGAACTACTACTATTTACAATGCTGCCTGCGAACCATATTTACAGCAACTTTGTAAAATGCTAAATAGCATGGGTGCAAAAATTAGTGGTGTGGGTTCAAACTTATTGTCGATAGAAGGAGTGGAAAGTTTAGGTGGTTGTTCTCACCGAATGTTGCCCGACATGATAGAAATTGGAAGTTTTATTGGCTTAGCAGCGGCTACAAATTCTGAAATTACCATAAAAAATTGTTCCATTCCTGCGTTAGGAAATATTCCTAAAATATTTGGCAGAATGGGCATTCAAATGGAATTTAGAGGCGATGATATTTTTATTCCTCAACAAGATTCATACAAAATTGAAAGTCTAATTAATGGTTCCATGTTAACTATTAGAGATGGCATTTGGCCAGCATTTACCCCTGATTTAATTTCAATTGCTTTAGTTACCGCTACCCAAGCAAAAGGCTCTGTTTTAATTCATCAATGGATGTTTGAAAGCCGTTTGTTTTTTGTAGATAATTTAATTGACATGGGTGCTAAAATAATTTTGTGCGACCCACACAGAGCTGTAGTTATTGGCAGCAATCGCGAACAAAAATTGCGCGGAATAACTATGAGTAGCCCCGATATAAGGGCAGGTGTAGCCATGCTTATTGCAGCATTGGCTGCCGAAGGTACAAGTACCATTAACAATATTGTTCAAATAGATAGAGGCTATCAATTTATTGATACCCGTTTAAATGCCATTGGTGCTGATATTACTCGCATTGACTAAGCTCATAATCAAATATTGTGTTTTTCTTTTACTGTTTTTATTTAACAGTAGTTTTGTTGCAGAAGAAACCGAATTAAAAATTGGTGATAAAATTCCATTTTTTGAAACCAAACTAATAAACAATAAAGATTTTAAAATAACGAGTTTATTAGGGAGTTATACCTTAATTCAGTTTTGGGCTAGTTGGGATTTACCTTCATTAAAAATTCAATCGGAACTGATTAAAACTTACGGAAAATTTAAAGATATTAAGTTTATTGATGGAAAAAAATTTAATGTTGTTTCTATAAGTATCGACCAAAAAGAAGAAACATTAATTACAACTTTAAAACGAGAATTGTATCCTTGGCAATACCATATTTGCGATTATACTGGTTGGAATAGCCCACTAATTGATAGTTTTAATATTGAAAATATTCCAAGTAACTTTTTAATAAATCCCAAAGGTGTAATAATTGCAAAAAACTTGTTTTATGAGGATTTGAACAACGACTTAGTTAAATATTTAAATAAATAGTTTTATTATTTTGCAAAATTATACTTCGATATCTTAAACAAATTTCCTCACCAAACGAATTTAAGTGGATTGGTAAAGACATTAACCACCGAAATAACTACCTAATAATACTCAAAGTTCCATTTAAAATTTCGGGTTCAGTACTTATAAAAGAAGCGTATTTTACAGTATAAAAATACACATCTACTGGCAATGTATTATTATTAAAAGTTCCATACCATTTTGCATTAAAATCGTTGGTTTCAAAAACCATTTCGCCCCACCTATTATATATTTTTATATCAAAAATATCAATGTATTTTCCCGTAAAATTTAAATAATCGTTCAAATTATCTGCATTGGGGCTAAAAGCATTTGGCATATAAAATATTGGATTGCAAGCATCTTTAATGGTAATAGTATCTGTGTTTTGGCAGCCAAAATTATCCATAACATAATGCCAATACTTCCCTGCTTTGTTTACTTCCAAATTTAAATTCAATTCATTGCTTGGATACCAAATGTTTTTTAAAAATTGATTCGATTTTAAGGTAATCTTTTCGCTGTTATCCTCACATAAAAATCTTGGTCCAGTAATATTTATTTGTGGTTTATCTTTTTCAACTACATTTATTGTATCGTAATTCCAACAGTCTTTGTCTTTTATTGCTAGTATATTTATGCTAGTTTTATTTACAGTTATTTGTTCAGTTTTTAAACCATTATTCCATATAAAAGTATAATTATTGGGGTAGTTATTATTGCCTATTTCTATGCTTTCATTTTTACAAAAAAAAGTGTCCGAGTAATTTAACAATAATGGTTTTGGTCTTAAATTTATTTCAAATGTGTCAATTCTAATACAGCCATTTTCTTTTGCTATTATCCAATATTTTCCTGCATTATTTGTTGTAAAAAAACTATCCTTTGTATTGTCACTCCATTCATATTGAGGTGCATTATTTTTTAGTTTTACAATAACACTTTCACCTTCGCAAATATTGGTATCGTTTATTATTTTATTAAAAATATTTGGCGTTTTAAGTATTTGAATTGAATCAATAATATTACTCCCGCTAGCTAAGTAATTTTTAATCCATAAGTTACTTTCATTTTTAAAATACCTAAATCTATTTAAAGTATCACCATCAAACCATTCAAATTTATTAAACCCATTTTTTATATCAATTCTTACACTATCGTTTTCATTACATAAATAAAAAGTTCTTTTTGCTAGTGTTTCAACCAAGCTTACATTATCAATATAAATATACGATTGGCCTAATAAGTTAGCATCAGGCTTTCCATTGGCCAAGCTAATAGGAGTGCAACTATTGTCATTTACAAAATTTCCAATTGTTAACCAATTTTCACCTCCCGCTGCTTTAAAAACTCCTGTTACTTTATACCAAATACTCGAATCAACAAATAATTCGGTATTGGTTACTTGTGGATTATATTTTAGTTCAGTTTTTAATAAATAATCTTCAACTTTATTTGAAGTAATTAATGCAGAAATATTACTTACACTTTTAAAACCAGTAGGCGATACAAAAAAGGTAACTTCATACTCTCTGTTAGCTACTAATTTTTCAGTAAGTTTTACTTGAATATACTCTCTATAACCATCAATTGACAAGTTAAATTTGTAATAAGTTACTAAACCAATGTAAGCATTGCCTTCATTTGCAAATTGATAACCAGCTTCGTTTTGAGGCACGCCAACAGTATTTAAAACTTTATTGCAACCATTATAATAATCGGGTGTGCCTAGGGTGGGTCTATACCAATTGTTTAAAAATATAAAATTGTTTGCCGATGAATCTATTGCCGAATTACTTGTAGGACATTTATTAAAATCTTCAAAACTTCCATTTGGAACATAGTTAACTTGTGCATTTATATTAAAATAAAAAACACAAGAAAATAAAGACAATATGTTTAGCTTTTTTTTAATAATATTGATGCTCTTAAATTTAAAAAAATCTTATTTTATAAATGACAATTACTTTATTTATTATACTCTTAAATTGTGGTATAAGTTTTATTTGTTTTAATAATAATGATGCAAAGCTAAAGCTAATTTTTCACCCTAATACTATTAATAATGACCCTAGTCAATGGTTTCGTTTTATAAGTGGTGGTTTTATTCATGCCGATTATATGCACCTTGGTTTTAATATGTTTGCATTGTATAGTTTTGGTGTTTTTTTAGAAACAAATTATTTTCCCATACTTTTTAATAATTACTATAAAGTTGCTTTTATTTTATTTTACATTAGTGCCATTGGTGTTGCCGATATTTATACTTTTATAAAACATAAAAACAATTCTAATTATTATTCTTTAGGTGCTTCAGGTGCTGTATCGGCAGTTGTTTTTTGCTGTATTTTATTTGAACCAAATTTAATAATTATGGGTTTACCCGGCTGGCTTTATGGTTTTATTTATTTAGCATTATCAAGCTATGCCTCTAAAAAAAATTTAGGTAATATTGCTCACGATGCTCATATTTGGGGTGCTATCTATGGCTTTTTTTTACCCGTTATTTTTAAACCTAATTTATTAATAACTTTTTTTAATAATATATTTAAAAATTAAAATACAAATCCAATTCTTACAACTAATGGGTCAGGATAAAAGCTGGTTTTAGCGTCATATAATAAATCATATAATGCCATAAAGTAAACACCCGATCCACCCGGCATATAGCCTCCTCCAACAAAAGCGCTATTACTAAATCTTGAAATGTTTTGTCCTGTATTTTCTATGTAATAGTTATAACTTAACCCTAAATATTCTGTGTGTGCAAAAATATTTTCGTTGATAAAATATCGACCGAAAACACCTGGCCCGTATGCGTTTATGTTTAGTTTAAAATCAGCACCTGTACTTAAATTTCTGAATGTTCGGGAATTATAAATATATAATGGATTCAATCCAACTTGGAATTTATCAGTAATTTTATAACCTATAAGTGGTTGAATTAAAACTATTGAATAATTAGAAGAAAACCAAACATCCATATTTCCACCATAAATCATTTTGTCTTTCCACGAATCATTACTGCCAAATTTTTCATTCGCTTCTGTTTCTTCATCTTTTTTCTGAGTATCTAATTCGGGTGTTTTTCGTTGACCAAATAATACATTTGCATAAAATAATAGTAAAGTAATTGTTAAAAATAGTTTATTCATATTAAATTGTTCATTAATTGTTTCAAATTTATTGTGTTTATTTTGGTAATTCAATTGCTTAATTATTACTTTGACAATTATCAAACAATCAAAGTTGCATTATGACAAAAGTACACAATTTTTCAGCAGGTCCTGCTATTTTACCTCAATCGGCAATTGATGCAAGTATTGAAGCTTTAAAAAACTTTTCTGGAACTAGTTTATCACTATTAGAAGTAAGCCATAGAAGTAAAGAATTTGAAGCAGTAGTTGCCGAAGCATGTCAGTTAGTTAAAGATATTTTAAATTTAAGCGATGAATATGCAATATTATTTTTACAAGGAGGCGCATCTACTCAATTCGATATGATTCCAATGAATTTATTAGAAGAAGGAGAAACTGCAGCTTATGTAAATACTGGTGTTTGGGCTAGCAGAGCTATTAAAGAAGCAAAAATGTTTGGAAACGTAAATGTATTAGCTAGTAGTGAGGATAAAAATTTTAACTATATTCCTAAAAATTATACTATTCCTACAGATGTTAAATATTTTCATTGCACTAGTAATAATACTATTTATGGCACCGAAATGTTTGAATTTCCAAAAACCGAAGTTCCACTTATTTGCGATATGAGCTCTGATATTTTTAGTCGCCCTTTTGATGCAAATCAGTTTGATATGATTTATGCTGGAGCCCAAAAAAATATGGGTCCTGCTGGAACAACATTAGTAATCATAAAAAAAGATTTAGTAGGTAAAGCAAAACGTAAAGTGCCAACAATGCTCGACTACAAGCCACAAGTTGAAAATGGAAGTATGTATAATACACCAAGTGTGTTTGCCATTTTTGTTTGTATGCATACTTTACGTTGGATAAAGGAAATGGGCTTAGAAGCAATGGAAGTTAGAAACAAAGCTAAAGCAGATTTATTGTATGCCGAAATTGATAGAAACTCATTATTTGAAGGTACAGTTGTTAAAGAAGACCGAAGCCGCATGAATGTAAATTTTGTTACAACTAATAAAGAACATGAAGCTGAATTTTTAAAATTATGTGAAAATAAAAACTTAAGCGGTTTAAAAGGCCATCGCTCAGTTGGAGGATTACGCGCAAGTTTATATAACGCTTTACCTATAGAAAGTGTTCAAGTTTTAGTAGATACAATGAAGGAATTTGAAGCAAGTAAAATATAATTTTGAATGTTAAATGTTGAATTAATTTCCTAGATCAACATTCTAATCTATCAATTTTTCAAACTTTTAAATAAAAATAAAAATGATAAAAATATTAGCAAATGATGGCATTGATGCCAATGGAAAAAAAATACTTGAAAATGCTGGTTTTACTGTAATAACAGAAAAAATTGAACAAGTAAACCTTATAAGTGAATTAAATAATTTTGATGCAATTTTAGTTAGAAGTGCAACAAAAGTTCGCAAAGAATTAATTGATGCTTGTCCGAACTTAAAGCTTATTGGCCGCGGTGGAGTTGGAATGGACAATATAGATGTGGAGTATGCAAAACACAAAGGCATTAAAGTAGTTAATACACCTGCATCTTCTTCGGTAAGTGTTGCTGAATTAGTTTTTGCGCACATATTTTCAGCAGCTCGCTTAATTCAAATTACCAATAGAGTAATGCCAAATGAAGGCAATACAAAATTTAATGATTTAAAAAAAGTGGCCTCAAACGGAATTGAATTACAAGGAAAAACTATGGGTATTTTTGGCTTTGGTCGTATTGGACAAGAAGTTGCTAAAATGGCTATTGGTTTAGGAATGCAGGTGTTAGCTTTCGATCCCTATGTTGATAAAGTAGACATTAGTTTAAATTTACCTGCTCTTGGATTGAATTCTCGAATAAAAGTTAATATTAATACTGTTAGCGATGAAAGCGTTTTAACTCACGCTGATTTTATAACATTTCACTTACCATTTAGTGAAGGCGATAAACCAATTGTTGATGCAGCTAAAATGGCTAAAATGAAACATGGAGTTGGTTTAGTTAATTGTTCACGTGGTGGAGTTATTAGTGAAATTGACTTGTTAGCTGCTTTAAACTCTGGCCAAGTTGCTTTTGCTGGGCTAGATGTTTTTGAAAAAGAACCACCTTTAAATATGGATATTCTTCAACATAACAATGTAAGTTTAAGTCCACACATTGGAGGAAGCACTAAAGAAGCTCAAAATAGAATTGGAATAGAATTAGCTGAAAAGGTTATAGAGTTTTTTAAAAACTAATTTAATTAAAACAAAAACGCCAATTAAAAAT
>CAMCEM010000013.1 GCA_945873755.1 Chitinophaga pinensis | reverse complement strand
AAAGCTTGGAATTATTACAAATTTTTATTTCTCAAATCAAAAAAAAAGCATCTCAAAATGAGATGCTTTTTTTACTTAACATATTTTAAATAGCGAATTTAGTCGCTTATTAATTTAAATTATTTTACAATAACTAATCTTGTTGTTTTAATTACTTCTTCTGTACTTAGTTTAACAAAATAAACACCTTGTTTAACGTCTGCTACATTTAATGTAATTTCATTTAATCCTGAATTTAATTTCATTGAATCAGTAATTCTAATAGTTTTACCAGTTAAATCAATTAACTCAATTGTTACTAAATTAGCATTTACTAAATTAAATGATACAGTTACATTATCGTTAGCTGGGTTAGGGAAAACATTTACTTTATTTAAAGTATTTGATGCTTCATTAATATTTACTGCTTGCACAGTAACAGTTTTGGTAATTGTATCAGCTAAAAATGCATTGCTAGCTATTAAACGAACTGTGTAAGTTCCATTAGCTGCATAAGTATAATCTGGGTTTTTAGCCGATGAAGTATCAGTAGTTGAAGTTGAAACACCAAAGTCCCAAGCATAAGTAGTAGCTGAACCTTTTTCGTCAGTTGTATTTGTGAAAGTGAAATCACGCGACCCTGCAGCAGTACCTTGAACAAATGTAAAGTTTGCTGCTGGTTTGTCAGAAACATTAACAACAACTGTCTTATTTGAAAAAGATGAATCAAAAATGTTGGTTGCAGTTAATTTTACAATATAGCTACCATTATTAGTAAATGTAAATGAAGGATTTTCTTGAGTTGATGTACCAAAACCACCAAAATCCCACTTGTAAGTTGTAGCAATACCTCTTGTATTGGTAGTATTTGTAAAGTTATAGGTTTTAGAATTAGGTACAGTAGGAGCAAATGTAAAATCAACAATTGGAGTTGAATTGAAAGGTGTTTTTCCTGTTGTAAAATTTGAACCTCCAACTGCAACAGAATTACTTGCAGGAGCATAGTTAGGGTTATTATAATTAAATGGTCTTACTAAATTTACTTCGTTTGAAGTATTAAAAGTATCAGTTGCATTTGTTACCACCCAAGCAGCAACTTGTGAACTACTTGTTAAAGCCAAAGTATCTGAATTACTAGCCAATCTACCAGCCCATCCTGATGGAATTCCACCAATTACATTATTTTTAAATACAGCTGTTCCATTTTGGAAAGCGGCATTTGTTCTACGTGAGTCAAGAATTAAACCTGCTACTGGGAATCCTGTAAATATAGAGTTTACAATTGTTACAGCAGAGTTTCTTCTTAAATGTGCTGCACGGCCGAAGTTAGCATTAGGAGTAACTGTTTGTCCAGCAAAAATTGGCCCGATTAAAGTTACATTTGAGAAAATAGGTGCTGTTCTTGGAGATGCAGTTGAACCGTTAGCATCGTTATCAACCTCAAATCCATTTGAACCTGATTGATCGGCATTTTGAGGAATACGTGCACCAATTGCAAATTGTACTTGACCTCTAAAACCATTGTCACAATCAAAATCATCGTCAATTCCAGCAAAAGCAATCAAGTGTTTTGCATTTACAGTACCACCAAACCATTCGTAAGAATCATCTCCACAATATGAAACTTGTACATTATCAATTAATGTTTTGCGTCCTACCGAATATAAAGTAATACCATTAATTTCAGAGTTAGATGCTGTTGACAAAGGAATACCTGCAAACTCAACACGTACATAGGTTAAAACACCTGAACTATCATCATCATCTGTACCACCATGGCGACCATCAATTAAACCACTACCAATTACAGGTTTAGCAATTCCACCTTCTGCAGCAGCAGTATCACCTTGCGCTAAATTATGAACAGCTTTTCCGGTAATTACTAATCCACCCCAATCACCAGGAGCTCTTAAACCAGCGGCTTTACTTGATGTAAAAATAATTGGTTCGGCTTTTGTTCCACGTGCATTTAACTTCGCACCACGAGCAATAATCAGTGCACCTTTTCCAGTTCCTCTAATAATAGTTCCAGGTTCGATTGATAAAGTAGCATTGTTTGTAACATAAACATATCCATCATTTAATAAATAAACATTGTTTTTTGTCCATGTTGTATTAGCCGTTATATCACCAGCATTAATATTAACAGTAGTTGGAGGATAAACAGTAGTAGTTGGTTCAAAATTCGACCAGCCTTTTGTCCAATCTTGCATTGTATCAGAACTTAAAGCACCTCTGTAAGAAGTATATTCAAAGAAATTATTTTGAGGAACTGTAACAGTTACTCCAACAATTTTGTTAACCACAATACTATCGTATTGATTTTTAGCTTTTAAAGAAACAGTATAAAAACCATTTGCTGGAAAAGTAAACGATGGACTAGCCATAGTTGATGTATCAGTTGATGACGAAGCAACACCAAAATCCCAAGAATAAGAAGTTGCAAAACCTTTGGTATTAGTATTATTGTTAAAAATAAAATCTCTTGTAGCTGCATTCGCCTGAGCGAAGTTAAAATCAGCTGCTGGTTTTAGATTCACGTTTACAACTATATTTTTAGTAAAAGTTGTTGAGTCAAAATCGTTTGTAGCTTTTAAAGTTACTATATAAGTTCCATTTCCAGGGAACATAAATTGAGGATTTGTTGCTGTTGAAGTATCAACGCTGCTTGAAGTAACACCAAAGTCCCAATTATATCTAGTATTGTATCCTTTAGTATTGGTTAAATTAGTAAATGTATAATTTAGTAAATTATTGGTGTTTGAAAAATCAACAATTGGCTTAGCATCATAAGGAGTTTTTCCTGTATTAAAATTAGAACCTGATTTACTTACTGAATTACTAGTAGGTGCAAAGTTTGGATTAGTATAATTAAATGGTCTTACTAAATTAACTTCATTTGAGGTATTAAAAGTATCAGTTCCGTTGGATACAACCCAAGCCGCAACTTGTGCACTTGTTGTTAAAGATAGAGTATCAGAGTTAGAAGCCAAACGGCCAGCCCAACCAGAAGGAATACCACCAATTACGTTGTTTTTGAATACTGCATCACCATTTTGAAAGCCTGCATTGGTTCTACGTGAATCGATAATTAAACCAGCAACAGGAAATCCAGTTAAAACTGAATTAACAATACTAACAGCAGCATTTCTTCTTATATGTGCAGCACGACCAAAATTTGCATTTGGGGTAACACTTTGACCACTAAATAATGGACCAATTATAGTTACATTTGAAAATACTGGAGTTGTTCTTGGTAATCTTGCAGAACCATTGGCATCATTGTCACACTCAAAAGCATTTGAACCACTTTGATCAGCATTTTGAGGTATACGAAGTGCTATTGCAAATTGAACTAAACCTTTATAACCGTTATCTGTATCAAAATCATCATCTATACCAGCATAAGCTATTAAACGTTTACAATTAACAGCTCCACCAAACCATTCGTAAGAATCATCTCCACAAAAAGAAACTTGAACATTTTCAACCAATGTTTTTCTTCCAACAGAATAAAAAGTAATACCATTTATTTCAGAGTTAGCTGCAGTTGATAATGGAATACCAGCATATTCTACTCTTACAAATTTTAAAACTCCAGAACTATCATCATCATCATTTCCACCATGACGGCCATCAATTAAACCACTACCAATAACTGGTTTTGCAATTCCACCTTCAGCAGCAGCAGTATCACCTTGAACTAAATTATGAACTCCTTTTCCTGTAATTACTAATCCACCCCAATCGCCAGGGGCTCTTAAACCTACCGCTTTGCTTGATGTAAAAATAATTGGTTCAGCTAAAGTACCATTTGCAATTAATTTTGCTCCTCTACAAATAATTAAAGCTCCTTTTCCAGTTCCTCTAATTATGGTTCCAGCTTGTATTGTTAAAGTAGCATTGTTTGTAACATACACATAACCATCGTTTAATAAATAAACGTTGTCTTTGGTCCAGGTTGTGTTTGAAGTAATGTCTCCCGCATTAATGTTAACGGTTGTAGCAGGGTAAACAGTGTTTGCTGGATCCCAATTAGTCCAGCCTTTGGTCCAATCTTTAGTAGTATCCGTGTCAATTGCACCTCTGTAAGTAGTAGGTGTAAAAAAGTTGTTTTGTGAAAATGCAAGTATTGAAAATACTGACATTAAAACAGTTATTGTAATTTTTTTCATGATCTTTTTATTTGATTTAAGATTCAGCAAAGTAACCTCACTAATGTTATCTAATGTTAAATTTAATGTTAAGTTAAAGTAAACAACCTAATTTTACATTACTTAAAATAGCGTGAAAATGCCAATAAAAAAAGGGTGTTTGAAAGAATTTCAAACACCTTTTTTTATTATGATAAATAATAGTTATTAAAACTTATAACTAATATTAATTGAATAAGAAGAACCTACTTTAAAATTCCATATCTCATTATCTTTTGATGAATCAAAAGTGGTCTCGGTGTCATTATTTTGATAGAAAATAATGTTTTGAGCTAAAATATCTCTTATACCAAAGCGTACATCAAATTTTTTATAAAATGTTTTGTTTAATTGTAAATCAATAACTGATCTCGGCTTTTCCCAATAACTAGCATATTCAATATTTCCAACATTCACTATTCTTTCACCAACTCTGTTAAATGATAAAGAAACTCCATATTCTTTTTTACTATTAGTATATTGTAAACTTGCATTTAAAATATATGGCGATTGCCCTTGTAATGGCCTTTCTTTATCAGCAGTGGCTAATACTTTTGAAACATCAACTTTTGATTGGATATAAGCCATATTCCCAATAAAATTTAATCCTTCTAAAAATGCATTTTTAACATTTAATAATTGTCCAAAATTCAATTTGTAATCCAACTCGATACCAATACTTGATGCAGTGGGAACATTTGAATACTTCATGTTACGAACATTAAGGGCTTGGTCCAAAGATTTTTCAATTGGGTTTTCAAATTGTTTGTAAAAAACAGAAACTGAAATTAACTGTGCTGGTGTTGGATAAAATTCATAACGTAAATCGTAATTGTTTATTAATGTACGTTTAAGTTGTTCATTTCCTTCAACTAATAATAAATCATTAAAATCGAAAAATGCAAATGGAGCTAACTCTCTAAACTCAGGACGAGATACTGTTTGAGAAAAAGAAGCTCTCAAATTTGTTTTGGTATTTAAAGTATACACTAAATTTAATGACGGTAAAAAATCAACCACCGTAGTATCAATAGTAAATAAAGCATCACTTCCTGTTCTGTAAGTATTTAATTTCTGATTGTATGATTCAACTCTTACACCCCAAACTGCCCTTAATCTATTAGTTAATTTACTATCGAAGCGAATATAGCCTGCATATAAATTACTTGATGCTGAATATTGATCAGTTAATTTTGTTAATTCTTTTAACACCAAACCATTTGTATCAATATTTGATTTTTGAAAAATTTGCTCAAGGGGTAAATTACTAAAATTAGGTGAGGCTCCTGGAGCAAATCCATAACCAAATTGACGAGCTTTAAAATCTCTATCTCTTAATTGTGTATATCCTCCAAATTTAATTTCGTTTTTAAATTTTTTAATATTTAATGGACGAGAAAAATCTACACCTAAATTAAAAATTTTATCATTTTGTGTTGAGTAAAATCTTCCTGCAACATCTGCTTGAGGATTAGATGATAATGGAACTTGATAAGTTGCTGTTTCGTCACCTATATTTTTTTGATACCTTACTCTTCTAAAGTCTGGTGTTTCTCTATTTAGCCCACTATAACCAGCATTCCAGTTAATTTTTAATTGACTACGTTTTAAAAAATGTTCTCCATTAATTTGGTGACTATTTAATACATTTTGTGTATACCAAAACCCATAATATCTTGAATCGAAGGCATTTATTAACTCTTGACCAGTTCTTATTATGGTTTGGTCGTTGGAATTAATATTTAATAAGTTTTTGAATGATATTTTATTACTTTTATTTTTTACACTTATGTTCCATAAAAAACCATTAAGCGTATTGATGGTATTTTGTTCGTCAACAAATTCATAAATTTTACCGTTATTATCAAAGTCTTTACGAATTATTTGCTGGGTTGTTGGGGTATTTTGCATTGACATTGAAAAAATACTTCCCATTTCTACCTTCTTAAATTTTTTTAAATGCCCCATATTAAATTGGAGACTATATGCAGGGCGCATTGATGCATTTTCGTTTATAGAGAAATTATTATTAAATGGTTTGGCAACATTTACTAATCTTTTTACATCATCTATGCTTTGAATATCATTTTGATATTTTTGAAAGGTAACATTATCTGGTGTAGATGTTGGCAATCTTCTTGAACCGTCATCAATACCTAAAAAATCGGTTGCTCCATTTACATTAGTATTAAATTTTTGAAAAGTAGTAATAGTATTTAAGCTAGTTCCAAAAGAAATATTATAAAAATTTTGATCTGGAATATCTTTGGTTTTTATTAGTATTAATCCTCCTGCAAATTCTCCTGGTAAATCAGGTGTTGCAGTTTTAACAATTACAATATTATCTAATAAGTTTGCTGGAAAAATATCAAACGCAAATGCTTTTCTATCGGGTTCTGAACTAGGTAAAGGAGCGCCATTAATAAATGCAGCATTGTATCTATCTGGTAATCCTCTAATAATTGCATATTTATTGTCTTGTATGGTAGCTCCACTCACGCGCTTTAAAACATCACTTGTATTTCTATCTGGTGTTTTTCTTATTGTTTCTATCGAAACTCCATCAGAAATAAAAGTAGCATTTTTTTGTTGTATTAATAATGCATTGGCGCTTTCTTTCTTTATTTCTGCTCTAATTACAATGTCTCCTAATGTTTTAGTTGCCTCAACCATAGATATAGAAACAGAGGTAACTTCCCCTTTTTTAACTTCCACATCTGATACAATTTTTTTACTGTACGAAATATACGAAACTACTAAACTGTAAGTTCCTGGTAATACATTTGAAATGGTAAATTTTCCTTCGTAATCAGAAGTTGCTGCTGTAGTTGTTCCTTCAATTACTACTTTAACACCAATTAACGACTCGCTTGTTTTGCTATCGTATACTTTTCCGGAAATTTTTCCTGTTTGGGCAAATGTAAAGTTACTTGTGGATAGTAAAAGGAAACTGATTAGAAATAAGTTGTAAATAAATTTCATTTAAATTAGGTTTATAAATGCCACAAAGGAACTTAAATAGTGTATACCCTATGTTAACTAAATGTTATGTATAAGTTACGGGTTTGTTACGCAATTATTATGTAAAACAGGCTTGAGAGTTGTAACACGCTTATCAATTCAAGTGAAGTAAAAAGTTTGATATTCAATTTTTTAAAACAATAAAATTATAATCAATTAAAAAAAATGTTTCTAATACTTTAAAATACTTGTCAAATGGAGCGTAATTGATATGTTAATGCTAACGTTTTCAAAACATTTCTACCTGTAGTTATCGTTAATTACACAATGTAACAAAAAAAGACTTCTTTTTTGAGACAGCCTTTATTTATAGGCTATTGAACATCAACCAATTCGCAATCGAAAATTAAGGTAGCATTTGGTGGAATAGCTCCAGGAGCACCCGTTTCGCCATAAGCCAATTCGCTTGGTATAATAAAACGCATTTTATCACCTACATGCATTAATTCTATTCCTTCTTCCCATCCTTTTATTACCATTCCTCTTCCTAACTGAAATTCAAGTGGTTCACCTCTTTCAACTGAAGAGTCAAATTTTTTACCATCTAATAAATAACCAGTGTAATGAACAGAAACATATTTTCCTTGTTGTGCTTTAACACCATTTCCCGATTCTATTTTTATAAAACGTAACCCACTTTGCATTCTAACTGTATCTAAATCTTTTACTTCGAAGGGAACTGCAGGTTTTGGTTTTGGACTTTCTATGGCATCCATTACTTCTACCTCAAATTTTAAAGTAGCATTGGGTGGAATAACTCCTCCTGCTCCATTTGAACCGTAAGCTAAACTAGGTGGAATAGTTAATAGTGCTTTATCGCCAACGTTTAATAATTGAAAAGCTTCGTCCCAACCGGGAATTACTTGACCCATACCAACTTTAAAACTAATAGGGGCATTATTTTCCCTTGATGAACTATCGAAAAAAGTACCATCGGCCAAAGTACCAATATAATGAGCTGAAACTTTATTTCCTTTTTCTACTTTTTTCCCATTTCCTTTAAAAGTTATATTTACTTTTAATCCACTGGCAGTAATAATTTCTTTTAATTCCATTTTTTTAGTTTTATTAATAATTACATTGGTTTTCTTTACATTGGATTTTTTAATACTTTTCAATTTATTATTTTGAGCATGGATATTACCAAATATTAAAAATAAAGAAATGATACAAAATGATTTTTTCATAAAATGCTTGAGTTACTTAATATCAACAATTTGAACATCGAAAACAATGCTTGTAAAAGGTGGAATTGGACCATTACCATATGAACCATAAGCCAAATACCAAGGTATAACAATTCTACATTTTTCGCCTTTTTTCATTTTACTTAATGCTTGTTCCCAACCAGGAATAACTTGTTTCATTCCTAATACAAATTTAAAAGGTTCATTTCTTAAATTTTCATCAAAAATATCACCATTTATTATCCAGCCTTTGTAAAAAACGGAAAGCATATCTCCTTTCTTAGCTTGTGTTGCTGTATCATTGGAAACTAATTTTTTAATTCTTAGTCCAGTAGCAAGTTTTTTAAACCCTTTATTTTTTATACAATAATTTAAAACTAACAAAGAATCGGCTTTAACTAAAGCTTTGTTTTGTGTAGCTGCTTTTTGTTCTATTTCGCTTTTTGTTAACGCTTCTTGAATATGAAAATATAAAGTAACAATACTGCCACTATCAATATAACTTGGTAAAGGCGAACTAAAAGTTTTGTTAAAAAAGGTGTCGGCAATTACTTTAATTACTATGCTATCTCCTTCATTTAATTGATAGAACACATTTTGTAAGCCTGGTTGTTCTGTTGGAATATAAAAAGGTTTATCGCTGCTTACACTATTGTATATAACTGTATCTTGTTTATCGCTTGCTTTTTTACCAATACCATACAAATCGGCTAATAGAACCATTTCAGGAACTATTTTTCTTCCTTTTTCATTTTTACTTAAAAATTTAAAAACAGTAGCATTATCGGTTTTAATCCAAGTTTGCGCAAAGCCACATAGCGACATTATTAAAGTAAATAAAAATAAAAGTAACTGTTTCATTATTTGTTGGCCGGTTTAACTTTTAAAAGTTTTACATCAAAAACCAAAGTAGCATTAGGTGGAATAGGTCCTGTTCCTTGTTCGCCATAACCCATATAAGAAGGAATAATAAACTTGTATTCTTCACCTTCGTGCATCATTAATACACCTTCGTCCCAACCTGCAATTACTTGGCCTACTCCTAAAGTAAAACTAAAAGGATTTTCAGTATTTAAGTTTTCATCAAATTTAGTTCCATCAAGTAAAAAACCCGAATACAACATTTGAACTTGATCACCTTTACTTGGCGTAACACCTGTAGTGCTTTTTGTAACTATATATTTTAAACCCGATGTAGTGGTTTTTACATCAGTTAATTTGCTTAAATAAGCATTTAATACCACAGAATCTTTTGCAATAATCTTAGCTCGTTCTGCTTCTCTTAATTCTTCAACTTCTTTTTCATCAAATACTTCTTCAATTTTCAAATTAAATTTAATTACGCTATTTTTAGCTAAAAAATCGGGAGCAGGTTTTCCAAAACTATTTGTAAAAAGTGAATCAGCAATAATATTTAATAAAGCACTGTCGTTTTTATACAACTTTAAAAAAACTTCGTTAAAAGTTGGTTCTGTAACAGGAATATAAAATGGCTTTCCATTGCCATAGGTATTAAATAATACTGTATCTTTTCCTTTTGTTGTTTTTGCTATTCCAAATAAATTAACCGACAATAAATCGCCCGTTTTAATTTTTTCGTTATTGGGTTTGGAAGAAATTATTTTATAACTAACACCTTTACTTAGATTAGTAAAGGTGTTAGGAGTATTGTTTTTTTGTTTAGTTTTAGAAGCTACAGGTTTTCCTTTTTGAGCAAACCCATTACTCACTATTAAAAAACATAAAGTTAATATTGATACAATTTTTTTCATATTATTTTCCTTTAACAATTGGCGTTTTTGGCGCATTATTTATTTTCAACAATTTTACATCAAAAATTAGAGATGAAACTGGTGGAATTGGTCCAGCACCTTGTTCGCCATAAGCCAAACGAAAAGGAACAATTAATTTAGCTTCTTCACCTTCATGTAATAACATTACTCCTTCGTCCCAACCTAATATTACGTTGCGCATTCCAATTACAAACTTAAAAGGATTTTTAGCATCTTGGTTTTCATCAAAAGTAGTTCCATTTAATAACATTCCTTTGTAAAGCATTTCTACTTCTTGACCAGCTTTTGGAGTTGCTCCTTTACTTGGCTTTGTTATAACATATCTTAAACCCGAAGCAGTAGTTTTAACATTTGTTAAACTAGCTAAATAACTTTCCTTTTGCATTGAGTCTTTTAATAACATTTTATTTCTTTCTTCATTTTCCATCACCTCTAATTCGTTTTGGTTATAAATATTTTCTACTTTTACATAAAAATGCATGTTACTGTTTTTCTTTAAAAAACCCGGAGTCAATCTACCAAACGATTTCATATACAAGGTATCAGAATTTACAGTAAATTCAGCACTATCACCTTTATGCAACATCATAAATACATCTTTTAAAGTTGATTCGTCAGCAGGAATATAAAATGCTTTTCCCGATTTGTAAGAATCAAATATAGTAGTATCTTTTCCACCTAACGAGTCAGCAAGTTGACCTAATCCAACCATTTGAATCATCATTAAATCCCCTTTAGTAATCAATCTTGAAGTGTCAGAACTTTCAATAATTCTGTAAGTTAAACCGCTTTCAGTAGTTTGCATTTTTTTTCCGCAACTTGCAACAAAAATTGCCAAAGTAGCTGCTATTGTTATTATTCTTTTCATATAGTTTTTATTTATTTTATTTTTAATTAATTCAAAAATGAAGCATATTCAGGTAAAGCCTTTTTAAACTTTAACTCTACTTCTTCTATATTATCGTGGCTTTCGCCACCAGCTGCGTTAAAATGACCACCACCATTAAAAAACTTTCGTGCAAACTCATTTGCAGGAAAATTTCCTTTGGAACGGAAACTCATTTTTCTAGAAACTGTTCTATCAACCACCAATACCGAAAATTTAATTCCTTTTATTGATAAGCCATAATTAACCAAGCCTTCCGAATCGCCAACTAATGTATTGTAATTTGCTAATTCGGTAGCGTTTACACAAATTAACGCAGTATTGTACTCTTTTAAAATTTGCAATTTTTCGCTTAGGCAATAACCAATAAAGCGAGTGCGATCTTCTGAAAAATTATCGTAAATGTGTTCAAAAATAATATTGCTTTCTGCTCCTTTTTCTAATAATTCTGCAGCTACTCTGTGAGTATTTGGTGTAGTGCTTCCATGTTTGAACGAGGCAGTATCGGTCATTATTCCCGCATACAAACACGATGCAATTTCTTTGTTTATTAAATGATCGAACTGTAAAGTATTTATAAACCAATAAATTAACTCACATGTGCTACTTGCTTTGGTGGTCCACAACCTGTAATCATCAAAGTTTTCAGGTTGAAGATGGTGGTCAATCATTACTTTTTTAGCATTGCTTTGTTGCACAAAATCACCTAATAAATTAATTCTTTTAAGTGAATTAAAATCCAAACAAAAAATAAAATCAGCTTCCGAAACATATTGTTTGGCTAATTCGGTTTCCTCTTCAAAATTTATAACAGTAGCTTCGCCCGGCATCCACATTAAAAAATTTCCGTAATCAGTTGGAGTAACAACCTGAGCAGTAATATTTAATTGTAAAAAAAAATTGTAGAGCCCTAAACTAGATCCCAGTGCATCAGCATCGGGTTTATGGTGTGTAGTAATTACAATTTTGGGTTTAGTAGTTGCTAATAATAAAGGTTTTAACTCGGCTATGTTATTCATTTAAATTTTAAAATGCAGCGCAAATGTCGTTAAAAACCATTTAAAAACAAGTTGATTTGAAATACTTATTCAATTATTACAAACACAATTGCGTTTATTATACTATTTAAGCCATAGTTGGTATAATTCAAAACTATCTGATGAGATAACTTTGAGTTCTTAGGATTTAAAATGAAACGTAGTGTCTCCGACACGGGAAAACTTATACGAGTTACAAACTCTTCTTTCATTTATTAATTCGTAGTCTGCAACGCTTTTGCCCATTTCAAAAGACTACGAACAGTTGTTTAAGTTATTTTCTAACTGTCCAGACTGATAAATGGGTTCTAACTTTTTTCGGTGTTAGATCTCTTTTTTCTGCTTTTGCCATCAGATTTATAGCTAGTTTTAATTGTGCCTTTGAAAATAAGCGAATTACCTCTTCAGGGTTGTCAGATTTAACAATAAATTTCTTGTTATCATTTGTATTTTCATCATATTCTTTCCATATCTTAATAACATTTTTTATGGTTAGATTTGTAGTCATAATATTTGTTTTGTTTTTTTCATTTGCTTCATTTATCCATGTATTTACTATAACTCTTCCCTCTGTTTTTGCCCATTTTAACAATTTTGAAATTGTGTGTGTTTTTACTTTATCATTTTCTAATATAATATCTTTAACACTTATTATTCTTGAAGTTTTTACATAAGGAAGTTTATTTAAAATTTCATCCAATTCTTTGGCATGTTCTTATGTATCTATTTCAATGGTTCTAATAATCATATAACAAAAATAGTATTTATTTTCAAATGTAATAAAACTAAAAAGCTTGACACTTTTCAATGTCAAGCTTTTATAAATGGTTAAGCTAATTTATTTTCTAAACTTGTTTCGTAAATATTTTTGTAATCCATCACACTTCCAAATTCAACTCCATTTACATGAATTGTATTTTCTGTTACCGTTCCTAGTTTTTCAAATGGCATATTTAGGTTATTTAAAAAACTTTCAACTTGTAGGCTGTTGTCTGCTTTTACTGAAACCACCACACGTCCTTGTGCTTCTCCAAATAAGAAAGCATCATTTCGGATTTCGGATTTCGAATTTCGAATTTCGAAACTTAAGTTTCTGTTCATAGCACTTTCTAATAAAGTAATAAACAAACCACCTTCGCTACAATCGTGAGCTGATTCAATGTGATTACCATTAATTAAACCCAATAAAGCTTTGTGTAATTGGTGTTCTTCGTCTAAGTTAAAATACGGTGCTGGCGAGTATTGTACTTTGTGGTAATGCGCTAAATAATGCGATGAAGCAATATCGTTTTTGCTGTTACCTAACATATAAATTACATCACCTGCATTTTTAAAATCCATGGTCATGTGTTTTTTGTTACCCTCAATTAAACCAACCATGCCGATGGTTGGAGTTGGAAATACCGCATCGTTATCACTGCTTTGGTTATAAAAACTTACATTACCACCTGTAACCGGTGTATCAAACTTTTTACAAGCTTCGCCCATGCCTTTTATGGCATACACAAATTGGTAATATACTTCAGGGTTATAAGGATTTCCAAAGTTTAGGCAATTGGTAATAGCAGCAGGTTCAGCTCCTGCACAAACTAAATTACGAGCAGCTTCAGCCACTGCAATTTCTGCACCTACAAACGGATCAGCCCAAACAAAACGGCTGTTGCAATCAACCGTCATAGCAATCGATTTGTCTGTTCCTTTTACTTTTACAACCGATGCATCGCTTGGGGCATTGGTGGTTTGATTAATGGTTCCCACCATGCTGTCGTATTGGTTAAAAACCCATCTTTTTGAGGCAATGTTTGGGTGAGCAGCAAGAAATTTAGCAATTTCAATGGCAGACCCTTCGACTCCGCTTAGGGTAACATCAGGAATTGAACTGATATCAAACTTGGCAATTTCTTCAAAGTATTTTGGAGTAGCGTATTCACGGTGATAAACTGGTGCACCTCCACCCAAAACCAAACTTTCTCCAGGAATATCAGCACGTAATTCATCGTTCATATAATATTGAACCTTTCCTGAATCAGTCACCTCACCAATAATATTATACGTTAAATCCCATTTTTCTAACACTATTTCTACTTGAGCTTCCATTCCTTTTTTTACAATTACCAACATGCGCTCTTGGCTTTCCGATAAAAGAATTTCCCAATCTTTCATTCCTTCTTGACGCATTGGCACTTTATCTAACCACACTTTCATACCCGTTCCACTTTTTGCACTCATTTCGCTAGTTGAACAAGTAATACCCGCAGCACCCATATCTTGCATACCAACTATAGCATCGGTTTCAAGTAATTCCATGCTAGCTTCCAATATCAATTTCTCCCAAAAAGGATCGCCTACTTGAACGGATGGTAAATCTTTGGCAGAATCTTCGGTAATATCTTTACTTGCAAATGCTGCACCATGTATTCCATCTTTTCCAGTAGCTGAGCCAAAAATATAAACGGGATTTCCAATGCCTTCGGCAATGGCAGAAACAGTTTTACCAACTTTGGCAATTCCCACACTCATGGCATTTACTAGCGGATTTATTTGGTAGCAATCGTCAAAATATACTTCGCCACCTACAGTTGGAATCCCAAAAGCATTCCCGTAATTTCCAATTCCTTTTACCACACCACGAACCAACCATTTGGTTCTTTCGTTATCAATATTTCCAAAGCGTAATGAATTTAATTGGGCAATTGGACGAGCGCCCATCGAAAAAATATCGCGATTAATTCCACCTACACCAGTAGCTGCACCTTGGTATGGCTCAATGGCACTTGGGTGATTATGACTTTCTATTTTAAAGCAACAAGCCAATCCATCGCCAATATCAATTAAACCGGCATTTTCTTCACCAGCTTCCGCCAACATTTTTTCTCCTTTTTTAGGCAATGTTTTTAACCAAACAATACTGTTTTTATAAGAACAATGCTCACTCCACATTACTGAGTAAATACTCATTTCGGTAAAAGTAGGCGTGCGACCTAATATTTCTTTTATCTTTTCAAATTCTTCAGGTCTAAGACCTAATTGTTGCGCTTGTTCAAGTGTGGCTAAATTGCCTGATGGAATAGATTGATTCATGTTTTAAAATATTTGCAAATATTTATATAAAAATGGAAAGCAACGGTTTTTTTTCTTAAAATATTCTATAAATAATATAAATTATATAAAAAGTTATTAGAATTAATGTTAATAACTATATTTGTGATGGATTTATAAATAAAATTCAAAATTAATTTATAGACTTTATAAAATCGCTTCACAGAAAATTTATTTTCTTTTTCTTCAGTACATAATAAAATTGGTAAACTTACAAAGTTTTACAATTGAATTGATTAATTTTAATAATTATAATTAAATTCCGCAAGATTTAAAAATTAAAATTTAATTTACGATGAAACAATTTTTTACAAAAGGAATATTTAAAACTATTTTATTGGGTTTGCTTTTATTTATTTCTGAAGGCATTATTGCACAAACAATTACTACAAATTCAATTGTTGGAACTTCCTTTTGTGCAGGCGAATCGTTTAATGTAAGTTACAGTATTACAGGATCTTTTAACAGTCCAAATACTTTTACTGCACAATTAAGCGATGTAAATGGGGCATTTATTTCACCAATAAATATTGGTCAAGTAATTTCTACCTCTAGTGGAACTATTCCAATAGTTTTGCCATCAAATACCATTTCAGGTTTTATTTACAAAATTAGGGTAATTGCTAATAATCCATCGGTTATTGGGTCAGATAATGGCGCTAATTTAAATATAAATTCCTTGCCGGCTGTAAATGCAGGATTAGATCAAACTGTTTGTAGTTCTAGCGCTGTAACAATGTCGGCTTCAGTAAATTCTGTTGCTCCATTTATAACTTGGTCAAGCAGTGGAACTGGTTTTTTTAATAATGTAACAGTTTTAAATGCAGTTTATAATCCTAGTTCAGCAGATATTTCAAATGGTTCAGTTGTTTTAACAATTTCAACAAACGACCCATTTGGTCCTTGTGTGGCAGCAACTGATAATATGATTGTTAATTTTTCAAACCAACCAACAGTAAATGCAGGGTTAAATCAGAGTGTTTGTGTAAGAACAAACTCAATAAATTTATCAGGAACCATCGGTGGTTCAGCATCAAGTGCAACATGGTCATCTTCTGGCACTGGAAGTTTTTTAAATAGTACATCATTAAACACCAATTATATACCAAGTGCTGCTGACAAATTAGCTGGAAACGTAATATTATCACTTACAACCAATGATCCAATTGGCCCATGTAATGCAATTGCAAGTTCATTGACTATTACTTTTACTCCCATTGCAAATGTAAGTGCTGGCCCAGATGAAACCATTTGTGAAAATGACAATATAACTTTGTCGGGTTCAACTACAGCTATAGGTGGAACAAGAACATGGAGTACATTAGGCTCAGGTGTTTTTAATAATGCATCTCAACTATTTCCTACTTATTTTCCAAGTGTAGCAGATAAAAATGCCGGTTCAGTTAAACTACTATTAACAATAAATAACCTTAATAACTTATGTGAAAATGGTACTGATACCATGACTTTAACCATTAATAATCAAGCAACAGTATTCGCAGGAAACGATATTCGAATTTGCTCAAGCAGTAACAGTAACATACCGTTATCTGGCACATTCGGAGGATCAGCTAGTTTTATAAATTGGTTTGCTTTTGGATCGGGAAGAATTGATTTAATTAATGACCCCAATACTTTTTATATTCCTGGACCAAATGACAAAATACAAGGTTCAGTAATGATTACATTAACAACAAATGACCCTTTGGGTTCATGTGGCCCCGTGGTTGATACATTGATTATTACATTTGATTCTGTTGCAACTGTTAATGCAGGACCTGATCAAACTATTTGTGAAAACGGCTCGGCAAATTTAAACCCAACTTTGTCTGATGCAGCAAATTCAGGAACTTGGACTTCTTCGTTTGATCCATCGTATATATCATCAAATCCCAAGGCCGTTTTTACACCAAATGCGGAAGACATTGCAAGAGGAAATACTAGATTGACTTTTACAACTAATGATCCTAATGGTGCATGCCCGGCAGCAAAAGATTCAATAAATATTACCTTTAATAGCTTACCTACAGTTTTTGCAGGATTCGACCAAAATGTTTGCTCATTAACTCCTTCCATTTCCATTTCTGGATCATTTGGTTCACCTGCTACAAGTGCTTCATGGACAACATCTGGAACAGGGACTTTTGCCAACAGATTAAATGTTAACACAACCTATATTCCAAGTGTTGCTGACAGAAATAGTGGTTCAGTAACATTAACAACCAATGATCCAACTGGACCATGTGGTCCTGTTTCTGATTTTTCAATAATTACATTAAGGCCAGTAGCTACTGTAAATGCTGGAAATGATACAGCATTTTGTGAAACCAGCACTATTGTATTAAGAGGTACACGTACAGTTACCGCTGGAAATATCACATGGAGATCAAGCGGTACAGGAACTTTTATAAGAGGTGCATCATTAACGCCAACTTATGTTCCAAGTAGTGCCGATATTACTAATGGTTTTGTAACAATTACTTTAACCAATTTTAATCCAAATGATGAATGCTTTAACGCTACCGATTCTATGATTTTAACATTGAATAGAGCAGCAACAGTAAATGCAGGAGGAAATTTAAGTGTTTGTTCAAATGTAAATAGAGTGCCTTTAAATGGTTCATTTGGAGGATCAGCAGCATCGGTTAACTGGTTTACTTTGGGAACAGGAACATTCGAAAATTCATCAATACCTATTACGGCATACATTCCAAGTTTAGCAGATAAAGCCAATGGATTTGTAAGATTGGTATTGCGTTCGAATGATCCAATTGGACCATGCGAAGCCAAATCAGATACAATTCAAATAACAATTAATCTTTTAGCTACAGTAAATGCTGGTGCAGACCAAACAATTTGTAGCTACGATAATATAACTTTACTTGGAAGCAGCACAGCCACAAGTGGCAATAGAGTTTGGTCAACTACTGGAACTGGTACATTTAATAATAATTCTATTTTATTTCCAACTTATTTTCCAAGTAATTTAGATAAACAAACAGGTAGTGTAAAGCTATTTTTAAACAATGTAAATTTAAATGATGTTTGTGCAAATGCTTCAGATACAATGGTGTTAACTATCAATAACGAAGTAACTGTAAATGCTGGAGTTCAAATTTCTTCATGTTTAAGCTCAAGTTCTGTACAATTGAATGGAACTATTGGAGGATCGGCAACTTCAGGAACATGGACAACAAGCGGCAGCGGAACTTTTGACAATGCCAATGCATTAAATGCAAATTACACACCTAGTATAGCCGATAAAACCAATGGATTTATTAGATTGGCATTAACTACCAACGACCCTTTAGGTCCATGTGTATCAAAAACTGACTCATTAACAATAAACTTTGATCCAATTGCAACTGTAAATACTGGAATAGATCAAATAATTTGTGCAAATACTTCAGCTAGTGTTTCAGCAATTGTGGGTGGTTCGGCATCATTTGGCGTTTGGACTTCATCGAGCAACAGTAATTATATTGGCTTTAACTCAACTACCATTTATACACCTACTTCAACAGATATAAATAATGGATTTGTTACATTAACATTTACAACAAATGATCCTTCAGGCCCTTGCGGAGTTGCAAAAGATTCGTTACAGATTACAATTAACCAACAAGCAAGCGTAAATGCTGGAATTGACCAAATTGAATGTGCTATAACACCAATAGTTAATATTTTTGGTTCAATTGGAGGTTCTGCAAGTAGAGCATTTTGGAGTACTTTAGGAAGTGGAACTTTTGGAAATTCATCGGATTTAAATACTAACTATACACCTAGTATAACCGATAAAAATAATGGATTTGTAAGATTAGTATTAACTACAAATAACCCTTTGGGACCTTGCGAACAAGTGAGCGATACAATGCAAATTACATTTAATCAATTAGCTACTATAAATGCAGGGCAAGACGAAACCATTTGTAGCAACGATAATATAACATTATCGGGTGTAACAAACGCAAGTTCAGGCAATTTAAATTGGTTTTCAAATGGCGATGGAGTATTTAATAATAGTAATTCATTATTTCCAACTTATTTTCCTGGAAATAATGATAAAATTAATGGAAATGTAATTATTACGTTTTCAAACTCAGACCTAAATGATGTTTGTGCCAATGTATCTGATAATTTAATTTTAAATATTGACCAACAGGTAATTGTTTCTGCTGGTTCAAGTTTAAATGTATGTGAAAAAGAAATTGAAATTAAATTAAAGGGAAGTATTGGAGGTTCGGCAACTAGTGCAACTTGGACTACAAGTGGAACAGGAACGTTTAATAATGTTAACCTGTTAAATGCTATTTATACTCCAAGTATTGTAGATAAATTGAATGGATCAGTTCTTTTTTTATTAGCTTCTAACGATCCAATTGGACCTTGTAGTGCTAAAACTGGGCTTGTTACAATTACCTTCGATCCTGTAGCCAAAGTTGATGCAGGAATTGATCAAATTATTTGTTCGGATGTAAATGCAATAATATCTGCTAAATTAGATGGGGCTGCAACATCTGGTTCTTGGACATCTTCAACCAATTCTTCATTTATTTCTTTTAGTACTAATACAACATATATTCCTTCATTCAATGAATTAAATAATGGATTTGCAATACTTACATTCACAACTAACGACCCAATTGGACAATGTAGTTCGGAAAAAGACTCAATTCAAATTAACTTTGACCAAGCTGCTTCAGTTGATGCAGGCAGCGATCAAAGTGTATGTATCAGCGAACCTACAATTAATTTATTAGGTTTAATTGGCGGTTCGGCAAGTAGCTCAATTTGGAGTAGTTTAGGAAGTGGTACATTTGCAAATGCAACAAATTTAAATACTGCCTATATTCCAAGTGCAGTTGATAAATCTAATGGATTTGTAAAATTAATATTAAGTACAAATGACCCCGTTGGACCATGCGATTTAAAAACTGATACTTTACAAATTACATTTAATCCTTTAGCAATTGTAAATGCTGGGTTAGATAAAACAATTTGTAGTAATGATAATATTACATTGACTGGATCAAGTTCAACAAATAATGGTAACAGAGTTTGGTCAACAACTGGAACCGGAAGTTTTAATAATAACTCTATTTTATTTCCAACTTATTTTCCGAGCGATGCTGATAAACTATTGGGTAACATAAAAATTATTTTAAACAATATTAGTTCAAATGATTTATGTGCCAATGCAACAGATACAATGGAGTTAACAATAAATTCCGAAACCACAGTTAGCGCTGGAAATACAATTACTTCATGTGCAAGTTCAAACTCAATACAATTAAATGGAACAATTGGAGGATTGGCAACTTCAGGAACATGGACAACAAATGGAAGTGGAACTTTTGACAATGCAAATTCATTAAATGCAAATTACTTTCCAAGCATAGCTGATAAAAACAATGGATTTGTAAGATTGGCGTTAACTACAAACGACCCGTTAGGACCTTGTGTTTCAAAAACTGATTCGTTAACTTTAAACTTTGACCCAATTGCAACAGTAAATGCAGGAATAGACCAAACAATATGTTCTAATACATCAGCAATTATTTCAGCAGTAATCGGAGGTTCAGCATCATTTGGTGTATGGACATCATCGAGCAATAGTAGTTATACTGGCTTTAACTCAACAACCAATTATACGCCTTCAGCAACAGAAATTAATAATGGATTTGTAGTATTAACATTTACAACAAACGATCCTTCAGGACCATGTGCTGCTGCAAAAGATTCAATAACCATAACCATAAACCAACAAGCAATTGTTTCTGCAGGAACTGACCAAACAATTTGTATAATAACACCTTCAGTAAATTTAACAGGTTCAATAGGAGGTTCAGCAAGCAATGCAACTTGGAGCAGTTTAGGAAGTGGTACTTTTGGGAACACATCATTATTAAATACTACCTACACACCAAGTACAACAGATAAAGCAAATGGATTTGTAAGGTTAGTTTTAACAACTGATAATCCAACTGGTCCATGCGAACAAAATACAGATACTGTTCAAATAACATTTAATCAATTGGCTACTATAAATGCAGGGGCAAACCTAACTATTTGTAGCAATAACAATATTACTTTAGCAGGTTCTAGTTCGGCAACTAGCGGAAATAGAGATTGGTTAACAACTGGTACAGGATTTTTTAGTAATAGTTCAATTTTATTTCCAACTTATTTTCCAAGTCCAGCTGATGTTTTAGCAGGTAGTGTGGAATTGATTTTAATAAATAGCAGTTCAACCGATGTTTGTTTAAATGTTTCAGATACCATGACATTATTTTTTAATCAAGAAGCAACTGTTGATGCAGGAAATAATATTAATGTTTGTATAAATACATTAGATATTAATTTAAATGGCAATGTTGGAGGCTCGGCTACTAGTGCTACTTGGAGTACAAATGGGACAGGAACTTTTAGTAATATTAACAGTGTAAATGCAATATATACACCTAGTTTGGCTGATAAATCGAATGGTTTTGTAAGATTAGCTTTGACTACCAATGACCCAATTGGACCATGTAACGCAAAAAGAGATTCTGTTACAATAACTTTTGATGCAATTGCAACTGTTGATGCAGGTTCTGACCAGGTTTTATGTTCAAATTCAGCAACTACCATTTCAGCAACTATAGGAGGTTCGGCTTCATTTGGAACATGGACATCTGAAAATACAAGTTCTTACATTTCTTACAATACTACTACTAATTATATTCCAAATATTACCGATTTATCTTTTGGTTCTGTTAAATTATATTTTACTACAAACGATCCTTCTGGAGCTTGCCCTGCAGTAAAAGACTCATTAATTTTAAGTTTTAACCAATCAGCATTTGTTTTTGCTGGTTTCGATTTCAATGTATGTAATAGTTCATCAACCTTTAATTTAAATGGTTCAATCGGTGGTTCGGCTTCAAGTTCATATTGGAGAACTTTGGGCTCAGGTTCATTTAATGATACTAATTTATTAAACGCAACTTATTTTCCTAGTTTAGCCGATAAAAATAATGGTGTTGTTTCACTAGTATTAACTACAAACGATCCAAGTGGGCCTTGTGGATTAGCTATTGACACTGTAATTGTTTCATTCAATTCTTTAGCAATTGCTAATGTGGGACCAGACTTAACAATTTGCGATAATGACAATATTTCTTTAAACGCAACAATTAATGTATCAACAGGTAATAGAACTTGGACATCAAGCGGGTCAGGTTATTTTAATAATAACTCGCTTTTAACACCAACTTATTTCCCTAGCAATAGTGATAAGAGTGCAGGAAACGTATTATTAATATTTAAAAACTTTAATATATCGGATGCTTGTAATAATGTATCAGATACTTTGGTTTTAAATATAAATCCATCGCCAATTGTAAATAGTGGACTTGATAAAAATGTATGTATTAATGACACCTTTATTAGTTTATTTGGTTCAATAAATGGAGGTGCTACAAGTGCTTATTGGAAAACAATGGGCTCAGGAATCTTTAATGATACCAATTCTTTAACTGCAAATTATACACCATCACTTAACGATAGAAATGCTGGTTTTGTAAATTTGGTTTTAGTTTCAAACGACCCTATTGGACCTTGTAATTTTATAACTGATACCATGAAAATTAACTTTACACCATTGCCTTTAATAAATGCCGGGTTCGACCAAGAAATATGTGAAGGTGGAAGTGTATTGTTAAATGGTTCTTATAACAATGTAATTACAGTTGGAAAATGGACTTCTAACACAGATATTTTCTTTAATTCATTTGATTCAATTAGTATTTATACTCCTAATATTACTGATAAAACAAACGGTTTTGCAATTTTAAAATACAAAGCAATTAATGTAAGTGGAAACTGCGCTTTGGCAGAAGATAGTGTTTTAATAACCATTAATAAATTACCAACTGCCAATGCAGGAGTTGACCAAGTATTATGCAAAAATGTATCTGCTATTAGTTTATCGGGTTCTATTGGTGGAGGAGCTTCTGCACCATTATGGGTTGCAATTAATGGTTTAGGTACTTTTGATGACCCAACTGCATTAAATACTATTTATAGACCAAGTGCTGCAGATTTATTAAACGATTCAATTGTATTTACATTAACAACTGATGATCCAATTGGACCATGTTTTGCTGCTTTTGACGATGTGGTTGTAAACTTTAAAGATTCAACTGTTAGATTTACAAGTCAAATATTATTTCAATCTTGCGATTCAGCAATAGTTGAATTTACCAACAGTACATCTGGTTCAGGAAATACTTATACATGGGATTTTGGAGACAATACATTTAGCAACGACACAAATCCAATTCATACTTATTATAGAACAGGGTTGTTTGATGTAAAATTGAAATTAAATGCTTTAAACGGATGTGAAGACAGTTTAACTTTACCTGTTAATTTAAATGGTTTGAAACCAAAAGCTAATTTTTCAATTAATAATTTAAACCAATGTAAGTTTGGAAATAATTATGTTTATATTAATACATCGGTTGTTCCAAGCAATTTATGGATAGTAGGTAATTTATGGGATTATGGTGATAATTCTAACACCACAGCTACCTTTCCAAACGCCAAAAAATATAGTACTTCAGGAAGTTATAATGTAAAACTTATCATTATAGCTTCAAATGGTTGTATTGATTCAGTAACAAAAACTATTAATGTACTTCCGGGGCCTCAAAAACCAACAATTACAGTACTTCCAGGTCTTGTTCTTTCAACTAATGATGGAGCATCTCATCAATGGTTTTTAAATGGAAATATTATAACTGGAGCTACAAATAAAACTTACAATACTAGTTCGTATGGATTCTATAAGGTTAGGATTGATAGTGCTAATGGTTGCAGTGAAATAAGTGATGATTTCGAATTTAAATTCACTTCTGTAAAAGAAAAAAATATGAGCAATAGTTCATTGGTTATTTATCCTAATCCATCTAATGGAATTTTTAAAATAGAATCGGATTTAACTGATTTAGATTTTATAGTTTACGATATAAATGGCAAAGAAATTATAACAGGTAAAAAAACGCTAAAAACTCAGCTTTTAGATTTAAATGAGTTTAATAGTGGCGTTTATTTAATTAAACTCTTTAATAACGAAGCGCTATTTATAAAACGAATAGTAAAGAACTAATAAAAAAAGTCAATAATTTATTTTATTGACTTTTTTTTATTAATACACTGAATTTTAAATACATAAATACAATGATTTTTAATAATTAATTATGTAAATAAACTAAAAGATTTAAAAAATTAAATTTGGCTCACGATTTGTGTTAATCCAATAAAAAAAATATTATGAAAAGATTTAGTTTAATTCCATTGCTGTTTTTATTTTCATTTATTTCAAATGAAACATTTCAACAAACAGAGCTTGACAATGTATTAGCCAAAAATAAAAAAGTAAATAATGCTTATACATATGGCGAAAAACTTACTTACAGAGTTCATTATGGCCCTTTAGATGGAGGAAAAGCATACTTTAGTGTAGAACCAACCCCACAAATAGTAAATAATAGAAACACTTATTATGTAAAGGTACATGGAAAATCGGCAGGTTTGGTAGATATGATGTTTAAAGTAAAAGATGAATTTGAAAGTTATATTGACCAAGAAGCATTGGTTCCTTTAAAAGCAATTAAAAAAGTAAAAGAAGGAAAATACACTGACAGTGATTTTATTATTTTTGATCATGCTAATAAAATTGCATCTGGTAAAAGAGGTAAAACTGAAATTGTAACCAATACACAAGATATAATTAGTGCAATTTATTATGCTAGAAGTATGGATTTAACAAATGCAAAACCGGGTGATGTATTTCCAGTTCCTTTTTACTTAGATGGTAAAACTTATGAACTTAGATTTAAATTTGATGGAAGAGAAGTAATTAAAACCAATTTGGGTACATTTAAAACCATAAAAGTTAAACCGCAATTAATAGAAGGTAGGGTTTTTAAAGATAACGATGCCCTTACTTTATGGGTAACTGATGATGACAATAAAATTCCATTAAGAGTTGAAAGTGATATATTTGTTGGAAGTATTAAAGCCGATTTGGAGGAATATAGTGGACTTAAAAATGCATTGTCATCAAAAATAAAATAAAAAAAAGGGATTAGTTTTTAAAAACTAATCCCTTTTTTATTGCAATAAATTTATAGCTTAATTATTGAATTACTATTTTTTTATAACATATTTTATTTCCTACATTTAACTGTAAAATATAAATGCCAGCTTTAAAATTGTTAAGTTCTAGATTTAAATTTTGAATACCTGAGTTTAAGTTATTTTCATAAACAGTTTCCGATTGTTTACCATCTAAACTTATAATATTTATTGAAACATTGCTATTTTCGTTGTTATAGAAACTAACTGATACATTTTTAGTTACAGGGTTTGGAAATACTGTAAATTGATTATTATCATTGTTTTTGGCAATATTTGTACCTGTAGCTTCTTGCACAGTAAACACTTGCTTGCTAACATTTGAAAATCCATTAACAAATGCACCATAAAAATTAATTGCACCGGTTCCTTTCGCAGGAGCTGTCCAGCTAAAAGTCCAAGTACTAGGATTAGTAGTTTTAGCTGAACTATGGGTTACATACTTTGAATTAACTATTTTATTTCCTGCACCAGCAGCAATAGTTCCCATTAACGTTCCATCGTTGTTTTGAGGCGATACTTGAAATCCTTTTCGTACACCACCACCAGTAATATTTACTGTAATGGTATAAGTGGTTGAAGGAACATATCCAGTAGTTGGTACATCACTAGTAATTACGTTGTTTACATCGGTTGGTGTTACACCATGGCATCCACTTGCACCACATGTTTGCCCATCGGCAGGAGAACCAGTTCTACCTGCAGGGGCACCAACAGGATTGGAATTTAAAAAGTTGTTAGTGCAAAAAAAAGTTGCACCAATTAATAATGATAAAGTAAAAGTTTTTTTCATTTTTTATATAATTTGCTTACGAATAAAATAGTTTTTTATAAAAGAGTTTTTTAGTTTAAATAAAATGACAATAAAAAGTGTTTTTCTTATAAGTCAATTGGCCATGAAAAATAAAACTTAGCACCTTTGCCTTTTTCCGATTCTAGCCAAACTTTTCCACCTTTATCTTCTACTATTTTTTTAACTATGGCCAATCCAACACCAGTACTTTCAAATGAATCTCTTGATTGCAATGTTTGAAAAATTACAAATACCTTTTCGTGAAACTGACTTTCAATTCCATCTCCATTATCAGATACACAAAATTCGTAAAAGCCTTTATTTTTTTTATAAATAATTTCTATTAAAGGGTTTTGATTTTTATTATATTTAATTGCATTGCTTATATAATTACTAAAGATCTGTTCAAATGATATTTTTTCAGCATTTATAATAGGTAAATTTTCAGGTATTAATATTTTAAAATTGTTTGGAACACCAATAGAATCTATTATCTCTTCTATTAATTGTTTTAAATCAAAACTTACCATTTCTTGTTTAATTCTTCCTGCTCTCGAATATTCTAATATGCCATTTATAAGCATTTCCATCCGTTTTACTCTTCCCCTCATTAAGTCAAAACTTTCTTTTACTTCTGCTTCTATTTTATCACCTAAATCTTCTTCAATAAACAACGACAAGTTATTTATACCGCGCAATGGGGCTTTTAAATCGTGTGAAACAATATAAGCAAATTGATCTAACTCTTTATTTTTAAGTTCCAGTTCTTCTGCATATTTTTTAAGTGTTCTTTCAGCTTCTTTTTCCTTTGTAATATCCTGAAAAATACCCCTAATACTTTTTATATAGTTATTTTCAATTATAGGAACACCTTTTGTTCTTACTTCTAATTCATTGCCTTTTGATGTTTTTATTTTTGCTTCAATTTCAAAAGGTTCTGCATTTTCAATGGCTTTTTTAAATTTTTCTATTACCAATTGTTTGGTATCGTCAGTATAAAAATCGTACGAGTGAGCAATAGTTGGAACATAATCAAAAGGGAGTTCATGAATATTATACATTTCTTTGCTCCATTTAATTTTTCTTTCTATCCTGTTTATTTCCCAACCACCAACTTTTGCAATTGTTTGAGATTCTTCTAATTCTTGTTGAGCTGCTAATATTTTAAGTTCATTTAATTTACTTTCAGTAATATCAAAATCAACCCCAATCATTCTTATTGGAGTTCCATCTTCTTTTCTAAAAGTTTTTGAATAAACAGCCACATATTTTATATTTCCGTTGCTATCAAAAATTCTAAAATCGTCAATATATTCACCTAATCCCTTTAATGCATTTTCAATTCCTTTATTAACTTTTTCCACATCATCTGGGTGTAAAGTTTTTTCAAAAGCTTCATAATCACCTGTAAAATCTTCTTGGTTAATGTCAAAAACTTTATACATTGATTGATCCCAAATAAGAATATTTTGCTCAATGTTCCAATCCCAAATTCCTAAATTAGCCGATGTAATTGCTAAAGTTAATCGCTCTTCACTTTCCTTTAATTTATTTTCCGATAGCTTTCTTTCAGTAATATCTAAACCAAATCCTATAATGTTTACTACTTCATCATTTTCATTTTTAACAGGAAACATTCTTCTCAACATCCAATTTTTTTCGCCATTTTCATTTATTATCGATTCTTCAATTTCAAATTGTTTTTTTGAATCTAATACTTCATTAAAAAGTTTCCTTCTTTTATCTGCTAATTCAATTGGTTTATTCCTAAAATTACAGTAATCATAATCGTCTTTTCCTATAATCCAATTTCTTAGTTCATCATCTTTTACACTTAGTGGATTAGCAAATAAATATTTATGCGCTTTATCAAAAACAACCACATCGGCAGGTATTTTATTTAGTATTTCTACATAAAATTCTTTTAGTTTTTTACCTTCTTCTTGTGCCTTTTTTCTTTCAGTAATATCGCGCGAGTTTATAACTATGCCATTGATACCTGGCAGTTCTAATAAATTATTGCCAATTGCTTCAATATAAATCCAATTGCCGTTTAGGTGTTTAAACCTAAATTCTACTGCATCAGAAACACCTCCATTTTGAATTCTATTTCCGAATTCATAAGCCACTTTTTCAATATCATCGGGGTGTATAAATTTAAATATCGAGTTTCCAATAATATCCTTTTCGCTGTATCCAAAAATTCGGTAAAACGATGGACTTTCATAAACAGTGGTTCCGTCTGGCTTTAATATTGTAATAATATCACTTGAGTTTTGAACCAATGTTCTAAAACGAGTTTCGCTTTCTTGAAGTTTATTTTCAATTAGTTTTTTATCCGTTATATCATTAATAAATACAATTATTCTTTTTACATTTTTATTTTCATCAAGTACGGGATTATAGCTTGCTGTAAGCCATATATTAGTGCCAAATTTGTTTGTCCATTTAAACTCGTTATTGTCAGTTTTTCCAGCTAATACATTTTCCCACGATAAATTAAAATTATTTTCTAATTGTTCTTCTTCTTTTATAAAAATTAAATATGGTTTTCCAATCAGCTCTTCTTTTGAATATTTTATTAAATTTAAAAAAATATCATTTACTTCAATTATTTCTCCTTTAGTATTAAACTCTATTACCGCAGTTGTTCTATTTATTGCACTTAAAACCTCGGCTAAGTTTTTTTCACTTTGTATAAGCTTTTCTTCTAAAATTTTTCGCTTGGTAATATCAAATCTTATAGCAATGTATTGGTGAATTTTTCCTTCATCGTTGTATAATGGAATTAAGTTAGCATTGGTCCAATAAAATGTTCCATCTTTCTTCTTGTTTCTTATTTCGCCTTGCCAAACTTTTCCGCTACTTATGGTTTTCCAAATGTTTTGAAAAAAATCTTTAGAATGATATCCAGAATTAACAATATTGTGGTTGGCACCAATTAATTCAAAAACAGAATAGCCAGAAATTTCACAAAAATTTTGATTGGCAAGAATTATTATTCCTTTTAAATCAGTTAATGAAATTATTGCTGATGTATCAACTGCCGCTTTAAATTCAGCTAATTCCTTAAACGACTCTTTTGAACTTAATTCTAAAGTTCTTTCTAACTGATTGTAGTCGTTTTGAAACGAATAATAACTTGAATTTATTAAATCTATAAACGCTAAAAAATCTTTCGAAAACTGGTGGTTTTCTCCATACATTTTATTAATTTGACGTTTAAGTAATCTATGCATTTAACAAAGTTATTGAGTTAATTAGTTTTCTTTAAATGTAGTAATCGTCATGGTTTGATTATGTAATTCGCATTTGGCATCTTTAGAAAAAGGCGAAATTTCACCATATGAATAAAATCCGCAAAGGGTAGTGTTTGGTCCTAATATTTCTTTAACTCCTTCAACCTCTTCTTCTACAAGTTGTTTTAACACTAATTTCCTTCCTACACAACTAATTAAAATTGCCAAGTCAGGGTTATTATTATTTTCATTAGTTAAAGTACTTTTTGCAGCGCCCACTGCACCATCAATCAATCTATCAAAGTTTGCTTTCATTAATCTAACATACGAACCAACAGGAATATCACCTGCAAAAGTCAACGATTGATCTTCTTCATTTATAGCCAATATAGTTCTAACAATTGGATCATCTCCTTGTTTTATTCTTAAATTTAATGGAAATAAAAGTCCGGAAGCAGGGAGTTGGTTAGAATATTGTTCCCCTAAAAACGATTTATATAGTGCCAATGCTGGCTTACCATCAAGTTCGTATAATACATTGTTTTCTGATTTTGAAACCAATCTTTCAATACCAAAACTATCCCAACCGCCCATTGAACCATAACCTATTGTTAAGTTTGAGCCATAAAATCCTATTGCAGCAATTTTTTTGGATTTAGCCTCACATTTACTGTTTAAAATAAAAGTTTCTTTAAAACTAGCTCCGTCACCAGCCAAACCACCAGTAACACTTATAGTATCAGGCAAGTTATCTCTAAGTCCTTTAACCAATTCCGATCCATTAACATTTAACCCATCTGATAATACAAAAACATGGGTTAAGTTATCATTATTTAAAGTTTCAATTAAATATTTTCCAGCATCAAAGCTATCTTCAGCCGAATCAATAACTTTACTAACATACTTTACAGTTGTTTTTTCAAATTGAATGGCCGTTGCAATAATGGTATTGTCAAAAACATTGGTTCCTAAAATTTCTCCTGCAGTGGAGCTTCCAATAAAAATAGCATCTTCAAATATCTTTTTTAATTCAATAAAGTTATCACTGTTTTTTAAATTTTCTGTAGATCCAAAAACTATAACTAAGCTGGCATTTCTTAATGTTTCTTCTCCGTTTTCGAAACTCCAACCTGTAGTTGGTAAATATTTGTATTGAGCTATTTTCATTGGTTTGGTAATATTATTTCAAAAATATTTATTTTAAATTAAAGCAAACCATTTTAAAAATTAAATTTTAAAGTATAAATCGCCAAGTGTATAGTTTTCGCATTCCGCATTTGAAAGCAGAGTTAAATTGTTATTTAACAAACCAAAAGCCTTGTAACCAATAGGTTTTAATAGGTTTAAAATAAACTTCCTATTTTCTGCAGTACTTATTTCTATTTGTATTAATGGCTTAAACTTTTCAATTGTATTTAACAAATGTGGAAACAATTGAATTTCGTATCCTTCTACATCACATTTTATAAAATCGAGTTGAGAAAGATTAATAAATAATTCATCTGGAATTTTCATTTCAGCTTCAAAAGTCTCAAAAGCAGAATTATCGTTTTTGCTATCTAAAACATGTGTTAATCCGTGTCTAAAAACACCATCAATAACTGGTGTTCCCATTTTTATTTTAGTATTTTCAGCACCTAAAGCGGTTTGTAAAAGTGTAATATTTTTTAATGCAAACTTGTGAGCATTTCTTTTAAATACATTGGCAAATAATGGAACGGGTTCTATAGCAAAAACTTTTCCATTTGCACCACTTAGTTTCGAAATATTTGTACTGTAGTAACCAACATTTGCTCCAATGTCAATATTTACAAAACCGGGTTTAATAATTTTTTTTAAGTAAAATAATTCTGGATATTTATTTTTTAATAAGCCACCATTAGTTATACGTAAATATATATCACTTACAATAGATAAGTAACCTTCAAGGCCAAATATTTTTAATAAAAAGGTTCTTATGGTTTTTTCTATCATGGCTTATTTTACCTCTTCAAAATCAACATATTCACCCAAGTTCGATTTGTTGTTGGTTGGTTGGTGTTTTGTTGAAGTATTTTTTGTTTTATTTATTTTAACATCACTTTCTTCACTAATATTATCTTTATTACTTTGGTTTTGGTTATTTTTATTAAAATTTAATAATGTTCCAAAAATAAATCGAGTAACAGAATAAAAAAGAAATAGATATACTAAGAATTTAAACATTTTTTTTAATTGTATTGAAATTAATTAATAAGCAAAAATGATACAATTTTTTTAAAATAGTAGCAATTATTTAGTCTTTATAGTTCCTTTATTAATTAAAGCGTTGGTAATAGGCGTATAACAAAAGTTTAAAACAGTGCTATTTTGTCTATATTATCGACACCAAAAATCTTTATTATTTCAAATTGGGTTATTTTTTCTCAATTAATTTGTAAAGCTCATCCAACTTTGGAGTTAAAATAATTTCAGTTCTTCTATTTTTTGCTTTTCCCTCTGCTGTTTCGTTACTTACTTTTGGCATATATTCACTTCTGCCAGCAGCAGTTAATCGTTTTGGGTTTACTTTGCTCACATCGCTTAAAATTCTAACAATATTTGTAGCTCTTTCGGTACTTAATTCCCAATTGTCTTTGAAATTGATGGTGCTTCGCAATGGAACATTGTCTGTATGTCCTTCTATTAAAATATCAATTTCTAAATTTTTATTAAGCACTTCGGCTAACTTTTTTATGGCCTCCTGTCCTTTTTCTTCTATGTCTGCACTCCCCGATTTAAATAGTAATTTATCGCTTAATGAAACATATACTTTTCCGTTTTTCATTTCTACTGTTAATTCATCTCCACTAAAACTTAGTAATGCTCTTTTAACAATATCGTTTAATGCATTTGTTATAGAATCTTGTCTTCTAATTATTGCTTCTAATTCGGCTAATTTTCTTTCCCTAGCCGATAACATTTCTTCTTTTTGTTGTAATGCTAAATTAAGTTGTTCTGTTTTGCTTAACGATGTTTTTAATAAATCAGAATAACGCGTATTCATTTCTGCATAATCAGTCTGCAAACCTTTGTGTTTTCTGTTTAGTTCGTTGTAACGGTATAATAAATCAATATAAGTTGAATCTAATTTGCGGTATTCAAATCCTCTTTGTGTTGTATCTTGGTTAAACAAAACGTTAATAGTATGTAAAGTATCTCTTTGTGAGGTAGCAGTTTTTAATCGTTTGCTCATAAAAAAATTATGCGATTTTTGTTTAAATCCTTTGGGGTTTTGAATTACACCTTTGGGATTGTCGATTTGTGCTGTTGCAAAAACTGAACAAAATAATATGCTTGTTATAATTATTAATTTTTTCATCTTCATTTTAAAATTACCAGACAACAAATTAGCAAAAACTTAATTATTATGTAATCAATGTTATTTAACAAATAATACAATAAAAATGTGGGAATAAAAGGAATTTAGACAATGTAACATACCCATTAATTTATAAATTTTACCAAAATCATATTCATAATATACCTATCACTTCTTTGTGTGAGGAGCTAACAACTAACAAATCGGTATTTAGGAATGTAATAAATGGTTTAATCCCTTTTCACATAGGTATAACTGTAAAATATACAAAACAAATCATTACTAATTTTAATTAATAATTATACATTTGCCTTGCAAAAAAATATTCATAAAATAAATTTAAACAATAAAAAATTATGTCATTCGAATTACCAAAACTTAGCTACGAATACACTGCGCTTGAGCCACACATTGATGCTCGCACAATGGAAATTCACCACAGCAAACACCACCAAGCTTATGTAACCAATTTAAACAATGCTTTGGCTGGAACCGATGCCGAAAACTTAAGCATTGAAGAAATTTGTAAAAATATTTCAAAGTATCCAATGCCTGTTCGCAACAACGGTGGCGGGCATTTTAACCATAGTTTTTTTTGGAAAATTATTGGCCCAAATGCTGGTGGAAGTCCTAGTGGAAAATTATTAGATGCCATTAATGCCGACTTAGGTGGAATGGATAAATTTAAAGAAGAATTTGCAAAAGCAGCAACTACCCGTTTTGGTTCAGGTTGGGCTTGGTTATGTGTGAAAGAAGGAAAATTATGTGTTTGTTCAACGCCAAACCAAGACAATCCTTTAATGGACATTGCAGAATGCAAAGGAACTCCAGTTTTAGGATTAGACGTTTGGGAACATGCTTATTACTTGCATTACCAAAACCGCAGACCAGATTATATCAACGCATTTTGGAATGTGGTTAATTGGGCCGAAGTTGAAAAAATGTACGAAGCTGCATTTTAAATCAATTTAAAAATGATGTTTAAAACCGCAATTAAAAAAAATTGCGGTTTTTTTGTGCCTTTCATCTACATAAATATGAAGTTTAACTATCAAAAAATCAAGTTCATCAATTATATTTTTTAATTACAAGTAACATAATGCACATTTGTTTCGTTAAAGTGATTTAATAAATAAAATTATAATGAAAAACACATTAATTATTCTGCTTTTTGGAGGCTTAACATTAGGCACTTTGGTAAAAGGTTGCGGTAAAAGCACTAAGGAAAACAAAAACAATACGGACAACAACAAGCACCAACAAACTGAAAAAAGTAAATAAAAAATACTTAAAATATTACAAGTAGGGTGTAACTTGTAATATTCTCTTCATATATAAATAACCCACAAATGCCGACATTCAATAAAATGAAGTGTCGGTTTTTTGTTTTTAATCCTGTTTGTTTGCAAGTAAATGAAACTTAAGTTTGCATGGCATTTTTTAAAGTAATTGTATGAAAAAAATATTAGTAATAGGCGCTGGTTTATCGTCATCGTATTTAATTAAATATTTATTGGCAAATGCCAAAAACGAAAACTGGATGGTTACAGTTGCAGATCAAAACATAGCATTAGCAAAACAAAAAATAGGTAAAAGCAAACAAGGTATTGCTTTAGCGTTTAACATAAACATAAAAAAGGAACGGGAAGATGCTATAAAAAATGCCGATTTAGTAATTTCGCTTTTACCTCCAACTTTACATATTATAGCTGCTCAGGATTGTATTACTTTTAAAAAGAATTTGGTAACAGCTAGTTATGTAACGCCTGCCATGCAAAACCTACATGATGATGCTTTAAAAGCAGGTGTTTTATTTTTAAACGAAATTG
>CAMCEM010000012.1 GCA_945873755.1 Chitinophaga pinensis | reverse complement strand
CTTTTCCGGGATTTTCAGTTGCTACCGAAAAATTTTCATAGCTACTTGCATCGGCCGATGTACTAATAATTGCTCCAATTGCTATAGCAATAAGTACTATAATTATTATACTTGATTTTTTCATATTGTTACTTTTTATCTTTATTTTCTAATTTACGTAGGCGTAAATCCATCATTACTAGGTAACCGCAAAGTAAGGTAAAAATAATAGCAATAACTGTTACAACTACATCCATTTTGCCATTTCCAAATAAATCGTTCATTTGGCTAGCGTCTAATTTAGCTTGATTAATTATAAATTTCATTTTAAATACTTAAGTTTTTAATTCTTTTGCCAATATTGGCTATCCAAAATCCAATTAAAATCCAACCTAAAACAGCGGGATAAAATATCATTCGCAATCTACTGTCCAAATCATAGCTATTAAAACCAGGATTTCCGCCATTTCCCGGATGCAACGAATCGGTTAATCGAGGTAATATAAAAACCAAAACAATATAAATGGGAAAACAAAAAATATTGAAAACAGCCGAAATTCTAGCTCGCTTTTCCTCCTCATCAATACTACTTCTTAATACAAAGTAAGCAGCGTATAAAAGCATAGCAACTGCAGCTGCATTTAATTTAGGATCGTTGGTCCAATAGGCACCCCAAGTATTTTTGGCCCAAATCATTCCAGTACACAAACCTGCAATGCCAAAAACCAAAGCAGTTTTTGCATAAACTTCTGCTTCTGAATCAAATTTTAGGTTTACTACATTTTTATTATTTAAAGTTTGTATTGATTTTATAAATGAAAAAAGTAAAAGAGCAATCATTGTAAACCACATTGGAACATGGAAATATAAATTGCGAATACTATTTTCTAAAATTGGCAAATTAGGAACCGCACCTAATATTCCTAAAATAATAGAGTAAAGCACTAATATAAAACCAGCTATTTTCCACCAACTAATCATAATGCGAAAGTATAAAAATGTAAGGTTAAATATTAAATTATGATAATATTTATAGTTTTTATTGACACTAATAAAATAGAAGTTTTAAACCTGTAATGAAATAAAAAAGAACTTTTTTTAAAGTTTTTTTACAATATGCTTGTATTTGAAATTAAAAATAAGATATTTGCAGCCCTTATAAAAGAAAAAAGCGATGAGAGTTTGTGATTTAACAGGTAAAAAAGCATTGAAAGGTAATAACGTTTCGCATTCAAATACGAAAACAAAAAGACGTTTTTATCCAAATTTACAAGATAAAAAATTTTTTATTCCTGAAGAAGGTCAATGGATTAGTTTGCGTGTGAGCACAAAAGCAATCAAGACAATTTCTAAAAAAGGAATATCAAAAGTGTTGAACGATTTTGTTAAAAACGGCAAAATTTAATTAGAGGAGATTAATACAAATGGCAAAAAGAGGAAATAGAATACAAGTTATAATGGAATGTACCGAACACAAAACTTCTGGTATGCCAGGAACTAGTCGTTACATAACTACCAAAAACAAAAAAAATACAACTGAACGTTTAGAATTGAAAAAATACAACCCAATTTTGAAACGTAAAACTGTACACAAAGAAATTAAGTAATTAACCTCAAAATATAAAGGAATATAACAAATGGCAAAAAAAGTAGTTGCAACGTTAAAAACAGGAACAGGTAAAGATTATGCAAAAATTTACCGTGCTGTTAAAAATAAAAAAGGGGCTTACTCTTTCAAAACTGAAATTATACCAAACGAAAATGTTAAAGCTGCTTTCAATAAAGCATAATTACATTTTTAATTAATATTACTAAAAGCATTCTGATTTATTCAGAATGCTTTTTGTGTTTTAAAAATATCAAATTTTATCTATTCAATTAATTATTTTAAGTTACCTCAGCAATAAATTATAATGGGAATTTTCAATTTTTTTAATAAAGAAAAAAAAGAAAAACTTGACAGTGGTTTAGAAAAAACCAAAACAAGTTTATTTGAAAAAATTAGCAAAGCTGTTGCTGGTAAATCAACAGTAGATGATGAGTTTCTTGATCTCCTCGAAGAAATTTTAGTTACTTCTGATGTAGGAATAAATACTACTTTAAAAATAATTGAAAGATTGCAAAAACGTGTTACAACTGATAAATACATTAATACCAACGAACTAAATACTTTATTAAAAGAAGAGATAGGATTATTGTTAGATGAAAATAAAAATGAAAATTTAAGCAGTTTTGAAAATTTACCTGGCCAAAAACCATATGTAATAATGGTAGTTGGTGTTAATGGAGTTGGTAAAACTACTACTATTGGTAAATTAGCAAATCAATTTAAAAAAGCAGGAAAAGTTGTTGTTTTAGGCGCTGGCGATACTTTTAGAGCTGCTGCAGTAGAGCAGTTAAAAATTTGGGGAAGCAGGAATGATGTGCATGTGGTAAGTCATGGAATGAATACCGATCCTGCTTCTGTTGCCTTTGATGCAGTAAAATATGCTAAAGATAACAATGCTGATGTTTGTATTATAGACACGGCTGGAAGGCTTCACAACAAAATTGGTTTAATGGACGAACTTTCGAAGATTAAACGGGTTATGGGAAAAGTTCAAGAAGGAACACCGCATGAAATATTATTGGTTTTAGATGCAAGCACCGGTCAAAATGCTTTTGAACAAGCCAAACAGTTTACTGCCGCTACCGAAGTAAATGCATTGGCATTAACTAAGTTAGATGGAACAGCAAAAGGAGGAGTAGTAATTGGCATTGCAGATCAATTTAAAATACCAGTAAAATATATAGGTGTTGGTGAAGGAATTGACGATTTGCAAGTATTTAATAAAAAAGAGTTCGTAGATTCTATTTTTAAATAATACTTAAAATATGCTCCCAAATGAAACTTACGACATTGTAATTGTTGGAGCAGGGCCTGCCGGTTGTACTACTGCTTTAGCTCTTAAAGACACTGGTTTAAAAGTTTTAATGCTCGAAAAAGCAATTTTTCCCAGAGATAAAGCTTGTGGTGATTCGGTAAGTTGGGTTGTTAAAAAAGTTTTAAATGAAATTAATCCTGACTTTGCAAAAGAATTAAACATACTAGAGCCCAAAACTTACATAAACAAAGCAAGACTTTACAGCCCCAAAAATGATAATATCGATGTATCGTTCAGTAAAATAGGTTATTGTATTAAACGAATTGATTTAGATAATTGGTTATTTGAAAAAGCATGTAAAAATCCATTATTAACTGTAAGGCAAAATGTATCTGTTAAAAATGTTGATTACATTCATAATGGAATAAAACTTACAACTTCAGTTGGAGAAACTATTTATTCAAAACTTGTTATAGGTTGTGATGGTGCAAATTCTATCATTAACCGAAAATTAACTAATAATAAAATAGATAGAAAACACCATTCAGGTGCTGTAAGTCAATATATAAAAAATATTAAAGAATTAGATTCGAGTAAATTAGAAGTATATTTTGTTAAAAATTTTCTACCAGGTTATTTTTGGATATTTCCACTTTCGGCTACTGAGGCAAATGTAGGATTTGGAATGTTAAGTGAAACTATTTCAGCTCAAAATATTGATCTAAAAAAAAGTTTTTATCAAATAATATCTAGTTCACCAGGTGTAAAAGAAAGATTTGAAAATGCTGATTTTAATGGAGAAATAAGGGGATTTGGCTTACCACTTGGTTCAAAAAAACGAAAAATTTCGGGTAATAATTTTATGTTATGTGGCGATGCAGCTTCACTAATTGATCCATTTACTGGTGAAGGAATTGAACGCGCAATGCAAAGTGGAAAAATGGCTGCGGAAATAGCTATTAAATGCTTTAATGAAAATAATTTTTCTGATAATTTTTTAAAACAATACGATGAAATAGTTTACAATAAAGTATGGAAAACTTTTAAAGAACATTATTGGTTACAACAAATATTAGGTGGAAGAGAATGGCTAGTTAATTTATTTATTAAATTTGCAAATATTCCTTTTATAAAAAAGCAAATACCTAAAATGTTTTATTAAAATAAACCATAAAATCTGTGAATCTGTGGTAAAAAAGGCCAATTAAAACATGAAAACAAAAAACAAAAAACAAGATAAAATAAACATCATTACACTTGGTTGTAGCAAAAATATTGTGGACAGCGAAGTGTTATATAGCCAGTTAAAGGCCAATGACATGAATGTTACGCATGAGTCGGCAAAGGATGATGCGAACATAATTGTGATCAATACATGCGGATTTATTGATAATGCCAAGCAAGAAAGTATTGATACTATTTTGCGTTATGCTGAAGCAAAACAAGCCGGACAAATTGATAAATTATATGTGACTGGTTGTTTAAGTCAGCGTTATAAACCCGATTTAGAAAAAGAAATTACCGATGTAGATGAGTATTTTGGCACATTACATTTACCACAATTACTTAAAACTTTAGGTGCAGATTACAAACACGAATTAATTGGCGAACGTTTGTTAACTACTCCAAGTCATTATGCTTATTTAAAAATTTCGGAAGGTTGCGATAGACCTTGTTCGTTTTGTGCCATTCCAATTATGAGAGGCAAACATGTTTCTAAAACTTTTGAGCAATTAGAAACGGAAGTGAAAAGTTTGGTTAAAAATGGCACCAAAGAAATTTTGATGATTGCGCAAGACAGCACTTATTATGGTTTAGACATTTATGGCGACAGAAAACTGGCTGAATTAATGCGCAGAATTTCGGATGTAGAAGGATTAGAATGGTTGCGTTTACATTATGCTTATCCAAGTCAGTTTCCAATGGATGCATTAGATGTAATGGCCGAACGTAGCAATATTTGTAAATATATTGACATTCCTTTACAACATACCAGCGATAACATGCTGAAAATTATGCGCAGAGGAATTACCACCAAACGCACACAGGAAGTAGTAGATTCCATAAGAGATAAAGTTCCTGGAATTGCAATTAGAACCACTTTAATTGCAGGCCATCCGGGAGAAACAGAACAAGATTTTAAAGATTTATGTAAGTTTGTAGAACATAATCAATTTGATAGATTAGGAATTTTTACTTATAGCCACGAAGATGGAACACATGCCGGAACTATGGTGGACGATGTACCTCAAGAAGTGAAAGAAGAACGTGCTGCCATTGTAATGGAAATTCAACAAGGTATTTCGGCTAAAATTAATCAACAAAAAATTGGCAATACGTATAAAGTGCTTTTTGATAGAAAAGAGAATGGCATGTGGGTGGGTCGTACTGAATTTGATAGTCCTGAGGTAGATAATGAAGTGTTGGTGGATGCTAAAAAATATTACGCAAAAATTGGCGATTTTGCCAATGTGCAAATTGAAAGTGCTGAAGATTTTGACTTATACGGTAAAATAGTTTAGTTTTTCATCGTCATTGTGATCACGCCAATGCGTGAGAAGCAATCTAAAGTTAGACTAGGAAGTCATGTCGAGCGAAGTCGAGACATTTTTAATTGGTTCTCGACTACGCTTGAACTGACTTTATGTTTTTACTTTTATAATTATAGATTTTAAAAAATAGATTGCTTCGTACCAATAGCTATCGGTACTCGAAATGACGAATAACAAAAAACATCAATGTTAACAAATATTCCAATAACAAGCACAGGACTTATACCTGCCATTACCAAAGATTATTTAGAACAAAAGGATGTTTTAAAGCCTTTTTATAAATATGCGCCAAACATTGATTCTTTCAGCGAAGCCATTAAACACAAACATTTTAGCATTGAAAACAGAAATATTTTAGTTGATGCTTTATTGGATCAATATAAAAATGCTGGAATTGATTTAAGAGATAATGATGCAACTTATTTAAACACTTTATCACTTAAAAATACAAATACTTTTACAGTAACAACTGGCCATCAATTGGCATTGTTTACAGGGCCTTTGTATTTCATTTATAAAATTGCTACGGTTATTAATTTAGCAAAACAACTAAAAGAAAAATACGAGCAACAAAATTTTGTACCTGTATTTTGGATGGCGAGTGAAGACCACGATTTTGAAGAAATAAGCAGCATTTATTTATTTGGAAAAGAAATAAAATGGCAAAAAGAAACCAATTCAAAACCTGTTGGACATATTGACAATGATGGAATTGAAGCTTTAATTGAACAATTGATTCCAATTTTAGGCGAAAGAGATAAAGCCCAAAAATGGATTAAATTATTACAAGAAAGTTTTTTATCGAACAATAATTTTAGCATTGGAACACAAAAATTAGTTCATCAATTATTCAAAAATCAAGGTTTGGTAATAATTGATGCCGATAACAAAGCTTTGAAAGCACTTTTGAAACCAATAATGTTCAATGATATTTTTGAGCAAAAAAGTTTTGAGGCCATTCAAGAAACCAATAAAGCCTTAAATCAAAACTATAAATTACAAATAAATGGGAGGGAAGTGAATTTTTTTTACTTGCATCCTGAATTCGGTCGTAGGTTAATTAAACCTGAAGGAAATTACTATAAATTAAATGATACTGAAGTAGTTTTTACTGCTGAAGAGTTAAAAACTGAATTAGAAAATTATCCGGAACGTTTTAGTCCAAATGTAGTTTTGCGCCCAGTTTACCAAGAATTGATTTTGCCTAACTTGGCTTATATTGGTGGACCAGCCGAAGTGGCTTATTGGTTGCAATTACAAAAAGTTTTTGAAGCACATCAAGTTCCGTTCCCGGTTGTAATGCAGCGCAATTCCTATTTATTATTAGGTAAATCAACCAAAGATAAAATAGAAAAAATGGGGTTAACCATTGGCAATATGTTTTTAAATGATGCTGATTTAACAGATAAATATTTACAAATACATTCTGCAACAAACTTTATGGATAATGCCAATCAAATAGATGTTTTATTACAACAAATATTTGACGAAGTGAAAAATATTGATGCACAATCAGGAAAAGAATTGTTACAATTTAAACTAGAATCAAAGAAAGTTTTGATGGCTAATTTTAAAACATATAAAAAAGTGCGTGAGCAAAAACAAGAAGACAATATTGTAAAAATGTTAAAGCTAAAAGAACGCATTTTCCCAAATGGAACATTTCAAGAACGCATAGAAAATGTAATGATGCACGATATCAATCTTTTTGAAGATTTAATTGAAAAAGTGCTTCAAAATGCGAATGCTTTCATCAATGATTTGATTGTTTTGGAGGTATAAAGTTTTTAAGTTCTAAGTGTTTAATTTTAAAGTGTTAAGTGTTTAAGTGTTTAAGTGTTTTTTCATACTTCATACTTTCTACTTCATACTTTCTACTTCATACTTTCACAATTTCTCTCCAGCTTCTATCCTACAATTCAATTTGTTTTCTTTTGGAGGAATTGGGCAAGTGTAATTGCTATTATACAAACAATAAGGGTGGTATGCTAAGTTAAAATCAATGTCAACTAAATTGGTTTTTGGAATTTCAATATCTAAATATCTTCCACCCGCGTAAGTCTCGACTCCAGTTGTTAAATCGGTAAAACATATTAGTAGGTAATTTTTATATTCTTCTTTTTTTACTACCGCTTCTAAAACTGTTAACTCATAACTATTTCCATTTAAATTAAAAGTTATTTTACCATACTGTTTATAAGGTTTTGTAGCATTATGCGAATGTGGTAAATTAAAATCTGGCATAGCTGCATATTTGGTTAAAGTAGCTGTTACCTTATAATTGGCATTAACTTCAAAATATTTTAAACCTGTAAAAGACTTTAATTTTATGGTATCAAAAGGAGTAGTTTGTGGATTAAAAAAAGTATGGTTTGTACTGTTCCTGTGTGAAAGTATAGAGTCTAAATAGGCTTGGTCAATGCCATTGCATGCAATTAAAAAAAGAATTGAACCAGCAAGTATTTTATTTATAAATTTCATTTAATGAATTTCATACTCTTTAACCTGTTGAACTACAAATTTGTTTGCACCATTCGTTCCATTATGCACAAAAACCACAACCTTTAAATTTTTCTTATTCCAAGTTTCAGTTGGAGTTAACTCATATTCATAAGTGGTTTCAAAAACTCGTCCTGCTACAATAGTTGCCTTTAATTGCGAACCTGTAGTGGGTGTAATCATTTTTCTAAATACATGGTTATGTTCATAATTATCTAAAACCACCGAACCACTTTCTTGATAATCTATTAACTTATCTTCAATTATAGCTATACTTACAAATTGAGAATCTGTTGCATTAGTTGTATAAGTTATTTTAACATTTACCCTAATTTTATTAGCATCTGCAAAATAAACACCTTTGTTACTAAAAGTATCAATATTAACAATTGAACTTGAAATTAATTTTTCGTTTGTTTTACTAGTCCATTTTGGATCGTTTATTAAAATACTGGTTTCTCCACTAAAAATAGCTCTGTTTATTGAGCCAATAGGTAATTGACTTGTTCCGCCTAATAAAGTTAATAAATCAGCACCTTCTGCTGTTCTAAAATCATATTTACTATCATGGTCATCGCCAGGAGTTTTAAACGGACTTGTTAAAGTTGACAATAAACCTTTACCAGGATGAATAGCCATTACATAAACTCTATTTGGATTTGCAATCATCAAATTTTTTGCAACGGTTTGCGCCCTCGGGCAATTAGGACATTTTACCCCAGTAAAATCCTCAATTAACACATTGGTTGTTTGTGCAACCGGAATAGTGTTTGTAATATAAGTTGTATCAAAAACACTTCTTTCAGGAGTTAAGTTTAATCCCGGTGGAACTTCTTCTTCGCACGATGTGAAAATGAAAAGGCTTATTGTAAATAATAAAATTATCTTTTTCATAAATTAATTTCTTAAAAATTGGTTTGTAATGTAACTCTAACTCCACTAAATGCTGGCTCTACTCGGCAAACACCTCCAGTACAATTTACTCCTTCTACTTGTTTAATAAACCCAGCGGTCATTCGAGTAGTTTTGTAAGTATAGCTTCCAAATACATTCCAATAATGAACCAAATCCGAACTACTTGCTTGTGTATTTCTCACTACTCTATCTACATTTACCATATCGCCCACGCTAAATGAATAGTGAGGGGCAATATTCAATTCAACTGTTCCATTTATAAAACTTCCCAAATCTTGTTTTGTTTCTAAATACTGTGCTTCTACTCTTAACGAACGAGTAGGGGTAAGCTTATAAGTAATTTCACCAAAATATGTTTTTGCAGTTACATACTCGTATTCTTTGGTTTTTTGTTCAAATAATTGTTGGTTATAGTTAATGTATTGAAAACCCAACATGGCTTTAAATTTTTTATTGAACTTATGCGATACATCAATATAATGTTCTCTAAAATACCTAGCCGTATCTTGTTCAAAACTAAATGGATTGATTCTTTTACCATCAAAATTGTCAGATGAAGTAACAACACTTGTATTAATATTTATAGTAGTTTGGTGTTTTTTAAAGTATTTTGCTTGTGGTTTAATAGTAAATTCCATGCCTAGCGCATTTTCGCCTAATTCTTGAACTACTGCATTATAGCGGGCAAGTAATCTATATGTATTTTGACGTGTTAAGCTGGGCAAATAAGCAATCATTCCTAAGTTTAAATTTTCGAGCGGTGAGGTGCGTAACGAAAAACTTTCAATTTTTTTGTATTGCGCATTTATTCCCAAACCTTTGGTTGAATAAGATAAACTAGTATAATACACTCGCCCATCTTTCAACTCCATTCTGTCTAAAACAGGATTAAAAATAGCTTCTTTACTTTTTTGACAATATTCGGTGTATAAACTAAATTTTTTGTAACTTAAGGTATTATAAATATTTCCTAAATACACATTATAGGTTGGTATAAAACGATTTTTTAGTTCATAGTTATTTATTGCTCCCACTACAGTGTTCATGGTGTTTTGATCTATAGTTCTGTTAACGGCACTTGCTCCTAATTGTAAATTTAAGTCTTCATTTAATTCAATTCTATGTTCAATATTCAATCCTTTAATAACTTCAGGGCGCACATCAAACCTAAATTTTTGTAAGCCAGTAAATGCTTTTATTTGTGTGTTTTCGCTTGGAGAGTAAATTAACCTTACACCGTTTATGGCAAAGTCCAACCCTAAGTTTCTATCTTCAAAAGCCCTAAACACCATTCCTGTTCCAAATTGATCGTAAAAATAACCAACAGTAATATTAAAGTTATCAATGTCTTTACTTACACTCCAAATTCCTATTCCACTTTTTGTATATGCTTCACTTGGATTAAATAAGGGCGTATTGTTAAACACATCGTAACGCAAATTAAACTTAAACCCTTTTAATTTATAACTTAAAAACAACCAAGCATCAGCACTCGAAAGTTCACGTTTATATTGTGTTGTGTTTGTTCCAATTTTAGCATCGTTTACATAAAACTGATTGGTGTTTTGAAAATTACCTGAAAATTCGCCTTTGTCTTTATTATCGACATTTTCTTGTGCATTAATAATGTAAAAACAGGTAATAGTTAAAAATAGAGTAAGTAATATTTTTTTCATGAGTGCGCAATTTATAAATATGCTACAATAAAAAAAATTGTAAAGAAAGCAGAAAGTCATTTGTAATACTAATTCATAGTTTTTTATGTCTTTATATTTTAAAGAAGGTTTCCTAGGTTAACTATTTATTTAATCTATCCTAAGTGACATATTATTAAATTGACTTTGATTCCGTTGTCAATACTCCGACTTTGCATAGTAATCACAAACGGTTTTCATAAATTCCATTATTTAAAAACTTATTCAAAACTAACTTCTCCCAAATTTACCATTACAATTCCGGCACTATCATTTATCATTTGTGGCGTAACTTTTAATAATTTGTATCTATAAAATTTGCAATTTTTGAAGAGCATTGTGGGGATTTTATTTACAAATTTTGCTTGTTTAAGCACATTCTCCAAATTGTAAACCCCACCTGAATTGAGGATGTAAAAATGATTGTTTATGATGGTGTTTGTTATAAACTCATTCAACGCTTCCTTATTTACTTTTGCTGCAAAATCACTTTTGGTAGTATGTGGAAACAAATCATCATAAGTTTGGAATTTTTTAGCCATTTCTTCTTCATTAGCCATTTCTTCTTCATTATCTATTTCTTCTATTCCATCATTTTGCATTACTTTTTCCAATTTTTTCAAATACACTTGGTAAGTATTTCCATCTTTAGGTAAATTAAAATTTGCTTTGTAACCATATTTAAGTTCTCGTTCAAAGCAAATTGGTTTGTTTGCAGCTTCGTAAAACACATTAGCTAATAAACAAATCCAAAAAGATAAAGAAATGAAAAAATACAATTCAGTTTTAAAATACAAAACCAAGTTAAGCAATATAATTAAAATGCCTAAACCAAGCCAAAGAAAAGGAGCTTTTTCAACCCAATCAATGGATTGATTTGACCATATTTCTTTGGTGTTAAAATAACACATTAAAAGCCCAATAATGAGACTTAATATTAATATGATTTTATCACGTTTTCTTTTCAAATTGGTAGTATTGTTGGTCGTTAAACGCTGTTCGATATTCGTTGGTCAATATTCGATTTTTTTTAAAATAAACTAAGAACTTCGAACTAAGAACTTCGAACTGAATCACGCAAGGCGTGAAAGAACTTTAAACTATTCCGCTAATTCAAAAATCCTAATCGTATCTGGTTCTATTTGCAAGGTTTTATCGCTTAAGTTTAGGGTATTATCCGTTATAATATCCTTAGCTTTGGTAAATGTGGTTAAAATTTCATCATACTTTTTAAAAGTAACAGTTTGTGTTTTTGCATTGCGATTTATTATAACCATTACTGTTTTTTTATCGGTATATCTAAAATAAACATAAACGCCATTGTCTACTGCAAAATGAGTAGTTTTTCCTTTTGTAATTGCTTCGTTTTTTTTTCGCCAATTGGCTAATTTTTTAAGGTAATTAAATGCTTCATTTTCTTCTTCGGTTCTTCCTTCAACAGTAAACTTATTAAATTTATCTTGTGGCCAAGCACCAACAAAATCCATACGCACTTCTCCATCGCTTTTACGAGGCAATTGTGGATTTTTAACCAATATTTCAGTTCCATAATAAATGCTTGGAACTCCACGCATGGTTAGTAGTAAACCAATTCCCATTTTATACTTTTTCAAATCATTTTTCATAATAGTATAAAAACGGTTCAAATCGTGGTTATCTAAAAATGTTAAGTTTAAACTAGGGTTATCGTAAAGACCATCTTGCGCTAAAGTTTGGTATATTTTAGCCAAACCTTTATCCCATTCAGGTGTATCTAGCAACGCTTCATTCATTGCCCAATGCAAATTAAAATCAATGGCACTGGTTAAGTTGCTTTGAGGTGCTTTGGCATAATTACTTTTATTTACAAAATAAGCATTGCTCAATACACCTCGCTCCCAAATTTCACCACTGCTCCAAAAGTTTGGGTAATCTTTTTTGATATAAGCCATGCATTTATTCATAAACTCCACATCGTTATAGCTGTAAGTATCAATTCTAAAACCATCAATTCCTGCAAAATTAATCCACCATAAATAGCTTTGCATTAAGTAAGTGGCAACTCTTGGGTTGTGTTCATTTACATCTGGCATTTGTGTGTCAAACCAGCCATCGGTCATTAATTTTTTTTCGGATTTACTCGCATAAGGATCAAAATGAACAGGTGCACGGTAATTGGTTCGGGTAAATTCGGGCCATTGGTTTACAAAACTTTTTTCAGGCATGTTTAAAAACATCCAATGTTTATCGCCAATATGATTAGGAACTAAATCCATAATCAGTTTCATATTCCGTTTTTTAAGTTCGGTACCTAATTTTTGATAATCAGCATTGGTTCCAAATCTTGGATCAATTAAATAATGATCAGTTAATGCATAACCATGGTAACTGTATTTAGGTTGATCATTTATTAAAGCTGGATTTAACCAAAGCGAGGTTATTCCTAAATCTTTTAGGTAATCCAAGTGCTGCATTACCCCTTTTAAGTCGCCTCCATGGCGGCCATTTAAATCGTTTCTATCACATACACTTTCGCGCATTCCAGCTATTACATCGTTTGCAGTATCGCCATTGGCAAACCTGTCGGGCATAGCCATGTAAATAAAATCGGCTTGAGTAATATTGTCAATATCTTTGGTTAAGTTTTCTAATTTATAGGTATAATTAAATTTTTCGATTCCTTTACTAAACTCAATTTTAAAGGTATTTCCTTTAAAATTTTGAAGAGTAATGTATGCAAATATATAATCATTATTTTCTACTTTTTCAACTCTTAAAAGTTTAACACCAATAGTATTTATTTTTACAATGCTAGCCGCAATATTTTTACCAAATAACATTAATTGTAACTCTTTATTGTTTAAATTATTCCACCAAAACGGAGGGTCAACTCTTTCAAGTGGTTTATAATTTTGAGCAGAAATTTGAATGGATGTAAAAGTTAAAATCAGAAATAATATTTTTTTCATAATGCATTTTTTGAGCGAATATAATTTTAAAATGTATAATAATTTTGATGATACTTCGTTTTATAACCAATCAATAAAACGAAATATGAAAAATATACTCATTATTATCTCCTTGGTTTTATTAAATTTTACCTTATTCAATAAAACAGCATTTAGCAAATCAATTTCTATTTCAGAAGCACTTAAAAACAAAATGATTACCATTAAGGTAAAATCAACCTCGGGTCACACAGGTGAGTGCTTAAGTGTGCGTATGGTGAACTTAAAAAATACTAATATAATTGTTATAATTGAAGCGGGTCGTATGTTTATTCCAGCTGATTCAGGTGTTCAAAACCTCATAGTAGTAAAACGCCAAAACATAGAGCTGTCACCAAATCAAATTAAAACAAATAAAATAACTGCTGTTTGCGCTCAAAAAGAAGATGCTGGCCCAAGACAAGATTTGGAATTTACAGCAGGTAGTTTTGGAATCACTGAAGCTAAAAAATTTGCGGAGTGGCTCGATACCAAAGCTTATTATAACAATAACAATACCCAAAATGCTATGTGGACTTTTACCGACAATATGGATCCAGAGTTTACAATAAGTAGCCCGCAAGATAAAGAAATGTTGGCATATGTGGCTGCTGCCAAAAACTTGAATTACGAAAAATTATTGAAAAAATTTACAAATAAGTCAACTCCTAATTCAAGATTTAGATTCTCTTCTACATTGAACTTTACCCTAAGTTATCCGCAAGTTTTAAAAGTAGTGCTTTGCGATAAAAATAATGACATAGTGAAACAATGCATAGCAGGCGACACCTTGGCAATTGGAAACAATAGTAAACATATTGAATTTACCAACGATGATTTAGAAAATGGTAAATATTATTTAAAAATATATATTGATGGTAAAATGATTAAAAGACGAGAAATTGTTATTAAATAATGCCTTATGAAATCATTATTAATGCTGACCAAGTTCAGTATTTTCAAATTGATTAAGTAGTTCATTTGTAGTATTAAAATAATAAATACAAAAATGAACACACAAAAACATTTATCAGAATTACATGCAGAACACAAAGAATGGTTAAATAAACTTTCTTTTTATAAAGATGATTTAACTGTAATGCAATCTCGTTTAGATGAGATTGCTGCCAAAAACAGTTCGAAAGATGCTTTGGTAATGATTGAACATTTTCAAAATCAATTTAAAATTCAAAACGAACAAATTGATATTTTAAAACACGATATTAACCAACATACTACAAATATTGAAGCTTCTATTAGTAAAAATCCGATAGCTAGCGACCATAGAACTATGGAAGACCATACTCCTGAACGTGATAAAATGGAACGTTTTGAAGAACTATTTGCTTCACTTCGCAAAGAGTTATTAGGCTTTTTATCCAAATGGATGTAATACCATTTTGATTTACAAATTAGACCAGTGCGTTTGGTGTAAATCTTAGATGGTATTATGCCGCCATAAAATATTTTGGTTTATACTATTCACCAAAGCGGTATAACCTCAATTTAATACAACATCACTCAACTAACCCTTAATTAGCGTAAGCTTTTTAAGGGTTTTGTTTTTATAATTGCCTAATAATATTATTTTTGGTTGCTAATTTTAGATTTCAGATAATTTAAACGAATAACAAAACCAATCAAATTAAAGAATTAAACAGTTAAGCGCTTAAACACTTTATACTTAAACACTTTAAACTTAAACACTTTAAACTTAAACACTTTAAACTTAAACACTCAAAAAAACATGCATAAACTAAAACTCACTACTTTATTATTAATCATTTCTTGTTCTTTAATTGCTCAGCCTACTTTTATAAAAGACTCGTTAGATGCTTATATTAATCGCGAAATGGCGCGTTGGCAAGTGCCCGGTTTGGCTATAAGTATTGTTAAAGATGGGAAAATAGTAGTAAGTAAAGGTTATGGCGTAAAACAAGATGGAAAATCGGCTAAGGTTGATGAGTATTCTTTGTTTCAAATTGCATCTAATAGCAAAGCATTTACTGGAACTTCCATTGCCTTATTAAATTATCAGAAACGATTGTTGCTCGATGAAAAAGTAACCAAATACATGCCCGATTTTAAGTTATATGACGAAACTTCTACATCGTTATGTACAGTGCGCGATTTGCTTTGCCATCGCATTGGTTTACAAACTTTTCAAGGTGATTTTTTAAATTGGGGAAGTAACCTTACCCGCAAAGAAATTATTGAACATTTGGCTTTAACCAAGCCAGTTCACCCCTTTAGGTACAAATATGGTTATTGCAACGCAGCCTTTATTACTGCGGGCGAATTAATAAAAAACGTAACCGATACCAGTTGGGACGATTATATAAAATATCACTTTTTTGAGCCTTTGGCAATGAAACACACCAGTAGCACTTATAATGAATTAATGACTGATGAAAACGCCTGTATTCCACACACTTTGGTAAATGGTAAAATTGTAAAAATGCCATACACCAATATTGATAATATGGGTCCTTCGGCTAGCATTAACTCTTGCGCACGTGATATGGCCAATTGGTTGTTATTTCAATTAGACAGTGGAAGATTTGAGGGTAAAAGAATAGTTCCTTTTTCTGTATTGGCTGAAACTCGTAAATCAAATATGATTAGCAATGATGTGAATTCAAAACTATTTAAAACCAAACATTTTAGCAATTATGGATTAGGCTGGCAAAGTTACGATTACGAAGGCCGCAGGGTTTGGGAACACAGCGGTGGAGCCAACGGATTTGTAACCAAAACCGAATTTATTCCAGAAGAAAACTTAGGTGTGTTGGTTTATACCAATACCGATGCCAACTCGCTTTACGATGCTTTGGTAAAACAAGTGTTAGAAGCATATTTAAATGTGCCTTACCGTAATTTAAGCGAAAAATATTTTGATGGAGGTAAAGCTGGTCGCGCGGCAGAACAAGCAGAGTTAGACAGTTTAAGCAAAGTGGTTTTACTTAAAAATAAACCAACTATAGATTTACAAAACTTTGTTGGCAATTATAAAAATAGCTTTTATGGCGATGCAGAAATTAGATTAATAAAAGGTAAAATGACTTTACATTTTAGTCACCACCCAAATAATATTGGTAAATTAGAATATTTAGGAAACGACAAATTTTTATGCACTTACAGCGATGTAACCTGCGGTGTGGAGGTGTTACCTATTAAAATAGAAAACAACCAAGTTAAAGGCATTACCATAAAAGTAGCTGATTTTATTGATTACTTAACTTACGATTTTGAGAAGGTAAATTAGTTGCTGGTTGACAGTTGTCAGTTGATAGTTTTTAGTTGTAAGCTACCAGATTAAAAAGGTGTTGTTACCAATTCCCCCTTGAGTGTTGGCAGGTGGAGTGGAGAAGGGGGCTAGGGGGATGTTTTAAAAGTGAATTAAAGCTAATTTCTGAGGCTTTCGATTTAAAAGCTTATATATCCAATTAATTAAAACCAAACTTATACGCTAATTTTAAGCTAATAAACATAAAATAGTCAATAGGCTTATAATTTTTGAATATTACAGGGTCAATATTTGGATAACCTTTAACACCAATTTTATTAGTTTCTATTGGAAAGTAATAAAAATAAAAATCGGTGCCTATTGCAAAATTTTTAGTAAAAAAGTAAGATAAATCTGATCCTGTTGCAATGCCAATGGAGTTATAATCTAAAGTACTTGGCAAATAACCTTGTAATCCATCAACATTAATATAAGCAGCTTCAACACCTTTGCGGTTACATATTTGACCAAAAATTGTAAAATTTATTTTTTTATTTAATATATTATATCCATACCCAAGCGAATATATATCTGCATGAAAACCAATAGTACCTTCATCTTTAAAATAAATATTAGGAGAAGAACTAAAAGTATTTTTGGCAATTTTAAAGTAATGTTTTTCATTAAAAATCAGTTTATAATCAAATAGTATATTTAAAATTTTATATTCTTCCCCCTCCTTGTTTTTTCGCCAAATATCATTTGAAAAATCTACTTGAGGAAAAGCTACTGAACCTAATCCATTAAAACCAGAACTATTACCAAAAAAAAATCCATTGTTTAAACCAATATCAAATTGGTGTTTAAACTTACTTTTACTTATATTTTGTGCAGTTATTGTTTGCCATACACCTACTAAAATTAATAAAAAACTTGCTAAATATTTTTTCATACAAAAAGTATTAATGTTTAACAAACATATCATTTTCACCCAAATTGGTGGTAAAAAAGCAAAAAAAACGTTTTTTCTATTTTTACTATATGTTATAATAATTTGACATTGTTTAGTTTATACAACAAACCACTTTTCGGTTGATTTAGATTACAAACTAACACCGAGCTTATGCCCACAAAAAAAGCCATCCGAATTTCGAATGGCTTTTGAATTTATTTTTTTTGAATATTATAAAGATACTTCATCAGCTAACTCAGGGTCAACCAATACACGACCACAATGTTCGCAAACAATTATTTTTTTACGTAATTTAATATCGGCTTGGCGTTGAGGCGGAATACCTGCAAAACAACCACCACAACTTTCGCGCATAATTATTGCTACACCAATTCCGTTTTTCATGCTTTTTCTAATTCTATCGTACGATGCTACTAACCTGTCGTCAGCTACTACCACTGCTTTTTCACGGTCAACATTTAATATAGCTTCTTCTTTTTCAGTATCGGCTATAATGCTTTCTAATTCGCCTTTTTTAGTTTTTAAATCTTGCTTACGGCCAATTAATTCAGTATCTAAAGCAGCAATATTTGCTTTCTTTTGCTCAGCATCAAAGTTAAAATTTTTAATTCTTTTATCAGCTGCTTGTTGCTCCAATCCTTGAATTTCAATTTCTTTATTCAAAGCATCGTACTCACGGTTGTTTTTAACTCCTTCTAGCTGTTTTTCGTATTTTTTTGCAAGTGCTTTTGCATCTATTATACGTGTTTTATTTTGACTAATGCTTTCTTCAATTGTTTTTATATCGTTTGCCATATTAGCTAAACGAGTTTCCATACCAACTATATCATCTTCCAAATCAGCAACTTCGTTTGGTAATTCACCTCTTACCATTTGTAATTTACTTATTTGCGAATCGATAATTTGAAGCTTGTATAAAGCTTTTAATTTTTGTTCAATGCTTACTTCTTTAGCTACTGCCATATTTGTTTAATAATAATAATTTACTGGGTTGGTATTAATTTTACTTAAAAGGACGGCAAATGTAGGATTTTTTTTCATAATTAAATCAAACATAAGTGCTTTTGTAAATTTTTCACTTTCGTAGTGCCCTATGTCAGCAATCATAAGGCTTTTATCCGCATCAAAAAATTCATGGTATTTAAAATCAGCACTTACAAAGGCATCAGCTCCTTCATTAATTGCATTTTTTAACAAAAATTGTCCTGATCCACCACAAATTGCAATTTTCTTTATTTTTTTGTTGTAAGGAGTATATTTAATTACATTTAACTCCATTTTTTCTTTAAGTAATTTTAAAAACTCATTAGGTTCTATCTCATTTTCTAATTCTCCAATTAATCCACTTCCAATTCCAGAAAAAGTATTTTCTATAGCTACTATATCATGGGCTACTTCCTCATAAGGATGAACCTTTAATAATGCATTAATAATATTATTTTGTAGGTAAAAAGGCATTAAAACCTCTAACCTTACTTCATTTTCCAGATGGCGTTTATTAATTTCGCCAATAAATGGTTTTGCATCATTATTGGCTTTAAAAGTACCAGTTCCAGCTAAGCTAAATCCACATTCGCTGTAGTTTCCAATATGGCCGGCACCTGCATTAAACAAAGCATTTTGCACAGTTTCAAAATGAGTTTGCGGTATAAAAGTAGTTAGTTTTTTTAAAACACCATTTTTAGGTAACAATACTTTAGTATTTTTTAGTTGAAGTATTTCTGCAATTTTACCATTTACCCCATCGCTTACATTGTCCAAATTGGTATGCACAGCATAAATAGCAATATCGTTTTTAATGGCTTTAATAATTACACGTTCCACATAATTTTTACCATTTATTTTTTTCAAACCACTAAAAACAATGGGATGATGAGCAATGATTAAATTACAATTGTTTGCAATAGCTTCATCAACTACCTCTTCGGCACAGTCTAATGTAATCAAAATATTTTCAATGCTTAAATCCTTGTTTCCAGTAATTAAACCGCTGTTGTCGTAACTTTCTTGCAAAGCACTTGGCGCATAATTTTCAAAAATGGATATAATATCGTTTACTATCATTATTGGCAAAACTAAGATAAATTTTGAATGTTGGATGTTGAATTTTAGATTATTTACGAATAGGCAATAGGCAATAAGCAAAAATCAATTTTTCTTATCTTTCAATCTTTCCAACCTTAAAATCTTTCAATTTCCAAACAATTAACGAATCAACTTTATCAACGAATCAACTTTGTAATCTTTCCAACCTTGTAATTTTTCAATCATCCAATCAAAAAAACGCTGCCATACTGACACAATTTATATATATTCGTACCCGTAATTTAGAATTTTAAACTAACGTATGAGAGGCGTAGCAGCAGATATAGCACCTGAAAGTGCAACAAGAAATTTATACATTGAAACGTATGGCTGTGCTATGAATTTGGCAGACAGCGAAGTAGTAGCTTCTATTATGGCAACTAAAGGTTTTAAAACTACCACCGATATTCAAACGGCAGATGTTGTTTTTGTAAATACCTGTTCTATTAGAGATAATGCTGAAGCCCATGTTTGGGGAAGGTTACGTGAAATTAAACACCAAAAGAAAACCAATCCGGGTATGATTGTGGGCGTTTTAGGCTGCATGGCCGAAAGGTTAAAAAATGATTTATTAGAAAAAGAACAAATTATTGACATAGTAGTAGGCCCTGATGCTTATCGCGATATTCCAAAATTAATAGAACAAGTAGAAGATGGACAAAAGGCAATGAACGTGCTTTTGAGCCGCGAGGAAACTTATGCTGAAATTGTTCCTGTCCGTTTAAGTAGCAATGGCGTTACCGCTTATATTAGCATTATGCGCGGTTGCGATAATATGTGTTCTTTCTGTGTAGTTCCTTTTACAAGAGGAAGAGAACGTAGCCGCGATGCTGAATCGATAGTGAATGAAGCACAGGAATTATACAACCAAGGTTACAAAGAAGTTACTCTTTTAGGTCAAAATGTTGATTCATATAAAGTAATAAATGAAAACGAAACTGTTATTTGCACTTTTGCCCAGCTGCTCGAAAAAGTAGCATTGATAGCCCCAGATTTAAGGGTTCGATTTACTTCATCGCACCCAAAAGATATTTCTGACGATGTACTTTACATTATAAAAAAATACGATAATGTATGTAATTATATCCATTTTCCTATGCAATCGGGAAATTCGAGGGTTTTAAAATTAATGAACAGAACTTATGATAGAGAATGGTTTAAAATGCGTTTGGATAAAATTAGAGAAGTAATTCCTGATTGTGGTATTTCAACCGATATTATAACAGGTTTTTGCTCTGAAACTGAGGAAGAACACCAAGATACTTTAAGTTTATTCGATTATGGTAAATTCGATTTTGCATTTATGTATAAGTATAGCGAAAGGCCTGGAACTTTGGCAGCTCGAAGATATACTGATGATATTCCCGAAAATGTAAAAGGACGCAGATTAACTGAAATTATAGATTTACAACACCGAAATAGCATAATAAAAAATACAAGTGAAATTGGTAAAACACATATTGTTTTAATTGAAGGAACATCTAAAAAATCTGATTTAGACGCTAAAGGACGCAATGACCAAAATAAAATTGTAATTTTTCCAATTGAAAATTACAAAAAAGGTCAATATGTAAAAGTTTTAATTGAACGTGTAACCATTACTAGTTTAATTGGACGAATAGTGGAAGAAGTTAAATTCTAATAATTTTTAGCACTCAAATGGATTTTTTTAGCAATAATAGCCGACAACAGCAAGTTAGGAATGTGCTTGAAAAATACAATTTGTATTTTAGGAATTTAAGTGAAAAAGGTAAACTTAAATTTGTAAAACGAGTTTTAAGTTTTGAAAAAGAAATGGCTGTTATTGGCAAAGGTATAGCCATTACCGATGACATGCGACTGATTTTGTATTCATACATTACCCAACTAACTTTTGGATTAAAAGATTATTTTCTTTCTGGCTACGATTATATCAATGTTTATCCTGATTCGTTTTCTTTGAAAAACAAAGATGAGTTTAACGATGGCGTAACTTACAATAACAAAATCATTGGCATTTCATGGAAAAAATTTAGTGAAGGACATTTGCTAGTTGGTGATGGTGAAAATTTGTTCTTTTATCAATTGGGCAGTGCGTTGGTTCAAACATTAAAAAACGGAGCCACTTTCGACCAACATTTTGGAAGTTATTTAGATAATTGGTTTGATGTTTTTATAAAAGAAAGCAATGGTAAAAGCCATGTTTTAAATATAATTGGAAACGATAATGAACTAGATTATGTGTTTGCTAAATTGGTGGAAATTTTCTTTGAAAAACCTTTATCTTTTCAAGAAGAAATGCCCAATACTTTTGCTCATTTGTGTTTGTTATTGAATCAAAATCCTTTGCAAATAGACCAAGATTACGACTATAAAATGGAGTTTTTTAATACTGAAAACCTAATTTATAATTTGCCCAAAAAAGTAAAAAAAACATACAAATATAACAGCAGTCATTGGAGTTATTATTTACCTTTATTGTCAGGAATTTTATTGTTTATTTTCCGTTACCATATAATTGAACATGTAATAATTAATTGGACAGAAATATTCACAATCATTTTTGTTGTAAGTATTTTTACGAGTCCTATTTTATATAAAAAAGTTCAAGAAAAATCCATTTATTTTAACTTATTGGAGTTTTGGATTATTAATTTGCTTGGCTTTGTTCCAATCGGTTTTTTATTAGTGGTAACCGCTGGATTATGGATAAACTTCAATCCTCAATTAACCATTCATGAAATAGAAAATATAGATATTAATGAAATTAAAACGAGAAGAAGAGGAATCCATATTGAGTCTTTTACTTTTTATTTTAAAGATAATTTTTTAAACGATTACCCAATGGCAAGAACAATAGATATTGACCACAATGAAATGTATCAAAATGTTCAATTGCCAGCTCAAATGAAATTAACTATCTGCAAAGGAATTGCAGGATTTGATATAATTTTAAATAAACAAATCATTACAAATGAACATACAGGATATTAAACAACGATTTGAAATAATTGGTAATTCGCCATTATTGAATTATGCTTTGCAAACCGCTACCAAAGTGGCTCCAACCGATATTACTGTTTTAATTAACGGTGAAAGTGGAGTAGGGAAAGAAGCATTTTCAAAAGTAATTCATTCGTTAAGTTCTCGCAAACATGGTCCGTTTATAGCCGTAAACTGTGGCGCAATTCCCGAAGGAACCATTGATTCGGAATTATTCGGACATGAAAAAGGTTCGTTTACCGGTGCGCTCGACACCCGCAAAGGATATTTTGAAACGGTGAGTGGTGGAACTATTTTTTTAGATGAGGTAGGGGAGTTGCCATTAGAAACTCAATCGCGCTTATTACGAATTTTAGAAAGTGGCGAATTTATAAAAGTGGGTTCCTCTAAAACACAAAAAACCGATGTAAGAGTAATTGCAGCTACTAACCGAGATTTGTTAGATTATTCATCGCAAGGTAAGTTTCGAGAAGATTTATATTATCGTTTGTCAACAGTTCCTATTCGAGTACCGCCTTTGCGTGAGCGGAAGGAAGATATTAATTTATTGTTCCGTAAATTCAGTGCCGATTTTTCTGAAAAATATAAGTCGAAGCCAGTAATGTTAGATGCTGAAGCACAAAATATTTTAGCTGCTTACAGGTGGCCAGGAAATATTCGTCAGTTAAAAAATATTGCAGAGCAGTTATCAGTTTTAGATGAAGATAAAAATGTAAATGCATTTGAATTATCGCAAGTTTTACCACCCGAACGCCCCAGTTTACCAGCTTTAATGGTAAATGCAGCAGACGCAAACCAAATGAGTGAACGAGATATTTTTTATAAAGTTTTGTTCGAGCTTCGCAAAGACTTAAGTGATTTGAAAGGTGTTGTTTTTGAAATGATGCAAAACGGAAAAACAACAATGAGTCCTGAAGATTTTGGAATGAAGCCAAATGAAAATAGCATTTTTAACCCTGGAATGTATCAAAACAATACTAATCAAAATAATTCAATACAAAATAATTATTCAAAACCAAATAATATAATTGATATACCCGTTTTACAAAATCCAGAACCCGAAAGTTTATCAATAGAACACAAAGAAATTGAGTTAATTAAAAAAGCTTTAGAAAAATATAGAGGAAGGCGCAAAAAAGCAGCAAACGAACTTGGTATTTCAGAACGAACGTTATACCGAAAAATTAAACAATACGATTTAGAAGAATAATATTTTTATATTTGGCACAATAATTTCTTTAAAAAATAAAAATCAGATAATATTAAACATGAAAAAAATATTTTCAATTACAATACTAACAGCATTAATTGTTATAAGTTGTGGAGCTCCAAAAGGATTAACCCAAGTAAAAGGTCCTTTTGAAGGTAGTAGTTACCAAGGAAGTAGACGTTTTTTTAGAGCAACAGGGAGTGGTGAAAGTAGAGATGCAGAAACAGCTAAAAGCAAGGCATTATTGCTAGCTAAGCAACGTTTGGCATCTTTTGTACAAACACAAATTAATCAAGTAGCTGAAAACTACAGTGCCGAAAGACAGATAAGTGAAAACCTTGGTGATTTTAGTACACGTTTTCAGCAAATAACACGCGAAGTTTTAAGCCAAACTATAGTTAATATTTCAATAATTGGCGATAAAACGTATAAAAACAAAAATGGTAATTTTATTAGTTATATTGCTTTAGAAGCCAAGAAAAAAGTAGTATATGAAAAATTGAAAGAGTTATCATTAGTTAGAAAAAATTTAACTCCTGCCGACAAAAATGCAATTTCTAATATGATAGAAAATGCCATAAATGAAGCTGAAAAGAACGATTAGAATCAACTTTTACACTTTATAATGGGAAATTAGTAATTGTGAAAAAAATTAAAAACCGCTTTCGAATTTATTTATGTGGTTTGTTTTGTGTTTTTTACCAATTAGCGTTTAGTCAAAATAATATTCATATAAATTATAAAATTTTAGGAAATGAAAATAGTAGTTTTTTAAGCCCTTTAAGCCTGCCTTTAAAAGTAAACGACAGCTTATTACTTCCTAAATTAAACATTGAAATTTTGAATTTTTGTACACAAAAATCATATATTTTAGCCAATGTTTATTTCCAATTTTCAACTCCCGATTCTGTTAATTTTATAATTAACTTAAACCAAAAATTTAAGTTAATTATATTAAACTCCAGCTACAATAACGATATTTTATTAGCAGCATCAGGTTTTAAAAATAATCAATTAAGCAGCCAAGTTTTTAATCCAATTTTATTCGAACAAAAAATTTCAAAAACAATAGAATGGTTTCAAAATAATGCTTATCCATTTGCTTCAATTAAATTTGATTCGGTTGTAATTGATAGCAATATCATTTCGGCAAATATTATTTTTAATAAAGGTCCGCAAATAGTTTTCGATTCAATTAAAGTTATTGGAAATGCTAAAATAAGTACAAATTTTTTAGCCAATTACACCAATATTAAAATTGGAAAATATTATAATGAAAGTATTTTAAAACGAACCGATAATAGAATTGTTGAATTGCCTTATTTATCATTAAATCAACCATCGGTTGTTTATTTTTATGGCAATAAAGCACGATTAATTTTAAATGTAAATAATAAAAATGCGAGTAGTTTTGATGGAATTATTGGCTTTGCTCCAAGTAATAGTCTTAACCAAAAATTATTAATCACAGGTGATTTAAATTTAAAATTGCAGAATATTTTAGGAAGTGGTAAATCGTTCGATTTAAATTACAGAAGTTTTTTAAACAACTCCCAAGAGTTAAAAATAAAGTTCAATTATCCCTATTTGTTTAATACAAAAATTTCGCTCGATTATGGGTTGAATTTTTTATTATTCGATACCACTTTTTTTGATTTACAAAACGATTTTGGAATACAATACAGATATATTGGAACAGATTATTTTAAAGTGTTTTATTCTACTCAATCTACTTCATTAATTTCTGTCGACACCAGTTTAATTCGATTAAATAAAGCTATACCAAATTTTAACGATGTAAAAAAAGATTTTTATGGAATTGGTTTTAAAAAAACTAAAATCGATTATTTTCCTAATCCTTCAAAAGGTTTTTTAGTTGAAATTGATTTAGCAATTGGCACCAAAAATATTATTAAAAATAATAGTATTAATGCACTAAAATTAATAAACGACAATGGTAATTTTTATTCAATTTACGACTCAATTAAATTAAGTTATACTCAGTTTAAGGCATCTTTAAAATTTGAAGATTATATAAAAATTGCTTCAAAAATTATTTTAAAAACTGAACTAAATGGAGCTTGGTTTCAAACCGAAAATTTATATTTAAACGAACTTTTTCGAATTGGTGGATTAAAAACTCTTCGTGGGTTCAATGAACAAAGTATATTTGCAAATAAATTTGCAATTGCTAACACTGAAATTAGGTATTTATTAAATAAAAATTCGAATGTTTTTTTATTTTATAATCAAGCTTGGTATAAAAATGAAGTAAGTAAATTAAATTTGTCTGATAATCCTTTTGGTTTTGGGACAGGCTTGTTATTTGAAAGTGGACTTGGTTTGTTTACTTTAGTTTATGCAATTGGAAAACAATTTAACAACCCAATTGAATGGAACGCTGCAAAAATACATTTTGGCTATATAAATTATTTTTAATAAATGGAGTTTAAAAAGAGTTTTTTAATAATGTTTTTTATGTTGAATATAGTATGTGCATTTGCACAAAAGGATACTTCATCAGCTCCAATTAGCAATTCCACAAACTATTTTGTAAACGATACTTTAATATCACAAAGCAATTCATTTTCACTTTTAGATTCATTTAAAAACGAAAAAATTATTCAGTCTTTCTTTAACAAAACTTCTTCACTTCCCGGTTTATCAAATACTATTTTACTATCAAATCAAGCAATAGAAAGAGATTTGCCATTTTTAAAACAAATTAAACCTGCTATTGTTAACAATAATTCATGGAAAGCATTTTATATTATTGGCATTTTAATATTTATTGCTTTAATAAGGTTATTAAATCCTCGAAACTTTGAATCTGCAACATCAATTATGTTCGATATTTTGTTTTTATCATCTATAAAAAATTTTAACGACTCAAAATTTACTTGGGTTACTTTTCATTTGTTTATAGTTTATATTCTTAGTTTTTCATTAATATTAACTCAGTTTTTTGAATACAACCAATTGTTTAACAATATTGAGTATTATAATCTAGTTTGGATTGTTTCACTAATAATTTTTATTATTTATTTGATAAAATGTATTATTTATTTCATTGTTGGTTATTTGTTAAACGATTTAAATTCATCAACTAAAATGGTAGTTAATATCATTCAAATTTCAAATTTTTTAGGATTTGTTTTAATCCTTTTTGCATTGTTTTATATTTATGTAAACACTTTACAATTAACACAAACCATATTTTTTGCTATGGTAGGAATTTTCTTTACTGCCATTCTTTATCGCCTTTTTAGGTACCTCACAAACCAAATAAGTAATAGTACATTGCCTTTTTTTTACTTATTTATTTATCTTTGCGCATTAGAAATCAGTCCTTGGTTAATATTCATTAAAATTTTAAATAGCTATTTAAGTTGAAAAACACAAAAGTTAAAAGTGTACTTGTATGTCAACCAAAACCCGAAACGGAAAAATCTCCGTACTTTGATTTGGCAAAAAAACATGGATTAAAAATTGACTTCCGTCCTTTTATTGAAGTACAAGCACTAACACCCAAAGAATTCAGAGCACAAAAAATTAATATTCTCGAACACACTGCCATTATCCTAAATTCTCGTAATTCGGTTGATAATTTCTTTAGGGTTTGTACAGAGTTAAAAATAGAAATGCCTATTGAAATGAAATACTTTTGTGTAAATGAAAGTATTGCCAACTACCTTTCTAAATATATTCAAGTTAGAAAACGTAAAATTTTTGTAGGAAAAGGAACCGAAACACAATTGTTTCCATTGTTTAAAACTCACGCAAAAGATAAATTTCTATTTGCTTGTAGCGATTGGCGTAAGCAAGACATTGAAAAGTTTATGAAAAAAAGCAAAATTGCTTTTAAAGAAGCCTTTTTTTATAGAATTATCTCTTCAAATTTACAGGATTTGAGTAATGTAAATTATGATATTATATCATTTTTTAGTCCTGCCGACATTCGATCTTTGTTTGAAAATTTCCCTGAATTTAAACAAAATAATACAGTAATTGCTGCTTGGGGTGCTACCACAATTAAAGCAATAATTGATGAAAAACTAACTGCCAATATTCAAGCACCAACGCCTGAAACCCCTTCAATGGTTGCTGCTATCGATAAATTTATCATCGAAATAAACAAAGAAAAGTAGATTATAAACTTTTTTTGTATTTCAAAGCCTTGTAAACATTGAGTTTATAAGGTTTTTTTATTGCTGATTACTAGTTTAATATACATTTTTATAATTTTTTCCGTTTATTCTATACAAAATATGATTTGTTTTTGTAATTAAATACCTTATTATTGAAAACTATAATAAAACTCCTGTATATTGATGAAAATAAAATTTACTATATTAGTTTTAGTTTTTGGTTTTTTAGCTAACCATTTAAAAGCGCAACAAGATCCTCAACTAACTCAATTTATGAATAATAAATTGTTTTATAATCCTGGTTTTGCAGGTTCTACACCTGATAGAATTTGTGTTAACTTGGCTTACCGCTCTCAATGGGTTGGGTATGGAGGTGGAACTGCATTTACTCCTGAAATAAATGGAGCAAAACCTGTAGGAAGAGGAGATGAACCTACTACTCTTAACTTTGGAATACAAGGAAATATTAAAAGATTTGGAATTGGCTTAAATATATGGAGAGATAATTTAGGTTTTACAAATACTTTAAGCCCTACTTTAAGTTTATCTTATATTCAACCTTTCAATAATGGATCGAGTTTAGCTTTTGGATTGGGTGTAGGTATCATTCAAAAAGGTATTAATGGTTCTAAATTAGTTCCTTTAACTCCAGGAGATCCACTTGTTCCAACTGGTGACATTGTTGCAAATGCTGTCAATTTAGATTTTGGGATATATTATAAAATTCCTCAATTAAGTATTTTTGATGATTTTTATTTTGGTTTATCTTCACTACACTTAAATAGTCCTGTTGTTACTTTCCCCACAGGTGGAGATAGCAAACAAGACAGACACTATTATGCATATACTGGTGGTATTTATAGAATGACAAACATTGATATTAATCCAAATGTATTTTTTAAGTCGGATGGAGTTAAAACTAGCTTCGATTTTAATTGTTTAGCAACTTACAATCAAACACTGGTTGGTGGTTTATCATATAGAACACCTCAAGAGTTTTCACTTTTAGCTGGTTATAACTTGCCTGTTAAAAATAATGTTATTCAATTTATGTATAGTTACGATTTGATTACAAGCGATATTGTTACATACAATCAAGGTTCACATGAAATTTCACTAAGATATTGTTTCGGAATTTCTGTTCCACCAAGACAAGTAAAACCATTTTATCCATTAAAAACCCCAAGAATGTTATAATAAAAAATAAAATTTCACGTTTACATAACAAACATTTTACACAAAATTGTTAATAAACTTGTATTTTTAGTAATATTTGATATTTTTGCCTTTTTAGATTTTATAATTTTTGAAAGAAAAATGAAGAAAGTAAATTTAATTCTGTTAACCGTAATTGCCATTGCATTGGTCGGATGTAGTAGCGAAAATGGCGAACTTACTGGTGTATTAGGACGCAGACAGTGGTTCCATCCACAACCAATCGGTACGGTTTATATACCTACTGGTTCAATTCATATTGGAGCAACTGAACAAGATGTTCCTATGGCAATGTTAGCTCCTAACAAGCAAATTTCGGTTTCTGCCTTTTATATGGACGAAACAGAAATAACCAATAACGAATACCGCCAGTTCGTTTATGCAGTTGTTGACTCTATGATGAGATCTAAGTTAGAGTACACCAGCGAATTTGATAATGGGGTAGGTACAACTTACCAAGTGTTAGATTACGAAAAACGTATTGATAAAAATATTGATATGGGTGCTGTTCAAGATATGTATTATAATGAGTCGGAAAGTTATTACCGTCAAAAACAATTAGACATACGTAAATTAGAATATAAATATACTTATATTGATTTAAAAGCTGCTGCAGCTTTAAAACGCCAAGATGCATACAAACGTTCAAGAGCAGATTTCAAAAAAGAGAAAATTGTAAAAATTTATCCTGATACTTTAGTATTCATACGCGATTTTACATATTCTTATAATGAGCCATTATCTCAAGTTTACTTTTGGCATCCAAAATACGATGATTATCCTGTAGTTGGAGTTAGTTGGCATCAAGCAAGGGCTTTTAGTTTTTGGAGAACACAACACTTAAACAGCTTTTACGATAGACATGAAGAGCCAACTACAACTGAGTTCAGATTACCAACCGAATACGAATGGGAATATGCTGCTCGTGGTGGCAGAGATCAAAATTTATATCCTTGGGGTAACTATTATGTAAAAAATGCAAAAGGCTGTTCTTTAGCAAATTATAAGCCAGGTAGAGGAGAATATGTTTCCGATGGAGGTCATTATCCAATTAGAGTAAATTCTTATTTTCCAAACGATTTTGGACTGTATGACATGAGTGGAAATGTGGCAGAATGGACAAGTACAGCATACGAAACTAATACAAACTTATTTTCACACGATAATAATCCAGATTATCAATTTGAAGTTAAAGAAGATGATCCAGATATAGCTGAAACATTAAAACGTAAAGTAATTCGTGGTGGTTCGTGGAAAGATGTTGCATATTATTTACAATGTGGAACAAGAACATACGAATATCAAGATAGCTGTAATTCATACACCGGTTTTCGTTGTGTAATGAGCTATATTGGTAGATCAAACAAAGACAAAAAATAATTTAAAATTTAACAACCTCAAAAACAAAAACAAATTTAAAAAGACATGGCAAACAGTTTCTTAGAAAGCAAAGGATTTAAGTCGTTCATGGGTAAAGCCTATGGTTTAGGTGCGGCAGTAGTTATAGTTGGAGCATTATTTAAAATTACGCATTGGAAAGGTGCCGATTTAATGTTAACAATTGGATTATTAACTGAAGCAGCAATTTTTACAATCTCTGCTTTTGAAAAACCTCACCAAGAACCAGATTGGACTTTAGTTTATCCTGAATTATCAGGTTTAGATCCTAAAGAAACTAAAAAATCTGTTAAAGGCGGTTTAGGAGTGACTCAACAATTGGATAAAATGTTGGAAGACGCTAAAATTGGTCCAGATTTGATTAATAGTTTAGGAAATGGTTTCCGTTCGTTAAACGAAAATGTAATTGGTTTAAAAGATTTATCAAGTGCAGGTTCAAAAGAGTATGCTGGTCAAGTTGAAAGAATGACAAAAAATTTATCATCTTTAAATTCAGTATATGAATTAGAAATTACTGAATCAAACAATCATTTAAAATCAATCAATGAATTTGTAGGTGGTTTATCAAAAACAGTAAATACATTAAACGAAACTAATGCACAAGCTGAAACATTTAAAACTGAAATGGATAAATTATCTAAAAATTTAACATCGCTTAACAATGTTTATGGCAACATGTTATCAGCAATGAATGTTAAAGGATAATTATTCCTTTTAATTTTAAACTAAAAATATTAATTTAATCGTTTTAAAAGAAAATATAAAGTAAAATGGCAGGAGGAAATGTATCCCCAAGGCAGAAAATGATAAATATGATGTACTTAGTGCTAACAGCATTATTGGCATTAAACGTATCAGCCGAAATTTTAAGAGCTTTTCACTTAGTGGAAATGAGTATGGAAAAAGCTGGATTAAATATAGACAAAAAAAATGCTGATATACTAAAAGCAATTGATTCATATGTTTCTAATAATCCAACAGATGAAAAAGGTAAAGCTGCACAAGTTAATGCTGCTAAAGTTGATAAAACGGCTAAAGCTGCTTTGAAATATTTGGGCGACTTAAAAGCAAATTTAATTGATGGAACAGGTGCTAAAAATTCTGGTAGAAAAGAGGGCAAGGCAGATGGCGAGATTGAAGATGCCTCGAATATGGAAAAGCATGCTAATTTATTAATTGTACAAGGAAAAGGTTTAGAACTGAAAAATAATATTAATAAATGGAGAGATGAAATGTTATCAGTGCTTTCTCCTGAATTAAAAAATGTTGTTAAAAGCGATTTAAATACTGATGTTTCAAAAGGTAGTACTCAAACTTGGGAATCAGAATTGTTTGAACATTCACCTTTGGCTGCTGTATCTACTTTATTAACTAAACTAGAGAATGATGTTAAAAGTACTGAAGCACAGGTATTAGATGAATTGAAAAAAGATTTAACTAAAGTAAATATAGTAGTTGATCAATTCGAAGCCAAAGTTATTCCAAATAAGGGAACTTATATTATTGCTGGTGGCAAATACGAAGCGGATATATTTTTAGCTGCATCAAGTTCACGCTCTACTTTCGATTTATCTGTTAACGGTTCAAGAGTAAATGTTGAAAATGGAATTGGTAAATATGAAGCTTCGGCTAGTGGTCAAGGAGAAAAAAAATATAAAGGTGTTATTACACAAACACAAATTGATGGAACCAAAAAAGAATATCCATTTGAAGGAGAATATTTTGTAACTCAGCCTTTAGCTGTGGTATCTGCTACTAAAATGAATGTAATTTACAGAGCAATACCTAATCCTATAGCCATTTCTGTTCCTGGTTTTGATGCTAGCCAAGTAATAGCTACTTCATCGTTAGGTACTTTAACCAAAACAGGTAAAAATGGGGAATATGATTTAACTGTACCTGGAAATGATGCTAGTAAAGAATTAGTTATAAATGTTTCAGTTAAATCTGACAATGCAACAAAAAAAATGGGTGAAATGAGATTTAGGGTAAAAAATATACCTAAACCTACACCTCAGTTAGGTTCAATTGAAGTTAGTGGCGGAACTGATATAGCAAAAATAAGATCAGCAGCAGCTGTATTTACAATTTTAAAAGATTTTGCTTTTGAAGGAATTAAATACGATGTAAAAAGTTTTAAAATTATTTATCAACCTAAAACCGGTCCTGCACAATATGAAGCTGTAAATGGTAGTAACTTAGTTCCTGCTAGAATGAAAGGTTTCTTACAGGCAATTAAGAAAGGTGAAAAGGTTTATGTTTTAGATATTAAAGCGCAAGGTCCTCAAGGTTTAGTACCAATTCCTACAGGGGTAATTGCTGAATGTAATTAAAATTATGAAAAAGAGAATAGTATCAATTTGTTTATTACTTTGTGTGTTTTTAAATGTAAAAGCGCAAGGTGTTTATGATGATTTTATTTATAATCGTCAGGCGGTTAAAGAACGTAAAGTTGTTGCTTGGCCTTACTTACGTGAAGCAGATGTAAATAGCTCAAAAAGAGTTATTCGCATAATTGATGTAAGAGAAAAACAAAATCAAGTAATGTCGTGGCCTAAAAATCCATTGAGTGTTATTGTTTATAATGCTGTAATTGAAGGTAAATTAGTTCCATATCGAAATGATTCATTAAGTAGTTCAATGACTATGGAAGACATTTTAAAATTTACTGTTGATACAACTATTGTGGAAAATCCAGATCCAAATGACCCTGAACAAACTGTTCAAGATACTGTTTATGGTAAATTCTATCCTATGGAAAGAATCAAAAAATTTAGAGTGGTTGAAGATTGGATTTTTGATAAAAAGTTGAGTACTTATTTTGTTCGTATAATTTCTATTGCTCCTCAGTTTGTTCCTAAAATAGGTGGCGTAGAGTTAAATGAAATGGATTTATGTGTTTTAAAATACCATGCACGTGACCCAGATCCAACCAACCCAACTGCTGAAATGGACTTAAGACATTTATTTATTAATTATGAAGTTTTTAATAGACAAAATGATGCTGCCAGATTGACTTTTGATGATTGGTTCGAAGCTAGAATGTTTTCGAGTTATATTATCAAACAATCAAACGAGCAAGATATGTACATAAGAGAAAGAGCAGAATTTAAAGACAATGGTGTTGCTGCTATTCTTGAAGGTGAAAAAATGAAACAAGATTTGTTCGAAAAAGAACATGATATGTGGGAATACTAATATTTAGTTTTCTAAAAAAAGAAAAGGCTTTTACATTTTGTAGAAGCCTTTTTTTATTATAAACCAATCCATTTTCTAACGCAAAATTGACCCCTTTGGTGCAGGAATTACAGTTCTTTAAATTTCCCTAAAAAATAATTAATATTTAACACCATTTTATTTAAAATTTAGGCCTATTTAATAGGCTTAATTCTTATTTACTATTATGCCGACACAAAATACATTGTACTATATTATTTGTAAAAGTGGTATAGTTTAGATGAATTGCTTGTTTTTAAAATAACATTTGAAATAATACAAATTGACAAAAAAAAAGCCACTCGATTATCGAATGGCTTTTTAGATTTATTGAAATTTATTTTAATTTAAAAGCAGTTTTAACTTTAGATACATAATCTAATTTTTCCCATGTAAACAATTCAACTTTTACAGTTTTTGTTTTACCATCGGGTGAAGTAAATGTTTTACTAACAGTTTCGTTCTTTCTACCCATGTGTCCATAAGCTGCAGTTTCGCTGTAAATAGGATTACGTAATTTTAAACGAGTTTCAATTCCGTATGGAGTCATATCAAAAGTTTTTTCAACTATTTTAGCTATTTCTCCATCCTTCATTTTTACTTTTGATGTTCCGTAGGTATCAATAAAAATACCCATTGGTTGTGCTACACCAATTGCGTATGATACTTGAACTAAAACTTCAGTACAAACACCCGCAGCAACTAAGTTTTTTGCAATATGACGTGTAGCATATGCTGCACTTCTATCTACTTTACTTGGATCTTTACCTGAAAATGCTCCACCACCATGTGCGCCTTTACCACCATAAGTGTCAACTATAATTTTTCTTCCAGTCAATCCAGTATCTCCATGTGGTCCACCTATTACAAATTTTCCAGTTGGGTTTATGTGGTAATTTATTTTGTTATTGAATAAATGTGCGTATTTTGGATAGTTCTTTTTAACTCTAGGAATTAAAATATCAATGATTTCTTTTTTAATTTTAGCCAACATTTTAGATTCTGTATCAAAGTCATCGTGTTGAGTTGAAATTACAATTGCATCAATACGAATTGGTTCGTTTTTGTCATTGTATTCTAACGTTACTTGGCTTTTAGCATCCGGACGTAAGTATTTAATAGCTTTATTTTCTCTGCGTAATGCTGCTAATTCAATTAATATAGCATGAGCTAAATCTAAAGCCAAAGGCATGTAATTATCAGTTTCGTTGGTTGCATAACCAAACATCATTCCTTGGTCGCCTGCACCTTGCTCTTCTTTTTTCTTTTTATCAACACCTTGGTTTATATCTGCCGATTGCTCGTGAATAGCTGATAAAATACCGCATGAGTTAGCTTCAAACATGTATTCTGATTTGGTATAACCAATTTTGCGAATTACTTGACGTGCAATTTCTTGAACATCTAAATATGCTTTCGATTTTACTTCGCCAGCTAAAATTACTTGTCCAGTAGTAACTAATGTTTCACAAGCTACTTTGCTTTGTGGATCAAAAGCTAAAAAGTTATCAATTAGTGCATCTGATATTTGATCAGCTACTTTGTCTGGGTGTCCTTCTGATACGGACTCTGATGTGAAAAGATATGACATTTTTTATTTATAAATATTAAAATTATTTTTAATTAATAGGTTGATTTTTAAATCAGCGCAATTTTATGCCTTTTTTTTATATATCAAAACATTTTTTTATTAGTATTTGTAAGCTATTTTTAAATTATTGTAATTAGCTTAGTTATTATTGTAAAAAGTTTTAAATAATGAAAAATTTAGAAGTCGTTGTTAGT